>JAFSCK010000086.1 GCA_017436785.1 Oscillospiraceae bacterium | reverse complement strand
TCCCGCCTCCTGACGGAAGCGGAGATTGTTTTCAATTAATTCATCCAGTGTCACCGGTCGGTAACCGTTGATCATGCAGCCTGCATTCAGTGCCTTATCATACCGGGACATAAATTCATAAACTTCGTCCCGGCGGATATGAAGATGCCCATGGACATGATAGCCGCCCCGGCGCTTACCGTTCCATTCCGCCACCGGGAAGTGGCACAAGCTGACAACCCGGTCATTGTCGACAACCCGAGTCATCTTCTCGACGGATGCAAAACATTCCATCGCCTTTGTATCTTGAATCGTATGTCGGTCATGGTTGCCGATGATCAGATGCTTCCGGCCCTTCAGCTGACGCAGATACCAAGTTGCGGTGTAATTGTTGTGATAGGCAAAATCGCCTACGATGTAGACATCATCTTCATCCGTGACCCGCTCATTCCAGAGCCGGATCAGGGTCGCATCCATCTCTTCGATGGTCTCAAAGGGACGACCATCCATTGCAATCACATTCCGGTGACCGAAATGAAGGTCGGAAATGTAGTAGATCATTCTGTCTCCTTTCGGAACAGGGCGGTTATTAAATGCCCTGCAATTCCTTTCGTATCCGCATCAGGATCCGGCCCAGATGGTTCCGGCCTTCCCGGGTCTTGGCATCTACGCCCCAGAAGGTGTCATGCCAAGTGTTGCCCTCTTCCAGAACCAGCTCGCCGGTAGCCAGAAGCAGTTCCTTCAGTTCCTCGTTCTGGGTGAACTTGGCCCGGACGATTTCTTCCATAATGGGCAGCTTCACGTTTTCCCAGTTGGGACGAAGCTGCACATATCGGCCCAGCCGCTTGGCCTCGTTGGAGCGGAGGGTGGTGAACTGCACCTTTTCCGCTTCGTCGATGCACTTCTGCGCCTGGAAGGCTGCCTCAGCATTCTGGTAAGTCAGGCCCTTGTAGGTCACAGGTGCATCCCAGAAGTTGCTGAGGAACCGGTATTCGTTCCGGAAGCAGTGGATGGTGGGCTTACCGATGCCGCCGTTTTCCTGGATCAGCTTCCAGACCTTGGGATGGCACAGTTCTTCCGCACCGGACTCGCCTTCCCGGAGCTTGTCCCGGATGGCAGAGGAGCTGATGCCCTCAATACCCTCGGGCGCTTCAATCACATGGAACTTGTCCTTATGGTTTCGCAGGAAGTCATTGGCTTCGATGACAGCGTCGGGATCTTCGCCGTCCCGGCGCACCACGATGATGTGGAAGCGTTCCAGGAATTCATCGATCCGGTGCCAGCGGGGGAAAATATCCACCTTGTCGCCGCCTGCCAGGAAGTAAAGGGTAGCATCGGGATACTTCTCCTGAACTTCCAGCATGGTCTCATATGTATAGCCCTTACCCTTGCGGTGGTACTCCAGATCATCCACGCTCAGGCGGGAATCGTCCTCAGCCATGGCGTTCAGCATTTTCAGCCGGAGATGTTCTACCAGAGTCTCCTCAGGGTGCTTGGCGCGCTTCATTTTGGTCTTGACGTAAGCGTGGGAGGCGGGAACGAAAATGCCCCTATCGGCTCCCAGTGCGTTCACAGCGCCCAGCAGCAGCCGCTGGTGGGCAATGGTGGGGGGATTGAAGGATCCGCCCATAACAATAATCAGTTCATTCATAATAAAAGCCTCACTTTCTGCGGGCTTTTACTGTGCCCGCAATCTTTAGATGTTGTTTTCCTTTTTGGAATGTGATTTCGGTTTCATAAACATAATCTAGATTCCCCTTTCTAAGATTGAACTTTTTGGCAGCGGCAACCGGATTTGAACCGGTAACATACCGGGTATGAAAAGGCTGTTCTACCAGATTGAACTATGCCGCCGTATTGTTTCCTGATGGAGATATCCTATCACATCATGCATCCAATTATCATCTCATGGCAAAATTGGGCTTCTAAATGGTATTTTTGTGGCAGCCAGGGGTGTGACTCCCTGACTGCTGTATTGTATCATACACCATTGCCAGCTCCGGCCTTGCAGATGAATTCCTTCACGCGCTCCTCATCCACAGGATACTCTGCTTCGCCAAACTCCTTGAAGTAGCTGCCTACAATGGCACCATCGGAAAAGATAAGCTGTTCCTGTGCAGTTTCCGCGGTCATACCTGCGCCGACGATCAGCGGGAAGTCTCCCAAAATACTGCGGAAGGTCTTGATTTTCTTCAGATCCGTGCTGATGCCGGTGCCCTCGCCTGTAACCACGATGGCATCGCAGCGCTCCATACCCAGCTTCAGATCCTCTTCCAGGCTTCTTCCGGAACGAACAGGCTGATACTTAAACCGGACACCGCCCAGCAGGAAGATATCTCCGTCACTTCGCAGAGTCTCCAGCTTCTTCAGGAATGGCTTCTCATAACTGGGCTCCAGATGGCCGCAGACGGAATCCAGCTGTACAAATCTCGCTCCATATTTCCGGGCTAGATCAAAGGCTATTTCCGGGAAGCCCAGCATATTGACACCATAGACCTTATTCGGATAATTCTCCTGCAGATATTTCAGAGCATTTTCCACATCTACCCGGTCGCCAAAGTAGTTCTCTACCAGAACAGCATTGACACCATTGCGGTACATGATTTCAATTTCCCGTTTGGCATTTTCCAAAATCCTGTCCCGGCCATAACCGGTCATGTGCAGCATACCAATGATCGGCTTATCCACGCCAAAAACTTCTTTTATGGTTCTCATATTTTCTCCTCTTCCTAAGCAAAATGCGGTTGTAAGAAAAGAATCCTTACAACCGCATTATACAACTTGATTCTTTCCTTTGCGTCACTTTTCAGGCGACATTTTTACAAATCGTTTTACCAATCATCAGACTTCCACTTTGAGATCCGCCAGACGAATATGGATATCTTGTTTCACTAGCATATCCTCGATTTTTGCGATGATTTTATCCTTATTCTTGTTGACCAGATACGCAACAGTCTCATCTTTCTTATCCTGGGGGATCTTTGCCAGCGCACCGTACAGCAGCATACCGGGAAGTTTCAGAAGTGCCGTGAGTATTGCTGTGGCAGGATTCTCATCCATGATGAAGCTATTCCGCACCATAGGAAGGTATTTTGCAGCCAGTGCTGCATAATTCAAATTGCTGACCACAATACTCACTTCCATTTCATCACTAAGAGTCATGTCATCCAGAGACACATCGATGTCATTCTGCTTCAGCAGCTGAGCTAACATTTTCTTCAGTTTCTCATGATTGTCACGAACCAGAAGTGCCACGATTTCATGCTTATCCTCCCGAGATACAGCATCCAGCATTGTGCAAATCACTTCAGCTGGAAGCTGGGTGATCACGGAGATGATCTTGGAGATTGCGCTGCCATCATTGGGCGCCTTTTCCCGCAACACAGGCATAACCTTCATGATCACATCAGAAAAATCAATTTCTTTGATTTGGATATTCAGTTTCATCTTTATCTCCTTTATCTTTCCTGTTCAAATACTTCGATTGTCGCCTCAATAGAATCCACCACGCTGACGACGTGGCATTTCAGCGTGATTGCAGCCTTCCGCAATGCCGCCGTAATGCTTATTTTGTACCTTTTACATTTACAGCCTGCCAGGTCTCTCCCGAACGGACACCAAACAAATCATGGCACCACCGGTCCACATCATCCCAAACACAAGGAATCAAAACTTGTCCGTTCAAATCTAAAACTCCCCATTTTCCGTCGCGTTTGACTTTGAACGGCTCCCAAAGACAACGATGGCTGCGCTTTGCCGGAGGAACCAAAATCACATCATATAGGCATGGCACCAATGGTTTTCCTGTTTTGTCCAGCAAACCCCATTTTCCGTCTTTCTTAACCGCAAAAATACCATCATGTGGATCCGCAATTCTATCCCATTGGCACCCAGTGACCGTGTTTCCGTCTTTGTCTGTAATGCCCCATTTCCCGTTTTCAGTGATTCGCCGATACCCAGAGCCCAGCTCCGTATTGGGAATAAAGCTTCTTGTTTCCAGATCCAAAACGCCCTTTTCTCCTTCCCGATAAATCGAGACAAAACCATCCCCGATCCTCTTTGGGCAATAGAACTCACAGGGAAGCAGATACGTTCCGGAAAAGTCATACCGGCCAAAGTGTCCGTCCGCATCATAAACATAACCATATCTGGTTACCTTACGGAACTCACACGGAATGATAATATTCCCGCTTTTGTCGACAATGCCATATGATCCATTCTTTCTGACTTTGAACAACCCATCCGGTGCACAACCGGAACGACCGTCCCGCTCATCCCATTGGCAGATCTGATCGTAGTCGCAGGGAAGCAGCTGCTTTCCGGAAATATCGTATAATCCGTACAACCCATCTTTTTCCACCCTGAAAAGGTTGTCATCCAGCCGTTCGATCCTATATTCACAGGGAATCAGTATGTTTCCCTTTCCATTAAGAAGTCCATACCGTCCATTCCGCTTCACTTTGATCAGGCCGCAGGAGAACTGCTTGATCTTGTCATATATAATAGGAACCACAAATTCACCGCGTTCATTGACCAGCCCCCACAAGCTGTCCAGCTGGACTTTTGCAAGCCCGTTTCTGAAATCACCAATATAGTGGTAACTGCAGGGAAGCAGAATCTGTGAATGATCATCGATCAGTCCATTTCGATGATCCTTGTAAAATCGTACTGCCATGCAGTGATCCCTCCTTTGTCCTTATTTCATGAATTATGCCTGCTCAAATACCTGGATCGTGGCATCAATGGAATCCACCACACTGACGATATGATATTTCAGCACAAACAGGATATCAGAATCCTCGGGATACTGGTTCTTCACCTTCCGCAGCAGAGGCAGAACGTAGTGCCGGGTCTCTTCAATATAGGACTTCAGCTTTTCCACAGAGAAGGTGCCTGCCATGCTGGATACATTGTGGCAGCGGTCGATGAGCTTGGTCATGCAGGCTTCCCGGCTTTGGATGAGCATATTGTAGTAGCGGTTCTTGGCGATTTCCTTGGTCTCGCCCTCCATGACCCGGAAGGTCATCAGATCCACAGCGTGCCTGACAGTATCGCTGACAGGCAGCTCTCCAACACTGACACCGCAGTCCTCGCAGACATCATGGAGCAGAATGGTTGCAATGACGGCATCTTCCTTAATGCCCATGCTGACCGCATTGCAGGCCATAGTCAGCGGATGCACGATATAAGGTTCACCGCTCTTGCGGAACTGATCCTTGTGCTTCTCCCGGGCAAAGGACAGCGCTTTCAGCGTATCCTTCATTTCCAGAGCGGAAGCGTAGCCGCGCAGATAAGTGTACATCTTTTCAGGGTGAAATGCAGAGTGTTTCATATTTCTTTCCTCCATCTTTATCTCTCCTTTTGATGGTGCTATTGTAACATGCGCTGCAACATAATATGTCCCTTGAAAAGAGACATCTCGATTTTATTTCCCAGCCTTGAAGTTATATACAGGCCGAATCACCTTGACGATTTCCACAGTGGGTTCCACATTGGCAACAATGCTCTCCATGGGCTTATAGGCCATGGGGCACTCGTCCAGGGTGTCCTCACTGACGGAGGTGGTATAGATGCCGTTCATCTCCTTGGCATAAGCCTCCACCGTGAAGTTCTGCCGGGCTGCACCACGGCTGAACAGGCGGCCTGCGCCGTGGGGTGCAGAGCAGTTCCACTCCGTATTGCCCTTGCCGATACAAAGCAGGCTGCCGTCACGCATATTGATGGGAATCAGCAACTGCTCGCCCTTCTTAGCGGAAACTGCACCCTTGCGGATGATGTTGGACTCGTGGTCGATATAGTTGTGGATGGTCTGGAAGCAGTGGAAAGTATCCAGACTACGGCCCAGAAGATTGGTGAGAATCCGGTCGGCAATGATCCGGCGGTTCATGACTGCATACTCCTGACAGATATTCATATCATGCAAATACGCAGTTCTTGCATCACCGGTCAAATAGCAGAGATTCTTCGGGATCTGATTCTCGATTTCCACTCGTAAATTCGTCAAAGCCTGTTCCAGCTCAGCCGTTCTCCCTGCGGCTTTATATTCTGCAATCAATGCCCGGCGTTGCTCTTCCTCCTGAATTTTGCCATAGAGAATGTCGTAAGCCAGCTCCTGATAATAATCCGCCACCTGCTTGCCCAAATTCCGGCTGCCGGTGTGGATAACCAGATAGTGAGTACCCTTGTCATCCACATCTACCTCGATAAAGTGGTTGCCGCCGCCCAGAGTACCCAGGCTGTTCTCGATCCAGGGCAGATTACGAAGCTTGTTATAGATTAGCAAGTCTTTCAATCTTGGGAACTCCGCAGCAGGAGTTTCATGGACCTCAGAACCGGCAGGGATAAACTGGCGCACCACCTGATCCAGCTTGGCAAAGTCAATGGTCTCTTTGCCCAGCTCCACGGTGAGCATACCGCAACCGATATCCACGCCAACGATGCTGGGGATCACCCGCTCACCTAGATCAGCTGTAAAGCCGATAACACAGCCGGTGCCAGCATGAACGTCGGGCATGATCCGGATGGAGCAGCCCTCCACAAAAGACTGGTCACACAGCTGCCGGATCTGCTCCGTTGCGGTTTCCTCAATAATGTCTGTATATACGCTTGCCGTTGCGTAACGGCCAGTGATTTGCTTCATATCTTTCTTCCTTTCTTTATTTGTTGTAAATAACTTCTTCCACAGCCCAGAATGCATTTTCACCTACACTCTCTACGGATTTAGGAATAACTAGATTCTTTATACTCTCACATCCCCAAAATGCATAATCACCAATCACCTGTAACCCATCAGGCAAAACAATTGAAGTAAGTTTCTTACAGGACCTGAATGCATTTTTTTCGATTCGCTTCACTTGTTTGGGCATCTGGAAATCAGCCAGTTCCCAACATACATCAAAAGCACCTACTCCGATGATTTTGACTGTATCCGAAATCTCTGCATTCCGCAGAGTTATGCATCCTTCGAATGCATAATCATCAATTATCTCTACATTTCCCGGAAGCACCACTTCCTGTAATTTGAGGCAATGGCTGAATGCAAACAGCCCCACTTTCCGAACAGTGTCCGGAATAGAGACCGTCTCCAAATTGATATGGTTTTCAAAGCATCCCAGCCCCAGCTCTGTGCAACCAGAAGCAATTACAACATGACGAACTTGGTAGATATGTTCTTTCCAGGGAAGTTCCACCGGCTTATTCCGTTTCCAATATTGGTCAAGCGGAGGATCATAAAAACAACTCCAATCCTCCACATAATCCAATGCGCCCGTTCCTTCGATATACAAATCACCATCCAGAAAGTACCATTGAAAGCTTTCTCTGCACTCTCCGGAAACGGTAGCATTTTTCTTCACATATTCAATATCCATAGCAAATCCTCACTTCGTAAACGAATAATGACCTCTGGCAATTTTCTGTCCGGTCTTCATAGAGATTCCGGTAATCGTTGTCTGATTCTCCCCAACCAGCAGTTCCAGCACATTTCCTTCTGTCCAGCATTCCGGCTGGAGAGGCTCGTCCTGCTTCAGTGCCGTGGGACGGATGGAACCGGCGTTGATATAGAGGTGGTTTCGTTCCGCCATTTCCACGCAGCTTTCCCGGCAGTTCATGGAATAATGGGTGTGTCCGGAAAGGAAGATCACTTCTGTCCGTTCTACATCAATAATACGCTGCAGAACACTGTCACGGCTTAAATAGCACTCTCCATTTTCCGGCGGATAGGGATGGTGGAGCCGCAGAGGTGCATGGCAGAGAATGATGTGGCGCTTTGCCTTGCTTTCCAGCAAGTGGAACATCAACCATTCCAGCTGGGCATTGTCCGGAAACTTAAACCGCCGCCAATGGGTGGCTGCATTCAGACCAATGATTTCCGTATCGCCCATAGTTGCTACGTAAGTACCGCTGTCATCCTGCTGATAGGAAATCCCCATACTTTCCGCCCGATCCAGCAGCTTCTGCTGCAGGGCAGGATAGTCACACATTCCATAAGGGATCTGAGGCAGCGGAAATCTGGGATAATCATGGTTTCCGGTAACAGCAAGCACCGGAATATCCGGGATCACTTCCGTCACACACTTCCAGAACAGTTCCATCTGCTCCTGGGTGCCGTCGTTGGTCATGTCACCGGTGATCAGCACTGCGTCATAATCTCTGCCCATATACAGGGCCTTACGAACCTGCCAGGGCTTGCTGCTTAAGTGAAGGTCCGTCATCACCAGAAAACGCTGTATAGGCCCCTCTGCAGGCCTCTCTGTCATCTTTGGAATGGGAACAAGGCATTCTTCAACAGAAGAAAAATCTGCGGAGACAGCCCTGGCCAACACATGGGTTGCACCTCTTGGGATCGCTCTGCTGCCCTCCATCTTATACATACCCACACCGTTGGTTTCAATGGGAAGATACGCAAAGCTCTGCCAGTCAGGAAGAGCACCGTTTTCATCTGCCCAGTGCAAGGACGCTGCAATACAGCCCTTAGCCTTGACATGATAATTACCATCAGCGCAGCCGGGGACCTTTTGATTGATTATCAAATCCATCTTGGTGCTCCTTTCCTCTTTTTCCGTGTGCTTTTATTTCGTATTTTTTATTGCATCAAATGCTTTTTTCGTCCCTTTAATGATCTTCTTTCCAATCACGATCGGAGTAATCGGGATCATTGGTGTGGGTGCAGGATCCATGATGACCGTACTCCTAAATTGCAGTTCAGAAACATCTTTCAGCAAAGCTTCCTTAATCGTCATTTCATCAAGAGATTTGGGCTTATTTGTTGTTTTATCCATACTTATTCTCCCTTTTATTAAACCATTGTTGCCAACTCAGCCTTACATTGGGCAGATAGAAATTAGATAGATGTTATCTCGAAAACTATGCTTATACACAGATCCACTGAACACAAGTGGATTCCTTCGCCTCCGACGGGATCAGTTCCTCCATCATACGGCAAATAGCCTGCTCGGGAACAGCATCTGCTCTGCAGGCATTGCGGCGAAGCTGCTCGTTCCAGTCAGTTTCTAAGTATACGATTCGGGTAGACGCATGGTACTGCGTAAACATCTTAATCTGCTTCTTGCGGATCATGGGACTGAGATTGGTCGCGTTCCAGATAAAAGATTGTTTCTTCCTAAGCAACTCCCGGGCCTGATCTCTGGCGATTTCCACCACCTCGCTCTGATTGCCCCTTGGGGAAATCTTCATCTCTTTGCGGATCTCATCCAGTGAAATCATAGGTAATTCCGGATAATGCTCTTTGATCCAGGTATCCTTGCCAGTCCCGGGAAGACCAGACATCAAGATCACCTCACCCCAGCTATCGTCGTACAGTTCCACTTCCGGCGCAATATCTTTTCTGCCCAAATAAGAAAATTGGGTATGAGCAGAGGGGAAAGGATATGGCGCATCATAACAGCCACTTTCTTTTGCAAATTCCCGGCACAGCTGGACCTGTTCTGCCATATGTATCCGGTCATACTCGTCGATGCATTCCCTGCCCAGAGCGTCCGCTTCGCACAGGGCACACAGCAGTTCAATAGTAAACATGGGACAGTTCTGTCCATTGGCAGCAATCGCCAGCAGTTTCCGCTTTCCGTCGGGATCGTCGATAGCATGGGGCGGGAAACTGTGATAGCGAATCAGATTGCAAACTGTTTCCCGCAGCTGCTGCTTTTCGGGGGTTCCGCACAGGCCCAGTTTCTGCCACAAGAACTGCCGGGCCATTTTGGAACCCACCTGGGTATGGTTGGGAGAGGTCCATTTGTCATCCTCCCAGCGGGTGGTGGGAATCTTTCCGATATCGTGGAGCAGTGCCGCAAGAAAAACCGCCTGCTGCTGATCTTCCGATAGCGTACGGAAGGCATCCAGCTTCCCTAAGTTTTCGCAGACCATTTTCGTATGGGTCCACACATCACCTTCCGCATGAAATGCCGGGTTCTGCTCTGTCCGGGACATGGGGATCACAAAGGAAGACAATGCTGCCTCGATCCCGCTCCAGTCAATATTCTGCTTTACTGCCTGAGATACAAGTCGCAGCAAATCTTCCATTTTGATCACTCCTTGTTTGGTAATTTCGGCGCGTAAATAGCTTCCACAGGGATGGCCAGGCCGTTGGGAACAATTGGCCGGTCCAGCCAGTGGGTCTGGGACACATCCACCGTCTGGGTGAAGGAGGCCCGGACATATTTCAGTCGGTCGATTACCTGACCGTTTTCTTCGATTTTGATGTACAGTCCCTCCATGGTGTCGGAAGCATCGGTTTCCCGGACCTGCCGTTCCACATCCAGCCCCAGTTTTTCGCTGGTAGTCCGGAGGGCTTCTGTTTTGTTTTCACTGATAAAGTTGGACTTTCCCAGCAAGGAAATCAAATCCTCCTTGTTCTGAAAAGTGCCTATCTTCAGCACTGGAACAGACACCACAGGGAGATTCCTCAGTATTTCATGTCTGCGTTCGGTGGACAGAAAAATCTGCTCCTCCCGGTCGAAAATGTCAAATTCCAGGAAGTAGTGGGGCAGTTTATCATAGTACACCGTATGCTTGGCATACATCCACTCGCCGTACATGATGTACCGGGTTCCCAGCACCTCAAAAAAGGCATCCTGGTGGATACTGGCCCACTGCTTCATCAGATTGTAGTGCCGCTCCCGGTAGCCGCCGGTTAAGTAATGACCCCGGCTTTGGAGCAGCAGCTCGCCCTCTTCGCTGAAGGAAATGGCGGTATTGGCTCCGTCGATTTTCTCTTCCACCACCAGGTGCTTTCCCTTGATGTGAGAGAAAGGCACCTGGGACAGGTCTTCGTCCCCCGGCTGGAGCCGTGAGCCCTCCAAATGAGGTGTCCGGGGGTATTTCTTTAAGGTCACAACTTCCATCGTTTCACTCCTCGCAGTTAATCGGAATACACAATGTTATTTATTTTCGTTTCAAGCATCAGCTCTTTATAAGGATAACCTGCGGGTACGATCAGGGTGTTGATGATGGTTTCCTTAAACTGACGGCCATGGATCGTCAAGCCTCCTTCTGCCTCCTTCTGTCCCCAACCGGCATACTTCGGATACGGCATACCCTGAGGAATACGCAGCACATGGATATAATTGCACATCAACGCGCCAGGCCCGATCTCTCGCAGCGATGTGGGCAGTTCCGTTTCCATAATCAGGCATCCAGAGAGAACATTGGCATCCAGTTTTTCCAATGATTTTGGCAACACCAGCTTTTCCACAACAACCAAATCCCACAGTTTTTCAGCATCGTAGGTTATTTCTCTGATACCCTCAGGAATTATCAGACTTCGCACATCCACTTTTTCATTAAATCTTCTTAACCCATGAGGTCCCTGGTGCAGACAGTTTTCTCTCGCAGGCTCAAACCAGGTCAGCCGTCCAGCCTCATCGCAGTAAAAACTGCCGCTTTCATTCTCTGTATAATACCGTCTCTCTTCAGAGAAAGATGTTTTTTCCCAATTTTCCAGCATACTCATTTCCATCCTTCCTGTATCTCATTACTTAAGCTCAATAGATTGCCGCTCTAAAACGATGGCCTTTCTACAGTGCAGTTCACCGAAGCAGACATCGTATTCGCCCATGATATCGGTCAGTGTCAGGATATGGTTTCCGATGTTTGCCATGTAAAAGACTTCATCAGCCAGTTTGATTCTTCGTTTTACCTTCTCTTTGCTCAGCCGGAAGGTAATGGCGTAGTAGTCGCAGGGCGAATCATCATTAAAAGAGAATTGGATGATCTCCGTCTTGATATCCGCAAGGCCGCTGGAAAAGCAGCGCATATCGTGGGCCATATCTTCTATCCACTGGGGGACAGGCTCGCCTTTTCGGTGTTCCGGGAGCCACATGGTGTCACGGACATAGAACAGCGTCACATCCTCAGGGAAAACAAAGCAATCCGGGTTAACGGAAACCATCTGCCCCCAGCCCCATTGACATCATTTTGTGCAACACTCTCAAACGGGTAGATGATTTCAAAATCATCGTCGCACCATTCAACATATTGCTTACCGGCCGTAGCAATCATGTACCCGGCGATAGCTGCTTCATCAGGGGACAACTGCTTATAGTGCTCTCTGTAAGCCGCGCAGGATGCTTCCGTATTTTGAAGATTGGCAATTCTCTCATGCTCATCCGGCAAAAAATCAAACAAAAACATCTTACCACTCTCTTTAATCTATCGTTGCCATCATAATCAGATGGCCGTTTACACCGCTGAAATGCAGTTTGGTACAGCCAGCGTCCGCAAACATTTTCGTTAATATATCCTTTGTCAGCAAATGGATATGCTCCGGGTTGTCATCGGGTTTGGAAGGGACGGACACCACAACATATTTTCTTGCCATCTTCACAGCGGCGGCAACGGCCTTATCTACCTCCGGAATATGTTCAAGCACTTCTAAAAGAGTCACCACATCAAAGCTGTTCTCCGAGAAGGGCTGATCACAGATGTTTTTATTAAAGGCTGTCAGCTGACTGTAGCCACCTGCAGCCAATTCATTTATGAATGTCACCCGCTTGTCCAGCAGATCCAAGGAGGTTATCTGCACCTGGGGAAACTCCTCCATAAAGGGAAGCAGAAACACACCCCGACCGCTGCCTACATCCAGCAAAGAGTCAAATTCAATGCCATGGAGAAACCCCAGCACCTGCCGCACCCGGGGCAGTTCTGCTTTTCCGGTTTTGAAAGGATATAGTTTCTGTCCGGTTCTTTCTCCGATTTCTACAATGGAAGAAAGCTCATCATCCATCAGTACCTCCAGCGGCATTTCCATCAGTTCCAAATCAATTTCCGGTATCCCGGTTTTCAAAGCATGGCCACGGATCCATGCCGCCGCAGGTTTCAAATTATAGCGTTCTGCGTATGTATCCACGTGTATATCCTCTCTTAAATCCATGTAATGTTATCCACAGGCCAGCTCAGCTTTTCAAAAATGGGCTTCACCCGGACATCTGCAGTCAGCAGCTTTTCATAAAAAGTCAAATAAGCAATACTGTATCCACCGCGCAGAACAATCAGATGAATATCCTTGCCGTCAAACATAAGGAACTCGAGTTCTGTGCTGTCCCATTCCCGGTCACCGGAGTCGAAGGTTGGGATCTCAGTTCGCCTTCTAAGGACCATGTCGCCAAAAACGTCTCTTGCGATACTGACGTTATCGGACAACATTTCAATGGTTTTCGTTTGAAATGCACGAACATCTGTGTAGCTTCTACCATTGAAAGAGTAGGTATATCCGTCCATACCCTTCCATGCATCTCTCTTTTTATACCGCTTCTGGAAGCCGAGTGACAAAGCCGTTTCCCGATCATCCAGAGGAAGCTTGAACATATAGGGCTGCGGTTCTTCCAGTTCCTTTGCCATTTCCGCAAATGCCGCCATCAGCTTCTGCTTCTGTTCATCAAAAAGCGGTTTTACTGCCAGACGGTATTGTTCCTGCACATCCACTGTATTCAAGTTCTCCATGCGTTGGGCTACAAGCTCATCCAGACCGGAATATCGATCCAACTGCTTGATTGTGTCATAGTACCGATGTTCAAAAAACACTTCTTCAAGCTGCGTTTTCCAGAGAGAGCCTGCACCTGTGCTGTAGCACCAGTAGGCACATCCAATGTTCCAGTATACGGAAGAAAGCTTTGTTTTATCGGAGTCAGCTCCTTCTGAAGACCTTGCGGCAAGAGCCTCTACGATATGGTCCTTGAGCTG
>JAFSCK010000085.1 GCA_017436785.1 Oscillospiraceae bacterium | reverse complement strand
TACCGCTTTGCAATGGAATCTGCCGGTATTGAGAAGGAAATCTCCTTCAAGGGTTATGAAGACATCCATGCCGGTATCGTCAAGTGGCCCATGAGCGTTATTCGTCTGAATGGTCGTGATCCCCAGCGGATCGCAGATCTGGCGGACAAGATCCTCACCGCATGGCGTGGCTATTCCGATCTGGATTCCAGCATCATTGCTTTCTCCGATGGGGAACCCCACAACACCATCACTCCCATCGCACGTCGCCGCTCCGATCTGTATGAACTGGACCTGGTTCTGCGCTGCAATATCACCACCGCCGAGCATCCTCTGGGTGTGTTCCATCCTCATGCGGACAAGCATCATATCAAGAAGGAAAACATCGGCCTTATTGAAGTTATGGGTCTGGCTGTTCTGCCCAGCCGTCTGAAGAAGGAACTGCACGATCTGGCAGATGCTATCGTAGCAGGCAGAGATATCGCTGCTGACGAAGTTCTGAGCAAGCACGCTCCTTGGGTGGAGGAGCTGAAGAAGCAGTACACCTTCACTGAGGACAATGCGCTGGACATCATTCTGCAGGAGACGGGTAAAGTATTTGCTGGGGTTCTGGAAGATGCCGGTGTTTATAAAAACACCCCCGAGGGCAAAGCAGCATTCCAGAAGTTTGTTAATTATGTAAACCAGGAGGCGTAATAAGATGAATGTATTGGTTACTGGCGGTGCGGGATACATTGGCTCCCACACTTGTGTAGAGCTGCTGGAAAGCGGCTATGGCGTTGTGGTCATTGACAATCTGTGCAATTCCAATGCAGAGAGCTTAAACCGTGTGCAGAAGCTCACCGGCAAGACCCTGAAGTTTTACGAGGGCGATGTCCGGGATGTGGCGCTGCTGCGTAAGATCTTTGCGGAAAACGAGATCGGCTGCGTGATCCACTTCGCCGGTCTGAAGGCCGTTGGTGAATCTGTGGCCATCCCCTGGAAGTATTATGATAACAATCTGAATTCCACTTTGGTGCTGACGAAGGTTATGGAAGAAGTTGGAATGAAGAACATCATCTTCTCTTCCTCTGCTACCGTATATACTGCCGACAATGAGATGCCCTTGCGGGAAACTTCCCGTACCGGCAACTGCACCAACCCCTATGGCTGGACCAAGTATATGACGGAACAGATCCTTTCCGGTATGGCTTTTGCTGACAAGGAATGGGGCATTGTGCTGCTGCGTTATTTCAACCCCATTGGTGCCCATGAAAGCGGCGATATCGGTGAAGACCCCAGAGGCATTCCCAACAATCTGATGCCCTACATCACCCAGGTTGCTGTGGGCCGCCGGGAGTTCCTGAGTGTATACGGCAATGACTACGACACCCATGACGGCACCGGCGTCCGGGACTACATTCATGTGGTGGATCTGGCAAAAGGCCATGTGGCTGCTGTTAAGTACGTTGCTGAACATAAGGGCTGTGAAGTGTTCAATCTGGGTACCGGCACCGGCTATTCCGTGCTGCATATGGTGAAGGCTTTCAATGAAGCCAATGGACTGGAACTGCCCTATAAGATTGTTGACCGCCGTCCCGGCGATATCGCAACCTGCTATGCTGATCCTGCCAAGAGTGCAGAGGTTCTGGGCTGGAAGGCTGAAAAGAATCTGATGGATATGTGCCGTGATTCCTGGAACTGGCAGAGAAAGAATCCTGCTGGTTATGGAAAATAAACCGGATACCGGATTTTAGATTAGAGATCAGAAAAAGTTTCCGCAGCAGCGTGTGACGAACAAATTTATCTCGTCGCCATGAATGCGGTATGGAAAATCCCCATGGTCTTTCCTCTCACACCTCGGAGGATTGACTATGGGGATTTTTTGTTTGTGGATTCCTTATGTTCCGGGCTTCCAATAGGGATGAAAGCTTTCTGCTGTTGCGGTGATATTTCTTTTGTACACACCCGTCTAGCCCATCCAGGTGTCGACATTTTACCGTCAATTTCCGTTGCGGCGCAACGAAAAATTTTTGCTATGCCTAACGCCCAGCCATGTTTATATTCGGAACGTCAAATTTGCGATTATGCTGTCGACGAAGGGGCTTTTGCGGTTCGAAAATAACCCTTCGTTTCTTAGGAAAATTCCTACCACCTGTGGAGATCAAATAACGGATCGCTGTCCGGCCATATACCCGGGATCTGGTGAGATCCCAGTCTGCAAGCTGGATGATCTTTGCCTTTTTGTTTGCAAAATCAATATAAATCTCACCCCACTCGCCGTCGCAGTCTGTCTGTTACAGGTAGGTTGCGGCGGCGATTTTCTTTTTCCGGCGTGTCACTGCTTTTTGTTTCAGATTTATGATCCGGAAGACTTCATCCTCTGTCAGCTGACGGATCAGGAAGTCCAGGGCGGCCTGGTAGGCAAGCTGCCCACCTTTTTCTGTGCCGCAGCCGGTAAGAACCGCAATCTCCCGGAAGGAGAATTGTTCCTTCATGGGCTGCATACCGCCGCAGTTATCGCAGATAGCATTTCTTGCCTGCAATACCCGCCGTTCCTGCCAGGGGAGTTTATTAAAGGATGCCCGTACCGCCTTAATCAGACGGTCATTGGAGATAACACGGCATAGATTTCCGACACCGTCCGGGACAATCTCTTCTATAACTGCGGTATCATCCTCATCCCGGTCAATGATGACCTCCGTCTGCCGAGCCCGGAGGCCGATGGCCTCTGCCAGGTATTCTTCTGCTTTTTTCGGTGTGTAACCAGTTTCACTACAAAATATCTCAATAGCTTTCTTTTTATCCTGACAGTTGGCATTGTAGATGGCTGCCATCCGCCGGGTTGTTTTGTACATATCCAGAGAATTGATCGTCCAGCACTCCTGCCGCATCCGGAATAGCTTGAATGTATCATAGATGAAATGATGCAGATAGGTTAGAAACTTTGCATCCCTGGACGGATCAAAGATAGGCAGCTTCTTCAGGATTAGCTCCTGAAGAGCAAGTTTCATGTCCAGAAATAGAGCGGGATCGTAAGTGTCCATACCGTTTCTTTTCAGGAAAGAGTACACCTTCCCATTGAGCTTATGTTCATAACCATGGAGGAAAAAGCTGAGATACAGAAGATTCTTTTCCTGTACCGCCCGGATAATATAGTCATCTGCAACGGCTTCGTTCTGCTTCTGGATTTCCTTTTGTTTTTCCTTAATCTGCCGAAATAAATGCCATATATAGTGGGAGCCGTCCATCATCTGTGGACGGCTCAATTTGCGAAAGTTACAAAAGAATAACAGCCCCTGTGGGCAAGCAATACCACATTTTCGAGAAAATCCGCTTCATTTTATCGACGCAAGCGTTTTTCTATGCTATAATCTCAGTACGATTGCAAAGAAGGAGGCTTTTCCAATGGAGAATAAGCCGAAAAAGACCCCATGTTGTACGGCTCTGCTAGCCCATGTGGATGCGGGCAAGACGACCCTTTCGGAGGCGCTGCTGTATGTCAGCGGTGCCCGCCGGACCTTGGGGCGAGTGGATCATAAGGACGCTTTTTTGGATACCCACGCGCTGGAGCGGGCAAGAGGCATTACCATTTTCTCCAAGCAGGCACGATTGGAAACGGAAACCCGGGCTGTGACACTGGTGGACACCCCGGGACATGTGGACTTTTCCGCAGAGGCGGAACGGACTATGCCCATTCTGGACTGCGCCGTGCTGGTGATCAGCGGCATCGACGGGGTGCAGGCCCATACCCTGACCCTTTGGCGGCTGCTGGAACGGTACCATGTGCCCACCTTCCTGTTTATTAACAAAATGGACCTGACCGTGCCGGAACGGGGAAAGCTGCTGGAAGCCTTACAGGCGCAGCTGTCCCCCGGCTGTGTGGATTTTGGGGCAGATTTTGACACCATCGCGGAAAGCGCCGCCATGTGCGACGAGGCGCTGCTGGAAAACTATCTGGAAACCGGCACGGTCACCATAGGTAATCTTCGTGGGCTCATCGCCCAGCGCAAGCTCTTCCCCTGCTGCTTCGGTTCCGCGCTGAAGCTCACGGGCGTGGAGGAATTGCTGGAGGTGCTGGACGCCTACGCGCCCACGCCGGACTATCCCGGAGACTTTGCAGCCCGGGTATATAAAATTTCCCGGGACCCCCAGGGCAACCGGCTGACTTGGCTGAAGGTCACCGGCGGAGCACTCAAGGTCCGCAGCGTCTTAGATTATGTCAACCAGAAGGGTGAAAAACGGGAGGAAAAGGCAGTGCAGCTGCGCTGCTATTCCGCCGACAAATTCACCGCCCCGGAAATCGTCACCGCAGGCCAGATCGCAGCCGTGACGGGCCTGACAGAGACCTACGCCGGACAGGCACTGGGCTCCGAGACCTTCTCCCTGCCCCCGGCGCTGGAGCCTGTCATGACCTACCGGGTAAATCTGCCCAAGGGCAGCGACCCGGCGGTGGTGATGCCGAAGTTGCGGCAGCTGGAGGAGGAAGACCCCCAGCTTCATCTGGTCTGGGAAAATGGACAGATCCATGTGCAGATCATGGGCCGGGTCCAGCTGGAAATTTTCCGCAGTCTTGTACAGCAGCGCTTCTCGCTGGATGTAACGCTGGATGACCGCCGTATCTTCTATAAGGAGACCATCGAAAATACCGTGGAGGGCGTGGGTCATTTCGAGCCTCTGCGGCATTATGCCGAGTGCCACCTGCTGTTGGAGCCCCTGCCCCGGGGCAGCGGTCTGGTCTTTGACACGGTTTGTCCGCTGGATGTGCTGGAAGTGAATTACCAGCGGCTGATCCTGACCCATCTGGAAGAAAAGGTCCACCGGGGCGTTCTCACCGGGGCACCCATTACGGATATGAAGATCACGCTGCTGGTAGGCAAGGCCCATCTAAAGCACACCGAGGGCGGTGACTTCCGGCAGGCCACCTACCGGGCAGTCCGGCAGGGCCTCATGGAGGCCAAGTCAGTACTTTTGGAGCCTTGGTATGATTTTGCCCTGACTATGCCCACGGAACAGATCGGTCGGGCCATTACGGATATTCGGGCCATGGGCGGCGAATTTGATGCCCCGGAGGCCAGCGGCGGCCTGTCTACGCTAAAGGGGCAGGTGCCTGCCTCCGAGGTGAAGGACTACGCCGACACCGTTGCCGCCTATACCCAAGGCCGGGGACGGCTGCAGCTGTCCCTCCACGGCTACGCTCCCTGCCACAATGCCGCCGAGGTCATCGAAGAATTGGGTTATGACCCGGAAGCAGACTTGGAAAACACCCCGGATTCCGTCTTCTGCGCCCATGGGGCAGGCTTCAACGTCAAGTGGAACGAGGTCAAAAACCACATGCACTTGGAAAGCGGCCTGAAAGAAGAAAAAGCCCCCCAGATCATCACCCGGAACGTCCGCTATGATGACAAGGAGCTGGAAAAGATCATGGAGCGGGAATTTGGCCCCCTGCGGACACCGCTATACAACGCCAAGGCTGCCAACCGGCCCGCCACCGAAGAAATTACCATCCGTCCCCTGAAGCAGAAATACATCATCGTGGACGGCTACAACATCATCTTTGCATGGGAACATCTGGCGGCCCAGGCACGGTCTGACTTGGATGCCGCCCGGCGGCAGCTGTGCGATGCCTTAAGCAGCTATGCGGGCTTTACCAAGTGCCGCCTTGTGGTGGTCTTCGATGGCTACAAGCAGAAGGGAAATCCCGGCGAAAAAAGCCAGTTTCACAACATTCAGGTGGTCTATACCAAAGAGGGCGAAACAGCGGATGCCTATATCGAGGCGCTGGTCCATGAGATCGGCAGCAACTATGCTGTAAGGGTAGCCACCTCCGACGGTCTTGTGCAGCTCAGTTCCATCCGCAGCGGCGTGCTTCGGATGTCTGCAAGGGAATTGCAGCTGGAGGTGGAGGAAGCCCGGAAGGAAATGGGAAAGCATTTTCACAAGTAAAGAAAAGCCACTGTAGGGCGGGGATATATCCCCGCCCTACTCTTCGTGTGTAAAAATACCCAAATAGAAGCAAAATTTCCTTTGCTTTTTCGGCATTATCGTGTATAATCAATTATTATACATATTTAGGAGGAATTTCCTGTGAGCCATCATCATGCCCATTCCGATGACCCCAAAATTCAGGCCTACATTGACAAGATCGCCCGCCGGGACCGCCGGGTAGACAGTCTGTTCCGCCGGTGTCTGCATCTGATCGAGCGGTTCATCGCCATCCTGACCATCGTCGCCCTGCTGGGTGCGCTGGGAATTGAGATTTACCACATGTTCTCCTCCGGCAGCGAGTACTTCTCTGATGTAAACCATATGCTCCACAATCTGCTGACCATCGTGGTGGGCTTGGAGTTCGTCCGCATGCTCATCGACACCACCCCTGCCAACATTCTGGAGGTGCTGACGGTGGCTATCACCCGTCATGTGGTTCTGAGCCATGATGATCCTTGGAGCAATCTGGCCTGCATCGCCTGTATTGCCGGCCTGTTCGCCATCCGCCGCTTCCTGATCCGCCGCAGCGAGCTGAAGGAAGAAATGGTGGAGATCGAATAATCGTCCATACATTATCCGCCGGATGTAGACAATTCCATAATTCAGGGGCTGTTGCGTTGTTTTGCAACAGCCCCTGTTATTGTTGATAAATGGGAATTTTTCGGTGAAAGAAAGCCTTCCCCCTCCGGGGGAAGGTGGCACGGCGAAGCCGTGACGCTGCGCCCGCAGGCGCGTTTCGGAGCGCAACCGCCCAAAGGGCGGCTCTTAGCGCGGAGATGATGAGGGGAAACACGCTTATATCACGAACGCTGTGTGTGATTGCCGCCCTCCCATCCCCTCATCAGTCAAAAATCGAAGATTTTTGCCAGCTAGTAAATTTTTTGTATGATTGCCACCGGCAATCATAATAATTTTGTATTCGCTGCGCGGAGCACCACCCCCAAGGGGAAGCCTTTTGCGTTCCTACAGCACTGCACGATAAATTACAATTTCTCCGGTTTTGTCATATTGTGGAAAACGCATAAAATAGGGGTTGCGTTGGTGGCCGGTTTTCGGTATAATGGAAGATGCGAACGGAGGTAGAAAGAGATATGGCAAAGCTCTATTTTAAATACGGTGCCATGGGCTCCAGCAAGACAGCTCAGGCACTGATCACCAAATACAATTACGAGGAAAACGATCTGAAGGTCTGGCTCATCAAGCCCAGCGCCGACACCCGGGATGGCGCCGCCACTTTGCGCAGCCGCATCGGGCTGGAAGCACAGGTGGAGGTCATTGCCCCCGAGGTGGACATCCACGCCCGATTCTTAGGTGGGAAGGCCCGCCGCAGTGATGTCATCATCGTGGACGAGTGCCAGTTCCTGACGGAAAAGCAGATCGACCAACTCCGCGCCATCGTGGATGAACACAGCATCCCTGTCATGTGCTTCGGCCTGCGGACCGATTTCCAGACCCGGCTCTTCCCCGGCAGCCGCCGGCTCATGGAGGTGGCGGACACCATTCAGGAGATCAAGACCATCTGCGACTGCGGCGCCAAAGCTACCGTCAACGCCAGAATCGACGGCAACGGCTACATTGTCACCGAGGGTGCACAGGTGGTGCTGGGCGGCAACGACAGCTACATCGCCATGTGCCACAAGTGCTATATTAAAGGCATCCGGGAGCATAAGGTCATTAAGCTGCACGGACAGAATTAACAACAACTAATGTCATTGCGAGCCAGTGCGCACACTGGCGTGGCAAACTCCTGAATCGAAGAGGATTGCCACGTCGCTTCGCTCCTCGCAATGACAGTGAAAAAAGGAGTACTTATTTATGGAACTGAAAGACATTCTCGCCAAGTGCGACCACACCCTGCTGGGTCAGACTGCTACTTGGGCGGACATCAAAGCCATCTGCGATGACGGTATGAAGTATCAGACCGCCTCCGTCTGCATCCCCGCTTCCTTTGTGAAGCAGGCTAAGGAATACGTCGGTGACAAACTGGCCATCTGCACCGTCATCGGCTTCCCCAACGGCTACGCCACCACCGCCGCCAAGTGCTTCATGGCCTCCGATGCTGTGGACAATGGTGCTGACGAGATCGATATGGTCATCAACATCGGCTGGGCCAAGGAGGGCAAGTGGGAGGACCTGACTGCCGAGATCGCCGCCATTAAGACCGCCTGCAAGGGTAAGCTGCTGAAGGTCATCATCGAGACCTGCCTGCTTACCGACGAGGAAAAGATCGCCCTGTGCAAGTGCGTTTCCGATTCCGGCGCGGATTACATCAAGACCTCCACCGGCTTCAGCAAGGCCGGCGCCACCTTCGCAGATGTAGAGCTGTTTGCCAAGCATGTTGCCCCCCATGTGAAGATCAAGGCCGCCGGCGGCATCTCCTCTTTGGAGGATGCAGAGAAGTTCATCGCGCTGGGCGCTGACCGTCTGGGCACCTCCCGCATCGTCAAGATCGCCAAGGGTCTGGAAGACGACGGAACCTATTAACATCGCTGTCATTGCGAGCCAGTGCGCACACTGGCGTGGCAATCTCCTTCGATTCAGGGGATTGCCACGTCGCTTCGCTCCTCGCAATGACATGGAATAATTTAGAAGGAGTGTCATTATGTCCAACTTCCCTACTACCCCTCATATCAACGTTTCTGATCCCATCGGCTTTGGCAAGACCGTTCTGATGCCCGGTGATCCGCTGCGGGCGAAATTCATTGCGGAAAACTTTCTGGAAAACCCGGTGCTGGTAAACAATGTCCGGGGCGTTCAGGGCCACACCGGTTATTATAAGGGTGTCAAGGTCTCCGTCATGGCCTCCGGTATGGGCATGCCCGCCATCGGCATCTATTCCCATGAGCTGTTCAATTTCTTCGGCGTGGAGAACATCATCCGCGTCGGCTCCGCAGGCTCCATCCAGCCCCATATCAACCTGTACGATCTTGTCATCGCTCAGGGTGCCTGCACCGATTCCAACTGGTATAAGCAGTTCCATCTGCCCGGCCAGTTCGCACCTATTGCGGATTACACCCTGCTGAGCGAGGCTGTCAAGGCTGCCGAGGCCCACGGCGCAACCTACCATGTGGGCAATGTCAACTCCTCCGATGTGTTCTACGGCGACCATGTGGATGTGCCCGAGGGTCTGGACAGCGTCTACGGTCTGAAGAAGATGGGCGTTATGGCGCTGGAAATGGAAGCCGCCGCTCTGTATATGAACGCCGCCCGCTACGGCAAGCGGGGCCTGTGCATCTGCACCATCTCCGACCATGTGCTGACCGGCGTGGAAACCTCCGCCGAGGAGCGCCAGAACTCCTTCACCCAGATGATGAAGGTGGCACTGGATGTGGCCGTGGCTATGGAGAACAAGTAAGCTTTTACTGTCATTGCGAGCCAGTGCGCACACTACTCCGCGCTAAGGGCCGCCTTCGGCGGTTGCGCTCTGTACGCGCCTGCGGGCGCAGTGGCGTGGCAAGCTCCCGGACCGAAGGGGATTGCCACGTCGCTCCGCTCCTCGCAATGACACTTGTTTTATGAGGTGTTATTTATGAAACGTATCTTTTTATTTGTATTGGATTCCTGCGGCATTGGGGCTATGCCGGATGCGGAAAGCTTCGGTGATATCGGCGTCAACACGCTGAAATCCTGCACCACCTCCGACAAGCTGCACATCCCCACCATGATCGCCGCAGGCCTCGGCAACATTGACGGCATCGACTACCTGCCCAAGACGGATGCCCCCACCGGTGCAGTAGCACGGATGCAAGAGGCTTCCATGGGCAAGGACACCACCATCGGCCACTGGGAAATTTCCGGTCTGATCTCCCCTGAACCTCTGCCCACCTATCCCGATGGCTTCCCGCAGGAGGTGTTGGATGCCTTTGAAGCGGCAACCGGCCGGGGCTGCCTGTGCAACCTGCCCTATTCCGGCACCGATGTGATCCGGGACTACGGTCAGGAGCATCTGGATACCGGAAAATGGATCATCTACACCTCTGCTGACTCCGTCTTCCAAGTGGCTGCCCACGAGAATAAAGTTCCTCTGGAAGAGCTGTACGAGGCCTGCCACAAGGCAAGAAATATCCTTAGAGGCAAGCACGGCGTGGGCCGGGTCATTGCCCGTCCCTTTGTAGGCGACAGCGTAAACGGCTTCAAGCGCACCGCCAACCGTCACGACTATTCTCTGGAGCCCCCCGCAAAGACCATGCTGGATGCCATCAAGGCGGCAGGACTGGATTCCATCGCCGTGGGCAAGATCCACGATATCTTCGCCGGCTACGGTGATACCGAATATGTCTACAATAAGAGCAACACCAACGGCATGGAGCATGCGGCAAACTATGCCAAGCAAGATTTTACCGGCCTGTGCTTTGTGAATCTGGTGGACTTTGACATGCTCTACGGCCACCGCCGGGATATTGACGGCTACGCCAATGCCCTGACAGAATTTGACCGCTGGCTGGGCGATTTCCTGCCGACTCTAGGTGACGACGATCTGGTGATGATCACCGCCGACCACGGCTGCGACCCTGCCTACACCGCCACCACCGACCATACCCGGGAATACGTGCCCCTGCTGGTGCTGGGCAAGAAGGTCCGCCCCAAGAACCTCGGCACCCGGAAAACCTTCGCCGACATCGCCGCCACCGTCACCGAGCTGCTGGGAGTGGAATATGAGACTGCAGGCGAGAGCTTTGCATCCGAAATCATCTGAGAATCTACTGTAGGGCGGGGGCTTGCCCCCAAAGCCTTCCCCCGGGGGGAAGGTGGCTCGCCGCAGGCGAGACGGATGAGGGGTGGCGTGCAGTTCCAAGTCTGGAATAAGCCTGAAACCCTTTACTAACCGTAACCTTATCGCCCGCATTCCTCATCAGTCAAAAATCAAAGATTTTTGCCAGCTTCCCCCCGGGGGAAGCCAAGGGCGCTCCCGCGCCATTGCAAAGAACAATGGAGGTTCTTTATGACACCTGAAAAACTGGTTGAACTGGCCAAGGAGGCCATGCAACACGCTTATGTGCCCTATTCCGGCTACAAGGTAGGCGCTGCCCTACTCTGTGCCGACGGCACGGTGTATCAGGGCTGCAACATTGAAAACGCCGCCTACGGCCCCACCAACTGCGCCGAGCGGACGGCCTTCTTCAAGGCAGTTTATGACGGGCACCGGGATTTCGTTTCCATCGCCGTCTGCGGCGGCAAGGACGGCATCATCACCGGCGCCTTTCCTCCCTGCGGCGTATGCCGGCAGGTGATGCGGGAATTTTGCGGTGATGATTTCCTCATCTACATGGTGGACGAAACCGGCTACGAGGCCCGGACTTTGGCAGAAATCCTGCCCTTTAGTTTTTCCTCTGAAAAACACATGGCCTGACTGCACGGACATTCCTGCTGATATGCGGAAAAATCCAGCGTTTTCTCAGGAAAAGGTGTTGATTTTTCCGTCAGAATATGCGACAATAGATAAGGTATGTTTTTACCAATACAGAAATTTATGGAGGAATAAACATGAAGAAGATTCTGGCTCTGCTGCTGGTTCTGGCAATGGCTCTGTCTCTGGTCGCCTGCGGCGGCAAGACCGAGGAGAAGGCTCCTGAGGCTGCTGCTCCTGCCGAGACCGCTACCGAGTACAAGGTCGCTATGGTCACTGACTACGGCGATATCACCGACCAGTCCTTCAACCAGACCACCTGGGAAGCTGTCGTGAAGTTCGGTGAGGACAACGGCGTTGAGACCAAGTACTACAAGCCCACTTCCAACGACACCGCTGGCCGTGTGGCATCCGTGGAACTGGCTATCGCTGAGGGCTACAACGTCATCGTTATGCCCGGCTACGCTTTTGGCGGCACCATCGCTGAAGTTTCCGGCGAGTACCCCGAGATCAAGTTCGTCGCTCTGGACGTTGCTGCCGGCGACCTGCTGGAGACTGCTGTCGCTCTGAAGGGCGAAAGCTATGACTACAACCCCGACAACTGGAACCTGACCGACTACGTCCACATGGACAACGTCTACTGCGCTATCTATCAGGAAGAGCTGTCCGGCTACATGGCTGGCTACGCTGCTGTCAAGCTGGGTTACACCAAGCTGGGCTTCCTGGGCGGCATGGCTGTTCCCGCTGTTATGCGTTTCGGCTACGGCTACGTGCAGGGCGTTGACGCTGCTGCTAAGGAGCTGGGCATCACTGTCGATATGAAGTACGCTTACGGCAACCAGTTCTTCGGCGATGCTGACATCACCGCTGTTATGGACACTTGGTATGCTGCAGGCACTGAGGTCGTCTTCGCTTGCGGCGGCGGCATCTACACCTCCGCTGCTGAAGCTGCTAAGAAGGTCGGCGGCAAGGTCATCGGTGTTGACACCGATCAGGCTCCCATCATCGATGCTGCTTACGGCGAGGGCATGACCATCACCTCCGCTATGAAGGGTCTGGCTCCCACCACCATCGACACCCTGACCGATATCGTCATTAACGGCAACTGGGCTAACTACGCCGGCAAGATCCAGACTCTGGGTCTGGTCTCCGCTGAGCCCACCGCCAACTACGTCCAGCTGTCCGGCACCACCCTGTTCGAGGATGGCAAGTTCACCAGCGCTGATTACTCCGCTCTGGTCGCCGGCATGTTCGACGGCTCCATCAAGGTTTCCAACGACATCTCCGTTGAGCCCACTACCGAGGCTGTCAACGTGGAGTGGCTGGGCAACCTGAAGTAATTTCATACTTCTAATACTCCGAGGACGGGCTTTTGCCCGTCCTCTTTTTTCTTGCAATGCCACTGTAGGGGGCGGCGTCCTCGACGCCCCGTCCAGAAATCCGACCTCAATGGGCGGATTTCTGGAACGATGCTGCATTTTATAAGGATTTTGCCCCATCGAGGTGCAAAATCCTTTCGGGGCGTCCGGGAGGCCGCCCCCTACAGTAGATGGTTTGGATTCTTGTTTTTGCAACAAACACTTCCTTTCCCGTCTTTTTTCTTGCTATTTTCTCCTGTTCGGGCTATAATAAAAGATACGATACTATGCCATGAAACAGAAGGAGGTATCCTTATGTCATCGAAAAAGAAGATCCTGCTGCTGACCACCGGCGGCACCATTGCATCGCTCCCCGGCGGCGAGGGGCTGGAGCCCCAGCGCAGCGACGTGATGGAGCGGGAGCTGGAGCAGCTGCGCACCTATTATGAGATCACGGTCCGGGATGTGATGTGTCTGGATTCCTCCAACATCCGGCCCGAGGAATGGCAGACCATTGCGAAGGCCATTTTTGACCAGCGCATTGGCTTTGACGGCATCGTGGTGTCCCACGGCACCGATACCATGGCCTACACCGCCTCCGCCGTTACCTATATGCTGCCCAATATCGACCTGCCTGTGGTATTCACCGGCTCTCAGCTGCCGCTGGCGGATATGCTGAGTGACGGCCCGGACAACCTGCGGACCGCCTTTGCCATGGCAGCCTCCGGGCATCCCGGTGTATTCCTCGCCTTCGACCGGAAGGTGATGCTGGGCTGCCGGGCAGTGAAGGTCCGGGCCTCCGGCTTCTCCGCCTTTGAAAGTGTCAACGCCCGGTATGCGGCCTTGGTCAGCAATCAGGGACTGGTGGTGGACCATGAGGTCCTGCCCAAGCGGACCGGGGAAGCCCGGTTCTGCCCGGAGATCAGCCGCAACGTGTTCCTCTTAAAGCTGACCCCCGGCCTGAATCCCGCAGTCTTCGACATGCTGGCAGCCATGGGCTACCGGGGCATCGTCATTGAGGCCTTCGGCCTTGGCGGTGTCAATGTGCTGCACAAGGGCCTGCGGGGCATCCACCGGGCGATGGAGGACGGCATCAGCGTGGTCATCACCACCCAGTGCCTCTACGACAGCGCCAATTTGCAGGTCTATCAGGTAGGCAACAAGCTGCTGGAGCTGGGTGTCATTCAGGGCCGGGATATGACCTCCGAAGCCGCCATGACCAAGCTCATGTGGGCCATCGGTCAGGGGCTGGAGCCGGACCAGATCGCGGAGCTGTTCGCCCGTAATCTGGCTGGAGAAGTCACCGCATGATCCCCTTGCCTCCCTCTCTGAGGGAAGTGGCCAAGCAATCACAGGAACATAACAAAAGGAGGTTTTCTTATGGACCCGATCTATGTAACCGGTCACCGAAATCCGGATACCGATTCCATTGTGGCAGCCATCGCCTATGCTGCCCTGCGCAATGCCTGCGGCGACCGGGAATATGAGGCCGCCTGCCTGGGACAGATTTCCGAAGAGACCAGAATCGTGCTGGACCGCTTCGGTTTTCAGCCCCCCACCCGGATCACCGACCTTTACAATCAGGTCCGGGATCTGGAATATGATACGCCCCCCATCCTGGACACCGGCGTTACCATCAGCCGTGCCTGGGAAGAATTCCGGGAATATCCCAACATCGCCGCCATTCCCGTGGCCCGGGAAAACGGCACCCTCTACGGTATTCTGTCCAAGACCGACATCGCCAGCTACAACATGTCCGGTATTTCCTCCGGTGTGCTGGTAAATGTCCCCCTGTTCAATGTCCTGTCCGTTCTGGAAGGCAAAGTCCTCAACGAGGCTGGGGAAAACACCGACACCATCTCCGGCGAAGTGAACATCGCCCTGCCCCAGACCCACGACAACCTTCTGTTCCAGAAGAAAGACAGCGTGGTTCTTTGCGGCTATCAGCCGGATATGATCCGCCGGGCTCTGGAAATGAATGTCAACTGTCTGGTTCTGTGCCAGGCGGAACTGCCCCCGGAGCTGCGGAATTTCCCCACCGCTACCTGTATCATCGCAACACCGCTGGATGCCTTCCGGGCGTCCCGGCTGATTTTCCAGTCCACACCCGTGGGCCGCATCTGCAATACCCAGGGCATTATCAGCTTCCGCCTCAGTGAGCGGGTGGACGATGTGAAGGAAATGGTGCTGAAGCACCGCCATCCCAGCTATCCCATCCTGGATGAATGCGAGAAAGTCGTGGGCATTCTGACCCGGTACCATCTGCTGCGCCCCCGGAGAAAGCGGGTGGTGCTGGTGGACCATAACGAAGCCCGCCAGTCCGTCCCCGGACTGTATCAGGCGGAAATTCTGGAGATCATCGACCACCACCGTCTGGCAGATATCCAGACCGGCAATCCCATTTACGTCCGCAATGAGCCGGTAGGCTCCACCAATACCATCATCGCCAGCATGTTCCAGGACCGGGGCCTGATGCCCTCGGCGGGCCTTGCCGGTATGATGGCGGCGGCCATCCTGTCGGATACCGTCATGTTCAAGTCCCCCACCTGCACCCCCCGGGATATCCGCACCGCCGAACGCATGGCCCGTATCGCCAACGTATCTCTGGATGCCCTGGGCCGGGAAATTTTCTCCGCTTCCATTGATAATAAGACAGCCCAGGAAGTGCTGTTTACCGATTACAAGGAATTCCACATTGCCGGCCACAACCTGGCCGTAGCCCAGATCACCTCTGTGGACAGCCACAGCGTACTGGAACGGAAGGCAGAATTCCTGAAGCTGATGCACCAGCACGCCAAGCAGAAGAATTTCGACCTGATGGTTCTGATGCTCACCGATGTTCTGATGGAAGGCACCCAGATCCTGTATGTAGGCGACGACGAAACCATCCAGCAGGCCTTCGGTGTCACCCCCCGTGACAATACCGCCTTCCTGCCCAAGGTCATGAGCCGCAAAAAGCAGGTCATTCCCATGCTGTCCGATCTTTGGGGCTAAAAGCCTTCCCCCTAGGGGGGAAGGTGGCAGCCCGAAGGGCTGACGGATGAGGGGTGGCGTGCAGTTCCAACCTTCTCACAGGTCTGAAACATTGTGCAAATCGTAACCTTATCGCCCGCATTCCTCATCAGTCAAGAATCAAAGATTTTTGCCAGCTAGTAAATTTTTGTATGATTGCCACCGGCAATCATTATAATCTTGTATTCGCTGCGCGGAGCACCACCCCCGGGGGAAGCCAAGGGCGCTTCCGCGCCAGATTTTCCATTTTACTTTTCCAAACAATCATGTTATAATTTTAATTTGAGCAAAAAGGAGGGGAATTATGGCCTTTGATACCTTACTGGGCAACGACCGGCTGAAGGCAAATCTGGCGGAAAGCTTGGCCAAGGGGCATATTTCCCACTTTTATCTGATCTCCGGGCCGGAGGGCTCCGGCAAGCATACCCTCGCTAAGCTGCTGGCCGCCGCTATCCTCTGTCAGGAAAAACGCAGGCCCTGCCTGCGGTGTAATCCCTGCCGCAAGGTGCTGGAGGGGAATCATCCCGACTTTATCACTGTGGATGACCCGGAGAAGAAGACGGTTACCGTGGACCTGATCCGACAGGCCCGGGCGGATATCTATGTCCAGCCCAATGAATCGGACCACAAGATCTACCTGTTCCCCCGGGCGCAGGATATGGGCGTGCCGGGCCAGAATGCTCTGCTGAAAATTCTGGAGGAGCCGCCGAAATACGGTGTATTTCTCCTGTTGACGGACAATCCGGATAAATTACTACCCACTGTCCGTTCCCGGTGCACAGAGCTGAAAATGCAGGCCCTGCCGGAGGATGTCCTGAGGAAGCAGCTGCGGCTGGATTTCCCGCAGGCCTCCGATGAGGACCTCAGCGCTGCGGTCTTCCGCAGCGGCGGCTTTCTGGGACAGGCAAGGATGCTGCTGAAAGACGGCGGTCAGCTTCCGCCCCAGACAGAGCAGCTGGTGGAGGCCCTGTGCAAAAAGGACAGCCTGCTGCTGGTACAGACCCTGACCCCCATGGAGAAATGGAAGCGGGATGCCCTGCTGGACATTCTGAAGGCTTGGCTGGAAATTCTGGAGAACGCCATGCTCAGCCGCAGCGGCATCCGGGTCCTGTCCCCACAGGCCCGGCAGTTGGCACAGCTGCGGCCTGCCGCCGAGCTTCATGGGCTGGCCCTGACCCTGAAAAAGGCCATCGACTACGCCCAGAGCAACGTCTCCCCCGCCGCCGTCTGCGGCTGGCTGGCTTGGGAGCTGCGATAAACACAGGAAATAAATACTGTCATTGCGAGCCAGTGTGTACACTGGCGCGGCAATCCCCATCAACGGTGGAGATTGCCACGTCGCTTCGCTCCTCGCAATGACAGGTGGAAATAAGGAGCAAAACCAATGGAAGAACTTACCAACCTGCCCCAGACCGATGTGGAGGTCGTTGACATCCAGTTCCGGCCGGGACAGAAGATCTATTTTTTTGATCCCGATGGACAGAGCTATCAGCCCGGCGACCATGTGATCATCGATACTGCCCGGGGCGCCGAATACGGCACCTGCACCGGCGGCAACCACACCATCCCCCCCAAGGAAGTGGTGGCCCCTCTGCGAAAGGTCATTCGTCTTGCCAATGCACAGGACGAAAAGATCGTGGCAGAAAACCGGGCCAAGGAGAAGAAGGCCTACGATGTGTGCCTGCAGAAGATTGCCGACCATCAGCTGGACATGCAGCTGGTGTCTGCTGAGGTGGCCTTCGACGGCAGCAAGATCCTGTTCTATTTCACCGCTGACGAGCGGGTGGACTTCCGGGAGCTGGTAAAGAACCTGGCCTCCGTGTTCCATACCCGCATTGAGCTGCGGCAGATCGGTGTCCGGGACAAGGCCAAGATGGTGGGCGGCCTCGGCATCTGCGGACGGCCCTTCTGCTGCGCCAGCTTCTTGGATGATTTCCAGCCGGTTTCCATCAAGATGGCCAAGACCCAGAACCTTTCTCTGAACCCTACCAAAATTTCCGGCACCTGCGGCCGCCTGATGTGCTGCCTGAAATACGAGCAGGATGCCTATGAGGACCTGATCCGCACCAGTCCTAAGCTGGAATCCTTCGTGGATACCCCCGAGGGCCGGGGCACCGTGGTAGAGATCGACCTACTGCGCCAGCGGGTGAAGGTCCGGATGGAGGATGCACCGGAGACCATCTCCGTCTTCCCCAATGCCGACATCGCCGTGCTGCGCAGCGGCAAGGCTAAGAAAAACGATCCCCCTATCCCCGCGGACCTTGCCCCCATTTCCGGCAGCGGCAAGCGCATCCGCCGGGAGCAGCCCGAGGAGAAGGGCTTCCTGGAGCCCATCAAGTTCCGCTACAGCACCGAGCAGGTGGTGGATGAGCCCGAGGTCAAGGCCCCGCTGGCTGAGGAGGCCGCTGCAGAGCCTGCCGAAGGCAAGCCCTCCCGCAGCCGCAACCGCCGCCGGAAGTCTCAGAACGCCCCAAAAGAGGCCCAGCCCAAGGAGGCCCCCGCGCCTAAGCAGGAAAAACCCAAAAAGGAGGCCCCCAAGGAGCCAAAGGATCCCAAGCCCGCTGCCGAAGCCGAAGGCGAGCAGGAGAAAAAGCCCTCCCGCCGCCGTCCCAACTACCGCCGCCGTCCCAAAAAGTCCGGTGGAGAAAACCAGTAAACAAAACCAGCCCCGCTGTTTCAAAAGAACAGCGGGGCTTTTCTTGTTATACCAAAGCCCTCCCCTTTGGACAATGTCATTCAGTTAACAAATCCGATGTAGGGTTGAGATATATCTCAACCGGGAACCCCCGAAAACTGAGCGTAAAAATCCAAACGCTCAATGATCGAAACTGCCCGGTGCGGATATATCCGCACCCTACAATCCTCTTAACTTAATGACATTGCCCCTTTGGGGAGGCTAATGTTATCCGGCCTTGCGGGCTTCTACTTCCTCTGCCACATAGAGATTCCGCAGGACGCTGTACTGGTCATAGCGGGTATCGGCAGTTTCAGACAGGAAGACCAGCCGGGTCTCTTTCTCCTCAAACATGGTCAGCGCCGCATTCTGGGCGATATTTCCGGCACCCACGCCGGTCAAATACATCCGGCAGCGGCCTTCCGGCAGGGAGAACATGGGATCCTCCACGCAGAAGGACAAGACAAAATCATTGGAGCCGCAGGTAGACATCAGGGTCTGGGCGGCACTGGCCAGAGTTGCAGGCTTGTCTCCGTTGAAAATGTACTTATCCGAGGAGGGGAACCGGAAGTTATCCAGCAGCACCTCGTCAAAGCCCATGCTCTTCAGCTCCAGCACCACGCTGGTGATCCAGCTGGTGGTGGTGGGATTGGAGGGGTCCAGCCAGTAATAGCCACCGTTATCGGACCACAATCCCGCCCGGTTCAGCATATACAGGCCGCTGGGGACATTGTTCAGGCCGAAATTATAGTCCCGGAAGGCACTGATCTTGGCAATGGTATAAAAGCCCTTGGAATGGAGCCGCTCGATCAGCTTAGCCACCTGCGGGATATTGGTGCTGGCGGACTGGACTGCCTCCGGCAAAGTGGAGGCATAATAGAAGGAGCCGTAATCGCCCTTCATGTCGATCATCACGGCAGTACCGGCCTTCAGACGCTCGATCTGCAGCATGACGTTGTCATAGTCCTCTTGGAACATTTTGCTGGTGATGTAGTAGCCGTTGATCTGCTCCATTTCGTTGGAGGTATCGATGGCATCAGCACCTTCGTTGTAGAAGATGGAAATATTCTGCTGAGCCTTGGGCTCCACAGCCTCCTTGCCGGACATTTCGTAAGCGGACTGCTTAAAATCCAGCATGGCACCGTCGTCGGTATAGACCACATACCGCTGCAGCCAGACGACCCAGCACATCCAGACCACGATCAATACCAGCAAAAGCACCAGCAAAACCGTGCCCAAGCTGTTCAAAACCCGCCGGTGGCGGTAGGGAATGTTCATAGGTTTCTCCTTTCTAGCGGCGAAGCCGCGTGCCTTCCCCCGGGGGGGAAGGTGGATTTTTCATTTGGAAAGCAAATGAAAAAGACGGATGAGGGATGGCGAAACACTGCAAATCAGTAAGCAGTATGTTACACCGTATCTGTTATCAAACCATGCCCTATTCATCGCAGGTACATGCTGTTCGTTACATTTCGCCATCCCTCATCAGTCAAAAATCAAAGATTTTTGCCAGCTTCCCCCCGGGGGAAGCCTTTTTTGCAGTCACGCTGCGCCAGTCTTCTTTTTGCTTGACGGCGGTGATGGTGAGGCCGGCATTTTCCAGTGCCGCCACCACTTCCTCCAGCCGGACATCCAGAATACCGGAGCAAATGAGGGTGCTCTTTTCTGTCAGGAAGTTCGGCAGCACCGGGGCCAGCCCGATGATGACATCGGCCACGATGTTCACCAGCACCAGATCCCACTGCTTTGCCCCAAGGGAGGCCATCAGGGCCTTATCTTCGGTGACGTTTCCGGTGAGGGCCGTGAAGGCAGGCGCAGCGAAGCCATTATAGGCGGCGTTCTCCCGGGCGATATCCTCCGCCTTGGGATCAATATCGATGCCCACGGCAGTTTCCGCACCCAACCGCAGAGCGGCAATGGACAGAATGCCGCTGCCGCTGCCAAGGTCTAAGCAGGCAAAGCCGGGCTGCACCACTTCCTCCATCTTTTCCATCACCATCTGGGTAGAGGGATGGGCACCGGTGCCGAAGGTCAGGCCGGGATCCAGGATCACCTTCAGCCGGTCTGTTTCCTCCTCCGCCAGCCAGTAGGGCAGCACCACGATTTTTTCGCCGATCTCCTGCGGGGGGTAGTTATCCTTCCAGCTTTCCTCCCAGTTGGTCTCCGCCAGCGTTGTGACCGCCATGGGCAGTTCCAGCTCCGCAGCCGCCTGCCGCAGCCGCTCCATACCGGCGGTGTCCGTATCCTCTAAGTACAGCTTGATGTGGGACAGGCCCTGCAGCTTCTCTTGCAGCTCCTCGTCGATGTAGTCCCAGTAAGCCCGGTTTTCCTCCAGAAAGGTCTCAAATTCCTCCTGATCCTCAATGACCAGATCCGCAAAGCCTCTGGCTGTCAGGTGGGTCACCACGGAATTGATCTTTTCCGCAGCCGTGTCAATGGTAATTTCCAGCCAAGCCATGGCCGATTCCCTCCCACTATAAAAGGTTTTCTCCATTCTACCGCAAATTCGGAGAAATGACAACAGAAAAAGTCTTAATTTTTTGTGTACCACTTCCTATTTTGCAAAAAGTAGTATATAATAACGGTTACATGACTTTATTTGCAGAAAGGCCCTCCCAAAAGGGCAATATCATTAGGTTAAGAAATCCGATGTAGGGTTGAGATATATCTCAACCGGAACCCCCCGAAAACTGAGCGTAAAAACCCAAACGCGCAATTGACGAAGCTGCCCGGTGCGGATATATCCGCACCCTACAATCTTGTTAACTTAATGACATTGCCCCGCCACTGCATGACACAAGGAGCCAACTATGATCGAAACCATTTCTCTTCTGCCCGGTATCACCCTCCGGGTCTGCCGGGACACCCGGTTCAAGCAGGGATGCCTCAGCTTTCAGCTGGTACGGCAGATGCACAAGGATGAGGCGGCATTGAATGCGCTGCTGCCCTCTGTGCTGCTGCGGGGCACCCAGCGCTGCCCCGACCTGCGGTCCATCACCGAGCACTTGGATGAGCTGTACGGCGCTTCTATCAGTCCGCTGGTACGGCGGGTCGGTGATTACCAGACCACCGGCCTTTACTGCGGCTTTATGGATGACCGCTTCGCCCTGCCCGGCGATCAGGTGCTGCGGCCCATGGTGCGCTTTCTGGAGGAGGTGCTGCTGGATTCCCCGCTGGAGAACGGGGTGTTCCTATCCTCCTTTGTGGAAAGCGAAAAGAAGAACCTGATCTCCACCATCGAATCCGAGCGCAACGACAAGCGGGCCTACTCCATGAGCCGGCTGCTGAAGACCATGTGCCGGGAGGATACCTTCGGCCTATCCCGTTTGGGTGAGCCGGAGCAGGTATCCGCCATCACCCCCCGATCCCTCTATGCCCATTACCGCAACATCCTGCGCAGCAGTCCCATAGAAATTTTCTATGTAGGCAGTGCCGAGGCCCCACAGGTGGCGCAGATGCTGATGCCTCTGCTGGGAAAGCTGGACCGGGCACCTGAAAAACTGGCAGAGCAGACCGCCTTCCAGTCCTGCGAGGGGTCCGACGTAACGGAAACCATGGACGTTTCTCAGGGCAAGCTATGCATGGGCTTCACCGTTCCCATCACCAACCGGGATGAGGATTTCCCCGCCATGCAGGCCCTGAACGTGATCTTTGGCTCCGGCATGACCAGCAAGCTGTTTATGAACGTCCGGGAAAAGATGTCCCTGTGCTATTCCATTGGCTCCGGATATTACGGCACCAAGGGCATTGCCGTGGTCAGCGCCGGTATCGACTTTGACAAGGAAGCGCTGGTCAAAGAAGAAGTGCTGCGGCAGCTGAAATTGTGTCAGGAGGGTGACATCTCCCAGCGTGAGCTGGACTCTGCCAAGGAAGCGCTGCTTTCCTCCCTGCGCTCTACCCACGATTCCCCCGGCTCCATTGAGGGCTACTATTCCACAGCTGCCTTAAGCGGCCTTGCCTTCTCCCACAGCGGTTACATGGGCGCTGTGGAAAACGTTACCGTAGAAGATGTGGTCCGCTGCGCCAATGCCATGCAGCTGCACACCACCTATTTCCTGAAAGGAGGGAGCCAGTGAATAAGCAGTATTACCCTGAGCTGGACGAGACCCTGTATACCCGGCGCTTGGAAAACGGCCTGACGGTGTGCGTGGTGCCCCGGAAGGGCTTCAGCAAGAAAATGGCCTACTTCGTTACGGATTACGGCTCCATCCACACGGATTTTGTGCTGGAAGGTAAGGTCTACAAGGCTCCGGCCGGTGTGGCCCATTATCTGGAGCACAAAATGTTCGATCTGCCGGGTGACCGGGATGTCAGCGCGGAATTTGCGGGTATGGGCGCCATGACCAACGCCTTCACCAGCTACGACATGACCGCCTATTATTTCTCCTGCACGGAAAATTTTGAAGACTGCCTGAAACTGCTGCTGGAATTTGTATCCACCCCCTACTTCACGGAGGAAAGCGTGGAAAAGGAGCGGGGCATCATCGATCAGGAGATCGGCATGAACTTAGATTCCCCGGACTCCATGATTTTTGATAATCTAATGGAGGCCCTGTACCACCAGCATCCCATCCGGGTCCCCATCTTAGGCACCCGGGAGTCTATCCGCCAGATCACCCCGGAGATCCTCCACGCCTGCCACCGGGCCTTCTACGCTCCCGGCAATATGCTGCTGTGCGTCATCGGCGACGTGGAACCGGACGCCGTTCTCACCATTGCCCGGGACATGCTGGGTACGGAGGAAAAGGCAGTCGGTGTCAAGATGCGGCCATGGACGGAGCCCATGACCAGTGTTCAGTCCGAAACCTCCGGCAATATGGAGGTGGCCATGCCCATGTTCGATCTGGCCTTCAAGAGTGAGCCGGTGGGCACCGGCGATGCCGCCATCCGGACGGAAATGGTGGCGGATCTGGCGGCGGAGGCCCTCTTTGGCGAAAGCTCCGCGCTGTACCTGAAGCTTTATGAGGAAGGACTCATTGATTCCTCCTTCGGCGGCGGCTTTGAGACCATCGACGGCTGCGCCATGCTGATGTGCTCCGGCGATTCCGAAAATGCACCTGCCGTCCGGGAAGCGATTCTGGAGCAGGCGGCAAAAATCGCCGCTGAAGGCATCCCGCAGGAGCAGTTCCTGCGGATGAAGCGCAGCGCGCTGGGCCGCCGCATCCGGGGACTGGACAGCTTCGATTCCACCTGCTTCCGGGTCTGTGCCTATCATTTCTCCGACTTTGACTACTTCCGTTTCCCGGAGGTCTACCGCAGCATCGAAGCAGCAGAGATCTGCGGCTTCCTGAACCGTGTGGTAAAACGGGAACGGTGCAGCCTGTCGGTGATTAACCCTATCGAATAAAATACCGTAGGGCGGTTTTCTGACCCCGCCGACGCACCATCGGGCCTGCAGGGCACCGTTCCGTGTAATATGGTCAGGTTGTCTATCATTTTTACTGTAATGTATTTCAATACCGGGTCGGCGGGGTCAGAAAACCGCCCTACAGTGATTTTTTAGGAGATTATCTATGAATCCAAGCAATTATTCCTTTATTTCCTTCCCCTTTCTGGGGCTTGAGGTAAATCCCCCCCGGACGCTGTCCATTGGGCCCTTTACCGCCCATTACTATGGCCTGATCATTGCCATCGGCCTGATTTTGGCGGTGGTGTATGCCTGCCGCCGCAGCAAGGACTTCGGTCTGAAGGAGGACGACATCTTAGACGGCGTGCTTTGGGTGACGCCCTTCGCCATCATTTGCGCCCGGATTTACTATGTGGCCTTCTCTTGGGCAGACTATGCGGCAAATCCCATCTCCGTACTGTACATCTGGGAGGGCGGCATTGCCATTTACGGCGGTGTCATCGGTGCCATCATTGGCATGTACGCCATCTGCAAATACAAGAAGATCAAATTTACCACCGTACTGGACCTGATTCTCATGGTCTTCCTCATCGGACAGTCCATTGGCCGCTGGGGCAATTTCATGAACCGGGAGGCCTTCGGCGCGGCCACAGACAGCTTCTTCCGCATGGGCCTGTTCAACGAAAAAACACAGCTGTGGGAATATTACCACCCCACCTTCCTGTACGAATCCCTGTGGAACGCTGTGGGCTTTGTGCTGCTGGCGTTCTTAAGCAAAAATCGGCAGTACGATGGGCAGATTGCCTTGGGCTATGCCGCGTGGTACGGTCTGGGCCGGACCTTTATTGAGGGTCTGCGGGTAGACAGCCTCTGGTGGGGCCCCTTCCGGGTCAGTCAGGTGCTGGCAGCCGTCACCTGCGTCACCGCTGTGGCGATTCTGGTGTGGCAGTCCTTCAAGCCCCATGATCCCCAGAAGCTTTATGTAAACCAAATTGCCGCAGAAAACTGACCGTTTTGTCATCCCGAGCGAACGAAGTGAGTCGAGGGATCTACGCACCGATTTGCCCTTATGGGTATCGATAATGCGTAGATCCCTCGACTTCGTTTCACTTCGCTCGGGATGACATATTTGTTTCCCAAATATAATTTTACTCCGCGCTGAACAGGATGCGGTCGTTGCTCATGCCCTGCTCGTGGAATTTTTGCAGCAGCTTTTCCGTGGTCATATTCTGCCGTTCCTCGCCGGACAGCTCCATGACGATGGAGCCGTTCTTCATCATAATGGTGCGGTTGCCAAGGTTCAGGGCAGAGGGGATGTTGTGGGTGATCATCAGGCAGGTGATGTTGTTCTCTGCCACGATTCTTTGGGTCAGAGCCAGCACCTTTTCCGCTGTGGCGGGGTCAAGGGCAGCCGTGTGCTCATCCAGCAGCAGCAGCTTCGGCGTCACGAGGGTGGCCATCAGCAAGGTCAGGGCCTGACGCTGACCGCCGGAGAGCAGTCCCACGGGATGGTCCATCCGGTCCTCCAGTCCCAGCTCCAGCTGGGCAAGCCGTTCCCGGAATTCCGCCCGGTCCTTTTTGTTGATCATGGAGAAGGGGGAGGTATGGTGGCTGGCACGCATGTAGGCCAGCGCCAGATTTTCCTCAATGGTCATATTGGGCGCAGTGCCCCGAAGGGGATCCTGAAACATCCGGCCGATGACCTTGCTGCGCTTATAGTCGGGGAGGTTGGTGATGTCCTTTCCGTCTAAGTGGATGGAGCCGGAATCCACCACAAAGGAGCCGGCAATGGCATTGAATAGGGTGGATTTTCCTGCGCCGTTGGAGCCGAGGATGGTGACGAAATCCCCCTTGTTCAGGTGCAGGCTCAGCTCCGACAGGGCGGTTTTCTCATTGACGGTGCCGGGGTTAAAGGTTTTGGAAATATTCTTGACTTTCAGCATCTTACTTCCCTCCCTTGGTGGTGGCAGGCTTGGCGGCGGCCTTAATGGCAGGCAGACCGATGGCCAGCGCCACGATGGTGGCGGAAATCAGCTTCAGGCATTCACTGGGCAGGTCTAGACGCAGGGCCAGTGCAATGATAAAGCGGTAGAGGATGGAGCCGAGGATGGCGCCCAGTGCCTTCATCCACATCTTGCCCTTGGGCAGCAGGGTCTCGCCGATGATGAGAGAGGCCAGGCCGATGATGACCATGCCGGTGCCAAGGTTGATGTCGGCCGTCTTCTGGTACTGGGCCAGCACTGCACCGGAGAGAGCCGTCAGGGAATTGGACAGCATCAGGCCGATGGTGATGGTGAAGCCCGTATTGATGGAGGAAGCCCGAACCATGTCCGCATTGTCGCCGGTGGCCCGGATAGAAAGGCCCAGACGGGTCTTCAGGAACAGCACCAGCAGTGTGCCGGCGATCACCGTCAGCACTGCGGAGGGAACTAGCTTATAGAACATGCCGAGGTGGGGCTGCACCAGTGTAAACATGGTAGCAGAGCGCAGCATATTCACATTGGAGGAGAAGCCCATCACCGCCAGATTCACGGTATACAGGCCCGTATTGGTGATGATACCTGCCAAAATGGAGGGGATCTTCAGCTTTGTCTGCAGCAACGCGGTAACAGAGCCTGCGCAGGCACCTGCCGCCATGGCAGCAGGCAGGGCAAGCCACGGATGGCCCGCCACGGCAACGGTAGCCGACACGGCGCAGCCTAAGGTAAAGGTGCCGTCAGTGGTCATATCCGCAATGTTCAAAACCCGGAAGCTGAGAAACAGTGCCAGCGCCACCAGCGCATAAATGCAGCCCAGCTCCAGGGCGCTCATAATCACAGCGGTGGAAATCATGGAAGATTACTCCTTATAAAATGGATTCATGAAAATGTCATTGCGAACCAGTCCGCTTAAGTGGTGCGGCAATCTCCTCCAAATGTCAGCGAACTTGAGGGGGATTGCCACGCCAGTGTGGGCACTGGCTCGCAATGACAGCAATATTTAGTCAGCGATGGTGGAAACGGCGTTGACGGTGTTTGCCATGGTGTTGAACACGCTGTAGTCAATGCCGCATGCGGCTGCGGTGTCGGTGTTGACGGTGATGATGCCGCCCTCCATAACATGGAAATCCCCAATGCTGCCGCCCAGGAGAATGTCAAAGGCCATGTCAGCGGTCTTGGTGCCCAGCTCGGTGTAGTTGACACCGCAGGTGGTGAAGGCACCGGACTGCACGAAGGAGTCTGCACCGGTATAATGGGGGATACCCGCAGCATTCAGGGTCTCCGCCACAGAGGCCTCCGCAGCCATGACCGCATTGTCGGTGGGAGTGAAGACGGCATCCACGCGGTCTACCATAGAGGCAGCAGCTTCCAGAATCTCACCGCTGGTGTTGCCGGTCTTTTCCAGATATTCGATGCCCTTTTCCTCCAGATAGGCCTTGGCCTCGGCAATGGGGGTCTGGGAATTGATCTCAGAGTTGCTGTACAGCAGGCCAACGGTCTTCACATCGGGCTGGGCAGCAAGCATCATGTCCAGAATGAACTTGGTATTCAGGGCATCGGACACACCGGTGACGGTGGGGATACCGGTAAGGCCGGCAGATGCGGGGTCGGAGCAGGCGGCGTAAACAATGGGGATGTTGGTGCCTTCTGCGGCAGTAACCATGCACTGGGCAGCCATGGTGGCGATGGGGACGATCATATCAACACCGTCGGAAACCACCTGCGTGCCGATCTGGTTCAGCACGGAGGCATCGTTCTGACCGTTGTATTCTTCGATGGTGATGGTGTAGTTGGTGGGCTCAGCCAGTGCATTCAGCTGGGCGATGACGGCAGTGCGGATCTCATCCAGAGAGGAATGGTCCAGCTGCTGGACGATGGCAACGGTGAACTCTGTCTTGGTGCCGGATGCTTCCGCCTTCTGGGAAGCGCCGCAGGCGGTAAAGGTGAAGGTCATGGCCAGTGCCAGAATCAGGGAAATCAGCTTTTTCATAGTAAAACTCCTTAAAATAGAATGTAGGGGCGGCGTCCCCGACGCCCCCGGCGGGAAGGGTCCTGCATTTTCTCATTGGTGCCGGCAAATCCGGAGCTGCTTTCTGTGGGGGGCGTCGAGGACGCCGCCCCCTACAGTGCATATATGTACGCCAGCGTCACCATCGTTTTCCCGGTAATTTCTTCATCATGTTCTGCTCCTTTCAGAAATAAAAAAGTCCCTGTTCCCCCTAAGGGAACAAGGACAGAAAGGCTATTTCTGCGGTACCACCTTGTTTGCCGTGCAATACGGCCACCTCAATAACGGTGCCAACACACCGTCTGCCCGTTAACGCTGGCAATGCGTCAGAAGATACTCAGGAAACTCCCTTTCCCCCTGCCCTCGGCGGCCCATTTGCTGCCCCGCTTTTCGCTCCGCTCTCAGCTATGCAGAACTCTCTGTGGATGCGCTATACAGCTTTACTCCCGCTTCCATGGTTTCTTTATCAAGTTATGCCTGTTATACACCATAAGTTCGCCTTTGTCAAGCATTATTTTTACGCAGCAGGCGGACAAGTGTGCGCATATAGCGCATTTGTAGGGCGCGGATATATCCGCGCCGGGCAGTACCCCACCTTTGAGCGTGTGGTTTTTTACCCTCAATTTTCGATGGTGCCCGGTGGGCATATATGCCCACCCTACAGTATTTTTTCATACAAGCAGAAAAAATCCCGAACTGCTGACCGCAGTCCGGGATCGCTTTATCTTCTGTGTTTTCTTCTGTGCTGGCCCTTCCGGTTGAAGCGGAAGAAGGCGGTCAGGTTGATGCTCAGCACCGCAAGCAGCGTCAGCGCTGCCTCCAGCACCATACACTCCAGCGCCTGCCAGACCATGGCCGTGACCTCCATATAGGCGAAGCGGCCGGTGATGATGAACATAATGACCGTCAGGGCAAGGCCCAGTCCGCCGAAGAGCAGGCCTGCCATGCGCTGGGTGGAGCGCCATGCATATTCGCTGCCCATGCCGAAATAGCAGCGGTAGCCAAAATAATAATTGGCCTCCTTGGGCGTAAGGAACAGGTAGCAGGCGCCGAAAATAAGCAGCAGGATGGGGCCGATCATCACGGCGAATTTACAGACCGGGGCCAGAGAATCAAATAGCTTCTGCAGGTCCGGCAGCAGGGTGGCCGGGTCGAAGCCATCCATGGTAGCCTTGATGGAATCCAAATCCAGCTTCTCTGCCAGAGAAGCCGTGTCCAGAATTTGCGTAGGGGTGGTGCTCATTATTTTTCCTCCAGGAATTTGCTGATCTCCCGCATAAAGCTGCCTGCATCCTGAAAACGGTGGTAGATGGAGGCAAAGCGGATGTAAGCGACTTCATCGATGGGCTTCAGGCGCTCCATGACCATCTCGCCCAGCTTGTCGGTGCTGATCTCTCGCTCCAGTGTGTTCTGGATGGTCTGTTCGATCTCCGTGGTGATCCGGTCCAGATCAGCCACGTCCACCTTCCGCTTGTCAAAGGCGCGGATCATGGAATTGAGGATCTTGTTGCGGTCAAAGGCCTGACGGCTGCCGTTGCGCTTGACCACGATGATGGGCAGGCTCTCCACGATCTCATAGGTGGTGAACCGGCGCTGGCACTTCATGCACTCCCGGCGGCGGCGGATGCTGAGGCCGTCCTCAGAATGTCGGGAATCCACGACCTTGCTGTCCTGATCTCCGCAATAAGGGCATTTCATGGGATTTCCCCTCCCTTTTCCAATAATAATATGATATTATACCAGAAGTTTCCACCACTGTCCAGCTTTTTTTGCGATTGGAAGGGGTTGCCAAGTGTGATGGATTGGGGTAAAATAAGGAAAGGCATTTTTGTAGGGCGGCTTGCCCTCAAGCCGCCGCAGATTGCCGGAACCGCGTTGTCAGTTCCATAGCAATTTGTTCATATGTCGATTGTGCTGCTCAGGCTGAAGGCATTTAACGGCGGGCTGAGGGCAGCCCGCCCTACTGTTACATTTCTTTTTGGAAAGGATTTCTTATGAGCAAAAAGCTTCTTTACGTCCTGTGGGGCGGTTTGTTTAGTTTGTGCGCCGGGCTGGGATTTATCCCGGCGGCTTCCGGTGCCCTTTCCGGGGTCATGACGGTGCTTTCCGTACTGTGCTTTGTTCCGCCGGCACTGCTTTTGTATCAGCGGGAAGAACACACCCGGGTGCTGGTGCGGAATTTATCCGCGGCCTCTCTGGGACTGACCCTTGTGCTGCTGGTGCTGAATTTCCTGTGCGCCATGCAGTCACAGCTGCTGGGCAGGGTGCTGCATATTATGCTGGTCATCGTATCCAGTCCCATGGTCTGCAGCGGAAACTGGGCCCTCAGCCTGTTCCTCTGGGCCTGTCTGCTGGTGGCCAGTTTAAGAAAGAAATAACATATCATGAAACCATGTCATTGCGAGCCAGTGCGCACACTGGCGTGGCAATCCCCTCCAAAGGTCCGCACAGAATCGTACAACGTTGCCTTTCGGAAACTTGGAGGAGATTGCCACGTCGCTGTCGCTCCTCGCAATGACATTTCTTTTTCTGCTTTTTTCTTCAACGGACATCTTAAGCATTTCCTAAGGAAATCTTAAACTTCGGGCCATTGACGGATGGGTGTATCATCTGTTATACTAACTGTACTAGAACAGCTAGTACAGTTATGCAAAAAGGAGGGAGCCTATGGTACATTTGGATTATCGGGATTCCCGGCCCATTTATGCCCAGATCATCGACGGTCTGAAGGAGCAGATCACCGGCGGTGCCCTGAAGCCCGGAGACAAGCTCCCCAGCGTCCGGGAGCTGGCCTCGGCATTGGCCATCAATCCCAATACCATCCAGCGGGCCTACCGGCTGCTGGAATTCAACGGCTGGATCGTCACCATCCCCGGCAAGGGCTGCTTCGTCTGCGAAAACGAAAAGAGCCGGGAGCAGGAAGTGGAGCGCTGGTACACCGCCTTTGACGAAGCCACCGCCGCCCTGCTCTCACTGGGCATCACCCGGGAGCAGATGGTGCAGCGGTTGGAGAAAAATGGCAAGAAGAAATAAGAATGTGTTTTGTTCTGAGACTTTTCTATGAATTGTGCAGCAGAGCAAAAGCCTGCAGCCAGCCTGTCATCCTGAGCGAAGGGCCTTAGCCTGAAGTCGAAGGATCTACGCACAATCACCGTGCGTACAGGCTCGTTAATGCGAAGATCCTTCGACTCGCTTTGCTCGCTCAGGATGACATCCGTGTTCCCTGTTATGCACTTCACAGAAAAGCCCCATGAAAGGAGGAACCAAACTATGCTTGAACTGAAAAATGTAACCAAGACCTTTGGGTCTTTCAAGGCGCTGGATGACCTGACACTGACGGTGCCCAAGGGTGCGGTCTATGGTCTGGTGGGCCCCAACGGTGCGGGCAAGTCCACCGCCATCCGCCACATGACCGGCGTTTACCGGCAGGACAGCGGTGCCGTCCGGCTGGGCGGGGAGGATGTCTACGAAAACCCCGCCGCCAAGGCGAAGATCGGCTACATCCCCGATGATATCTTCTACTTCCCCTCCGCCACCATGGAGGACATGGCAAAATTCTATCAGGGCATCTACTCTACCTTCGACAAGGAACTGTACCAGCGGCTGTATGAGATCTTCCAGCTTCCCAAAAAGGGACAGCTGCGGCGCTTCTCCAAGGGCATGCAGAAGCAGGCTGCCTTCCACTTAGCCCTCTCCTGCCGCCCTGAGGTGCTGATCCTCGACGAGCCGGTGGACGGACTGGACCCCGTCATGCGGCGGCAGGTCATGAGCCTGATCCTCTCTGACGTGGCTGAGCACGGCACCACGGTGCTGATCTCCTCCCACAACTTAAGAGAGCTGGAGGATGTCTGCGACCATGTGGGCATCATGGACCACGGAAAAATGCTGCTGGAAAAGAGCCTTGCGGACATGCAGGGCGCTACCCACAAGCTGCAGATCGTTGGGGACATTCCCGATGGGTTGGAGGTGCTCCACGAAAGCAGCTCCGGACGGATGAAGACCCTCATCGTCCGGGGTTCCGCTTGGGAGATCAGCGAAAAGGCCGCTGCCACCAACCCTGTCTACTACGATGTGCTGCCCCTGTCTCTGGAAGAGATCTTTATTTACGAACTGGGAGGTGTGAACTATGCAGTCAAAGACATCCTGCTTTAATAAAGCCGTTTTCAAGAAAAACCTGACCCGGTTCGCCCCGGTTTGGGGACTGTATACCATCTGCCTCATTGTGGGCCTGTTCCTGATCTATACCGACGGCGGCGCTGCCCATAGCTTCAGCCGGCAGTTTGCTTTCGTCAAGAATATGGCAGAGCTCATCAATGTTATGGGCATCATCAATCTGGGCTATGCCCTGCTGGCGGCGGAGCTTCTGTTCGGTGACCTGTTCAACTCCCGGATGTGCAATATGCTCCATGCCATGCCCCTGAGAAGAGAAAGCTGGTTCGTGACCAATGTGCTGTCTGGCCTTATCTTCTCCCTACTGCCCACCTTCGTCATGGCACTCATCGCCATGCCCCTGCTGAACACCACCTTCTATGTGGATGCTTGGCAAATTGCAGTACTGTGGTTCCTTGGCACCAATCTGGAATATATCTGCTTCTTTGGTCTGGCAGCGTTTTCCGCCATGTGCGTGGGCAACCGCTTCACCATGGCAGCAGGTTACGGTCTTTTAAATGCCGGTGCCTACATCGCCTACTGGCTGGTGGACACCATCTACACCCCCATGCTGTATGGCATCGTCACCCCCACCACACTGGCCGAGAACCTGACCCCTGTTTCTCAGGTGATGAACCATACCTTTGTTGAGACTGGCACCCGGAGCCAGCTGCGGGAGCTGTTCGGCGAGAACTATGAGGGTGTCACCGCCAATTTCACCGTGACTGACGAATGGGGCGTACTGCTGATCTGGGCTGCTGCGGGTATCGTCTTCCTGCTGGCCGCCCTGTGGCTCTACCGGAAGCGGCAGCTGGAATGCGCCGGAGATGCCGTGGCCTTCCAGCCTCTGGTCCCCGTGTTTCAGGTGCTGTGCGCCATCTTCGTCATGGCTGCGGGACAGTTCTTCCTGTATTCTATCATCGGCCTGCGCAACCGGAATTATCCCATCCTTGCCATTGGTCTGGTGATCGGCTGGTTTATCGGGCGGATGCTCATTGAACGCTCCACCCGGGTCTTCCGGCTGCGCAACTGGTACGGTCTGGGCGCGCTGTCTGCGGTGCTGGTGCTGACGCTGGTGTGCACCCACTTCGATGTTCTGAATCTGGAAGAAAAGATGCCCAAGGCAGAGCGGATCGAAGCTGTCGTGCTGGACACCGGTTATGTCAACTCCATCACGCTGGAAGAGGTGGAGGACATCGAGACCATCCTGCAGCTCCACCAGTATACGCTGGACAACCGGGCCGAGGAGGGCAGCGGTGCCTATGTGATCGGCTCCAACGGACAGTGGGTCCGCTACATCGACAACAATGCCGACCTCATCGACGAGGAGGATAAGACCCAGCCTGTCCGTATGGCCGTAAACATCAGCCTGCGCTATGAACTGGACAACGGCAACACCGTCCGCCGGGAATACAACGTCTGGGTGGACTCCCCTGAGGGTCAGATCCTCCGCAATTACCTGAACCGCTGGGAGAACGTTACCGGTGAGGGACAGGAAACGGTCATCGTTAACGGTGTGGAAATTGACCGGATGGCCATGGTGCTGGCTTACTTCACCAGCATGAGCGTAGATTATGTGCCTCAGGAAGCCGGCAGCGCCATCAACACCCGGCAGGAGGTGGAGTGCTTCCTTGCCGCCGTACATGCTGACTGCGCCGCAGGCAATATGGCCCAGCACAATTATTTCCACGAAGGCTACTTCCGAATCCCCGATGCAGATTACGATGAGGGCTATGCTCAGCGGGACCGCCTCTGGGTCTACCTCAATGCCAACGATAAGTATGGCCTATCGCTGGAGGTCTACCCCGACTGTGAAAACACCCTGCGCTGGCTTGGCGAGCATGACCTGCTGCCCGAGGGCATGGAAATTCTGGAAGGCAGACGGGATTTCTATTATTGATCGATATACGAAGGGAACGGCCAATGGGCCGTTCCCTTTTTGCGGTATGTCGGTGAATGGGCACTTGTCGGCGTATTCCATACGCCACTGTAGGGGGGGGGGCGTGGGCCCCCCC
>JAFSCK010000084.1 GCA_017436785.1 Oscillospiraceae bacterium | reverse complement strand
CTCTGCGGCCAGTATGGTGCCAATTACTCCTGCCCGCCGGACTGCGGCAGTGTGGAAGCGCTGCACCAGACAATTCTCGATCAGGAAAAAGCATTGGTGATCTCCACCATCTGGGACATCGAGAGCTTCGATGATAAGTGCGCTGTCCGCCATGCCAAGGAAACCCACAACGCAGCAGTCCTGCGTCTGATGGCAAAGGTGAAGGCGGCAGGCTGTACCGGTTTCTGTACCGGATACAATGGCTGCCCGCTGTGCGATCCCTGCAAGCGGAAAGAAAATCTGCCCTGTGCGCACCCGGACAAGCGAATCAGCTGTATGTCCGCCTACTGCATTGATGTGGCAAAGCTGGCCCAACGGTGTGGCTTGCAGTTTGGCTGGATCCCCGGGAAGCTCTACCTGTTCGGCATGATCGCCTACCATGAGGAGAAATGAAGATGAAACGAATTCTATCCCTTGTACTTGTACTGCTGATCATTTTAGCACTCCCGGTCAGTGCTATGGCGGCAGAGGAGGATTCCATCCGGGAAGCCTTTGAAACCACCGGCGATTATATGGCCGCTTTGGGTGATCCCTCTGCCGGTTCCACCGGCGGTGAGTGGATGGCACTGGGCTTTGCAAGAAGCGGTCGTGATGTGCCCGACAGCTACTATGACAGCGTGGTTGCCTATGTGGATGAGAAAATCGATGAAAACGGGCGGCTCCATGCCACCAAATGCACCACCAACTGCCGCTTTATCGTGGCGCTGACTGCCATCGGCAAAGATCCCACCGATGTGGGCGGCCACAACCTGCTGGCAGGTCTGAACGATATGGGCTATATCCGCAAGGTTGGCGTCAGCGGTGTCATCTGGACGCTGATCGCCTTTGACTGCGGCCAGTACGAAATGCCGAAGGGAATCGACCGGGAGACCCTTGTGGATACCATTTTGGATTTCCAGGTACCCGGCGGCGGTTGGGCCAATTCCGGCAATATTGCCGACCCGGATGTGACCTCTATGGCGATCCAGGCGCTGGCCCCCTATCGGGAAGAGCCGGAGGTTCAAAGCGCATTGGATGATGCCGTTACGGTGCTTGCGGGCATGCTGGATGAAACCGGTAATTTCCCCAGCCAGTACGGTGCCAGCAGCGAATCCGTTTCTCAGGTGATCGTGGCACTGTGTACGTCGGGCATTGACCCCAATACGGATGCACGTTTTGTGAAGAATGGTATGTCCGCTCTGGACGGTTTGCTGGGCTATTATGTAGAGGGCGGCGGCTTCAAGCACATTCACTCCGGAAAAATCGACGGCATCGCAACGGAGCAGGGCTACTATGCGCTGACTGCCTACTTCCGGATGCTGGAAGGAAGGACCCCGCTTTACGATATGACGGATGGATTTACCGCCACTCCGCAGCAGCCGCAGACACAAGAACCGGAAGCAACAGCATCCTGGATGTGGGTCGTTCTGGGAATAGGTGCGGTACTGATTGCTGTTTGCTTGCTTCTTAAAAAGAAGCTGGGTAAGAAAAAGACCGCCAATGCCATCATGGTTGTTATCATCCTTACGGTAGCGGCAGCAGGAATTGGGTTTGCGCTTCAGTCGGGTATTTTCGATAACAAGCCGGAGCTGGGAAGCGAATATAAAATCGCCCCAATTCCCGATAACCGTCTGGTTACTTCGGAGAATGCGGAAAACATCTGTACCATCACCATCCGCTGCGATACCGTTCTTGACAATCAGAATCTTCTGGAGGAAGCGAAGGTTCCCTATGTCCCAGCTGACGGTGTGATCCTGCCGGAAATTACGGTTGAGTTTACGCCCGGTGAAAATGTATTTGATGTTTTGCAGCGGGTCTGCGAGGCGGCAGACATTCCCCTGGAGTATAGCTGGACACCCTTGTATGACAGCTACTATCTGGAGGGCATTTGCCATCTGTATGAATTTGACTGCGGCCCCGAATCAGGCTGGATGTATCAGGTCAGCGGCAAGTTCCCCAATTATGGCTGTTCCTCTTACGAAGTCCAGCCGGGAGACCGTATCGAATGGCTGTACTCCTGCATCGGTCTGGGAGCAGACCTGGGTGCTGACGTAATGGAGGGCTGATATGAAAAAATCCAAAATTGCAATTTGGCTGATTCTGCTGCTGATCCCATTGACCATTGCGTTCGGAAATAAGCTTCCGGGCCGCTCCTACTATCTGACCAGCACCTTGATCCTGCTGGAGATCATGCTGCCCTTCTTCCTTGCCTTTGAGGGCCGGAAACCCCAGGCAAGAGAGCTGGTGGTGATTGCAGTTTTGTGCGCTCTGGCAATTGCAGGCCGTGTGGTGATCCCCATTCCCAATTTCAAGGCAACCTACGCCATCATCATGCTTTCAGCAATTGCCTTCGGGCCGGAGTCCGGTTTCCTGATCGGAGCCATGACCGCCTTGGTCAGCAATTTCTTCTTTGGGCAGGGGCCCCATACACCCTGGCAGATGATGGCCTACGGCATCGCCGGACTGGTGGTAGGACTTGCCCATCAGAAGAAGCTGCTGAAACGGAAGCCCATGCATATGGCCATCTTCGGTGCGATTCTGATTGTTGTACTGATCGGCCCCATTCTGGATACCTGCACGGTATTCCTGCTTCAGTCGAACATCACTGCCGCTAGTGCTGCTGCCCAGTATGCGGCAGGCCTGCCGGTGAATATCAGTCAGGCCATTGCTACGTTCCTGGTAATCCGCTTCCTTGGAGAACCTTTGCTGGAAAAGCTGGATCGAGTAAAAGTACAGTACGGCATGACGGAGGATGACGATGGGATTTGAAGCCTGTCACCCGGCAGTGAATCTGATCTATTTCGCTGCTGTGATTTTCGGGATGCTGGTCTTTCAGCATCCGGTGTTTCTGGCGATATCGTTTCTGTGCGCCTTTGCCTACAGTCTGAAACGAAACGGCACCAAAGCGCTGGTGTTCAACCTGTGCCTGATTCCCTGCATCGCCGTCTTTGCGCTTTATTACAGCAGCCTGCATCACTTCGGTATGACCGTCCTACGGCAGAATTTCATCGGCAACAATATGACGGTGGAATCGCTGGTTTATGGCATTGTTTTGGGTGTTTCTTTAGCAGGCGTGATGATTTGGATGAGCTGCGTGTATTCTGTCTTTTCCTCGGACAAGGTGGTGTATCTGTTCGGCAAGGCAAGCCCCCGGCTGTCGCTGTTTCTGGCGATCCTGCTTCGCATGGTGCCGCGAATCAAGGGTGAAGCAAAACGGATCCACACAGCCAGAAAGGGACTGGGCAAAGGCATTGACCAAGGTAGCCTTTGGCAAAGAATCAAGAACGGAATCCGGATTTTCTCTATGCTAATTTCCTGGACCATCGGCTCTCTTGCAACCATGTCCGACTCCATGCAAAGCCGGGGAAGTGTGCTTCGTGGAAGAACGGCTTTTTCCATCTACCGCTTTGACAACCGGGACAGGGCATACGTGATCACTCTATTTGCCTGTTTGACGTTGACCGTCATGGCTATCCTGCTGGGGCTGACCGATATGGTGTACGACCCGCTGATCATTTGGG
>JAFSCK010000007.1 GCA_017436785.1 Oscillospiraceae bacterium | reverse complement strand
CGTTGTGGGCAGAAGCGCTGTATCCAAACGCAGGCTCTTTGGTAAACCGACGCTGACGGAAAAGCTGACCCAGATCGCACCGAATATTGATATCCACATCATACCCGATGCCAGTACGGATCCTGCCTATCGGCAAAAGAAAGCCCGAAAGAGGGTCGATTTGAGGATCACACTCCGGGACTGGGGCATCTCTGTTGGTATTCTGGCGCTTGCCAGTGGTTTGGCTCACCTGTTTTCCAAGGTTGGCTTTAGTGAGGCAAATATCATTGCCATCTACCTGCTGGCTGTGCTGCTCACGGCAATGGTTACTTCCACCCGTTCAAGCTATGTGCTGTCAGCCATTGGAAGCGTCCTGGTATTTAATTTCTTCTTTACCTATCCGCAGTTCTCTCTGCGTGTATATGCGGATGGAGCGCCGCTGACCTTCCTCATTATGCTCATCGCGTCCTTAACGGTCGGCACTATGACAGACCGGATGAAGGGACAGACAAAGCAATCCACCCAGGCAGCCTACCGCACCAATCTGCTTCTTGAGACCAATCAGCTTTTGCAGAAAGCCCAGACAGACGAGGAGGTTCTGCAGGCTTGCCGCACACAGGTGTCCAAGCTGCTGGGTAGAACAGCATCTGTGCTGCCCGGTGTTGTCGCCAGTACCAATAAAGACGCTCAGAGATATCCCATCAAGGTCCAGGACCGAATCTATGGAACGGTCATTATTGAGGGTGCGGAACCTCTGGAAGCATTTGAGAACAGTGTATTGCTGTCCATCCTTGGCGAGTGTGCCTTAACACTGGAGAACAGCCGGAATACCAAGGAAAAAGAAGCGGCGAAGCTGCAAGCGGAGAACGAAAAGCTTCGTGCCAATCTGCTGCGTTCCATTTCTCACGATCTGCGTACACCGCTAACATCTATCTCCGGTAACGCCGGTATGCTGCTTTCCGATTTGGAAAAGCTGGATAACGATACCATTCGGCAGATGTGCGGAGATATCTATGACGATTCCGCATGGCTGACCAATTTAGTGGAGAATTTGCTAGCGGTTACAAAGATCGAAGAAGGTAGGATGAGGCTTCAAAAACAACCTCATTTGGTAGAAGAGATCGTCACGGAGGCATTACAGCACATCACCAGAAAGCAGACGGAGCATACCGTTACCGTACATCACGAAAATGAACTGCTCCTTGCCAGGTGCGATGCCCGGCTGATCATTCAGGTCATTATCAATTTGGTGGACAATGCCATCAAGTATACACCTGCCGGCTCACACATTACCATCACCACAAAGCAGAACGAGCAACACACCGAGATCTCCGTTGCTGATAACGGTGCTGGTATTCTGGACAATGAAAAAGAAAAGGTATTCCAGATGTTCTACAGCGGTAGCAATCCCATTGCTGACTGCCGCAGAAGCCTTGGGATTGGCCTCAACCTTTGCAAGTCTATCATTACTGCCCATGGTGGCGAGATCACCGTATCCGACAATACACCAACGGGCACAATCTTTACATTTACCATTCCATCCGGGGAGGTGGAATTCCATGAATAATCCCAAGATCTTAGTGGTGGAGGACGATCCCACTGTCCGCAACCTGATCACCACCACCTTAAAATCCAATAACTATACCTACATAACAGCCCCCACCGGTGAATCCGCCATTGCAGCAGCAACCACCCAGCAGCCGGATATTGTGTTTCTGGATCTGGGTTTGCCGGATCTGGACGGCGTAGAAGTCATTAAGCGCATCCGTTCCTGGTCTCAGTTGCCCATTATCGTCATCTCTGCCCGGAGCGAGGATGGGGACAAGGTTGCGGCGTTGGATGCAGGCGCGGATGATTATCTGACCAAGCCTTTTTCTGTGACAGAATTGCTGGCACGTCTCCGGGTCGCGCAACGCCGAATTGCTACAATTGAGAGCAAGCCCGGTGATTCCGTGTTCCACAACGGTAAATTGACGGTGGATTATGCCGCAGGCTGTGCTTCCTTAAACGGTGAGGAGCTGAAGCTGACGCCCACGGAGTACAAGCTTCTGTGCCTGCTTGCAAAGGACGCAGGCAAAGTGTTGACCCACACCTATCTGACCAATAAGATCTGGGGCAGCTCATGGGAGAGCGATATGGCATCTTTGCGGGTGCATATGGCAACCTTGCGTAAGAAAATCGAAAAGGATTCTGACACTCAGTACATCCAGACCCATATCGGTATCGGCTACCGGATGTTGAAATCGGAATAATAGCAAGACGCAGGTAGTCCTACAAAAGGCACCTGCGTTTTGCACTTAGAATTCACATTTTATCTCTATTTCTTCGGTCGCAGTATGATAAAATAATAACAGAAAGAATGGAATCATACGATATCATGGCAAGGGGGCTATTATAGGAAAATCCAATTTATCGGAGCAACCCATGAGGTAACAGGTAGCTGCACACTGTTGGAGGTGTGCGGTAAGAAATACTTATACCCGTGCCTGCCAATACCATCGAAGCGGTGTTTCTTACCCATGCCCACATTGACCATTCCGGTATGTTACCGAAGTTATATAAGGACGGTTTCCGGGGCGGTATTTATGCAACCACAACTACCTGCGATCTGTGTAACATTATGCTGCGGGATTCTGCCCATATTCAGGAGTCCGAGGCAGAATGGCAGAACCGGAAAGCGCAGCGTGCCGGTGATGAATTAGTTGTATCGGTCTACACCATGGCAGATGCAATCGGTGCTATCTCCCGTTTTCGTCCCTGCGAATACGGTCAGGTGATCCAGGCAGAAGAAGGCATCATTGTTAGATTTTCGGATATCGGACATCTGTTGGGCTCTGCCTGTATTGAATTGTGGCTGACCGAGGACGGCGTTACCAAGAAGATCGTATTCAGCGGTGATGTGGGCAACATTGATCAGCCATTGATCAAAGATCCGCTTCCTGTGGAGGAAACGGACTACCTTGTTCTGGAATCTACCTATGGCAACCGTCTCCACGAAAAACCGGGCAACACGGTTGGAGAGCTTGCAGATGTACTGCAGCGGACCTTTGACCGGGGCGGTAATGTGGTGATCCCGTCCTTTGCTGTTGGCAGAACCCATGAAATGCTGTATGCTATCCGGCAGATCAAGCAGGAAGGTATGGTCAGTGGACACGACGGATTCCCGGTGTATGTGGATAGTCCTCCGGCAGTAGAAGCAACAGGTATCTTCCTGCAATGCGATCAAAGCTGTTTCGATGAAGAAACTGCGGCGTTGGTTAAGCAAGGCATCAATCCCATTTAGTTTGACGATATTTGCCTGTCCGTAACCAGCGACGAATCAAAGCAGATCAATTTTGACAAACGACCCAAGGTGATCCTCTCTGCCAGCGGTATGTGCGAGGCGGGCCGTATTCGCCACCACCTAAAGCATAACCTTTGGGGCGGGGAAAATACCGTTCTCTTTGTAGGTTATCAAGCGGAAGGTTCTCTCGGCAGAAAGCTCCAGGACGGCGCACAGTATGTCCGGCTGTTCGGTGAGGATATTACTGTCAATGCGGAGATCGCCGCACTCCACGGCACCAGCGGTCATGCAGACCAGGCAGGTTTGATCCGATGGCTTGCGGGGTTCAAAGAAAAGCCTCAGATGGTATTTGTCAATCACGGTGATGATGCAGCCTGTACGATTTTCCAGAAACTGCTGACTCAGATGGGCTACTACGCAGAAGCACCCTACAGCGGCGCAGAGTATGATTTGATGACAGGCAGAATGACGGTGTTTGCAGACTCCAAGCCTATCCGTAGGGAAGAGATAACAAAAGGCTCTGCAAGAGCACGGGCGGTCTATGGCGAATTGCTTGCTGCAGCAGAAGCTCTGCTTGCATTTGTTAAAACCTGTAGAGACCGTACTAATAAGGACAACGCAAAGCTTGCCTCTCAGATTCGTGATCTGATAGAAAAGTGGAAATAGACCGATCAAGAATGTGATGTTATCACGGAAGTACTGCGAAAGCCTGTGTATATTAACAGCAAAAAGGAACGAGGAGGAACTACCATGAAAAAGTTCATAACGCTATTGCTTTCCGTTCTGTTTTTGGCAGGCTGTGCATTACCGGCGGGGCAGGAAGTCAGCTACCGTCAGATCAATATGGATGAGGCCATAACCATGATGGAAGAAGAATCCAGCTATATTATTCTGGATGTACGCACACCGGAGGAATTTGCGGATAAGCACATCCCCGGAGCCATCAATATACCCAACGAAACCATCAGCACGGAGGAAATCCCGGAGCTGCCGGATAAGGATCAGCTGATCCTGGTGTATTGCCGAAGCGGCAACCGCAGCAAGCAGGCATCCGAAAAACTGGCAGCACTGGGTTACACCAACATTGTGGAATTTGGCGGCATCAACGATTGGCCGGGAGAAACCGTAACTGGATAAGCGAAATCTGCCGGACTTTTCATCCGGCAGATTTTTACATATTTTCCGATTAGGTGATGTCATCACAGAAAAGCAGATTTCTCTCGGCTATAATAAGGCCATAAAGAAAAACAAGGAGGGCTAACCTATGGCAGCTATCAATATCAACAACAATAATTTCCTGAGTGAAGTGATGAATTCCGACAAGAAAGTTCTGCTGGACTTCTGGGCACCTTGGTGCGGCCCTTGCCGGATGGTGGTTCCTATGGTAGAGGAGATCGCAAAGGAGCGCCCCGATATTAAGGTCGGCAAAATCAATGTAGATGAAAACCCGGAGCTGGCAACCCAGTTCCGTATTATGAGTATTCCCACGCTGGTGGTAATGGAAAACGGAAAAATCGTCAATCAGGCAACGGGGGCAAGACCCAAGAATGCGATTCTTGCAATGCTTTAAGGAGGTGCAGTTATGGGATTCTTCGACTTTTTGAAACAGCCTGACATCAATAAGGGTGTCATGGAGTACCGTAATACCGATGGAGCGGTCCTTTTGGATGTACGCACTCCCCAAGAGTATCGGGAAGGTCATATTCCCGGAAGTAAAAATGTACCGTTGCAGCAGCTTGACAAAATCAGTTCCGTAGCAGACAATAAGAATATCCCACTGTTTGTCTACTGCTATTCAGGCGGCAGAAGCCGTCAGGCAACGGCTATGCTGCAACACATGGGATATGCAAATGTTCAAAACATCGGCGGCATCACCGCTTATTCCGGAAAGGTGGAGAGGTAATATGAAAGTTGTGATCGTAGGCGGCGTGGCAGGCGGTGCCACAGCTGCAGCAAGAATCCGCAGGCTGGATGAACAGGCTGAAATCGTTGTGTTTGAGCGTTCGGGCTATATTTCCTACGCCAACTGCGGTCTGCCTTATTATATCGGCGGTGTTATTGAAGATCCTGAGGATCTAACCCTCCAAACCCCGGAGAGCTTCTTCTCCCGGTTCCGTATTCACATGAAAGTACACCACGAAGTTACCGCAATTCATCCCGACAGAAAGACCGTTTCCGTAAAGGATCTGAAAACTGGCGAAGAATTTGAAGAGAGCTATGACAAGCTGCTGCTTTCTCCCGGCGCAAAGCCTGTATGGCCGGGCCTCCCGGGCATGGACAGTGACAAGCTGTTCCCGCTGCGTACCGTGGAGGACACCTTCCGGATCAAGGAATTTGTAGATCATAACAAACCTAAGTCCGCAGTCATGGTGGGCGGCGGTTTCATCGGTCTGGAGGTAGCGGAAAACTTAAGGGAATTGGGTATGGATGTGACCATCGTCCAGCGGCCTAAGCAGCTGATGAATCCCTTCGATGCAGATATGGCTTCCTTTATCCACAGCGAGGTTCGCAAGCACGGTGTAAAACTGGCACTTGGCTATAGTGTGGAGGGCTTTGAAGAGAAAGACGGCGGTATCAATGTGTTGCTGAAGAATAGAGAAGCCATCTATACGGATATGGTGGTGCTTGCCATTGGTGTCACCCCGGAATCCAGCCTTGCTAAAGATGCCGGTTTGGCTCTTGGCCTGAAGGGCAGCATTTTGGTCAATGACCGGATGGAGACCTCCGTGCCCGACATCTATGCTGTTGGTGATGCGGTGCAGGTAAAGCACTATGTCACCGGTGAGGCTGCATTGATCGCACTGGCAGGGCCTGCCAACAAGCAGGGACGGATCGCTGCTGACAATATCTGCGGCGGTGACAGCCGGTACTTAGGCAGCCAGGGCAGCTCCGTAATCAAGATTTTTGATATGACCGCAGCCACCACCGGCATTAACGAGACCAATGCCCGGAACGCAGGGCTCCATGTGGATACGGTGATCCTGTCTCCTATGAGCCACGCGGGCTACTATCCCGGCGGCAAGCTGATGACCATGAAGGTGGTCTTTGAAAAGGAAACCTACCGCCTGCTGGGCGCGCAGATCGTGGGCTACGATGGTGTAGATAAGCGCATCGATGTGCTGGCTACCGCCATTCATGCGGGAATAAAAGCAACTGATCTAAAGGATCTGGACCTAGCCTATGCGCCGCCTTACTCCTCCGCAAAAGATCCTGTAAACATGGCAGGCTTTATGATCGATAACATTTCCAAGGGTTTGAAGCAGTGGCATCTATCTGATGCTGCCAATCTGCCCCGGGACGGAAGTGTGACCTTGCTGGATACCCGGACGGTGGGTGAATACAGCCGGGGACATATCGACGGCTTCCAAAACATCCCTGTGGATGAACTGCGGGAGCGGATCGGTGAGATCGAACCCGGAAAGCCTGTGTATGTGATCTGCCAAAGCGGTCTGCGCAGCTATATCGCTACCCGGATTCTGGAAGGATATGGCTTCGAAGCCTTTAACTTTGCAGGCGGTTTCCGGTTCTATGACGCGGTGATGAATGACCGGGCTTTGATCGAAGCAGCCTTTGCTTGTGGTATGGACAAGTAAATAATTTGGCAATGACCACGCTTCCTAAAGTTCAGGGAGCGTGGTTTTACTTTTATGGAAAAGGTGATGTCATCACGGAAAGTCCCTGTCCAATCCGTTATAATCCTATCAGAAAACAAACTTCTTTCGGAAGGAGGAAATCGATATGAAAAAAGAACGGTTTCATATTACCGGCATGACCTGTTCCGCCTGCTCCTCCAGAGTGGAAAGTTGCATTGTGAAGCTGCCGGGAGTCAAGGATGTATCCGTGAATCTGCTGAAAAACAGCATGGTGGTATCCTACGATGAGTCAGAAATGAATACTGCCAGAATCGTGGAAGCAGTTGAGAACACCGGCTATGGTGCGATCCCGAAAGAGGCTTTGCAGAATAAAAAGCAAGCGAAACAGGAGATTAGCACCGTACAGGCTGAATATAAGGAAATGAAGCGTAGGCTCATCCTTTCTGCACTCTTTACCATTCCTCTGTTCTACATCTCCATGGGCCACATGATGAACTGGCCTATGCCCGGTTTCCTGTTGGGTATGGAAAACGCGCTTGTCTTTGCCTTTACCCAGTTCCTCCTGCTGTTGCCGGTGCTGATTGTAAACGGCAGATACTTTAAGGTTGGTTTCCGCAATCTTCTGAAGGGTTCTCCCAACATGGATTCTCTGATTGCCATCGGTTCCGGTGCCGCTGCTGTTTATGGTATTTACGCCATTTATAAAATAGGCATCGGCATGGGGCACGGAGATATGGAGACAGTCCATACTTTTATGATGGATCTATACTTTGAATCTGCAGGCATGATCCTAACCCTTATCACACTGGGTAAGACCCTAGAGGCTCGGGCAAAGGGAAAAACCTCCGATGCCATTACGAAACTGATGAATCTGGCGCCCAAGGTTGCCACAGTGGAGCGGGAAGGACAGACCCTTCAGATTCCCGCGGAGAATGTGCAGCTTGGGGATATCCTGATCGTCAAGGCCGGTGAATCTATCCCGGTGGATGGCACCGTGGTGGAAGGCAGCTCCTCTGTGGATGAATCCGCTTTAACCGGTGAGAGCATCCCGGTGGAAAAGCACATTGGCGATAAGGTCATCAGTGCCACCGTCAGCAAGTCCGGCTTTCTCAAGATGCAGGCAACCAAGGTGGGCGACGATACCACCCTGGCACAGATCATTCGGCTGGTGGACGAAGCCACCAGCTCCAAAGCCCCCATCGGAAAGCTGGTAGATAAAGTCAGCGGTGTGTTTGTTCCTATTGTCATCGCAATTGCGGTAATCGCTACGATCGTGTGGCTACT
>JAFSCK010000006.1 GCA_017436785.1 Oscillospiraceae bacterium | reverse complement strand
TGCGGGTGGGATGGATGCGGCCGTCCACGATAAGCTTTTCCAGAGCCAGCCGTGCAACCTCCCGGCGGACGGGGTCGAAGGAGGATACGGTAATGGCCTCGGGGGTATCGTCGATGATGAGGTCAACGCCGGTGATGGTCTCCAAGGTCCGGATATTCCGGCCCTCGCGGCCGATGATGCGGCCCTTCATCTCGTCGTTGGGCAATGTGACCACGGAAACGGTGACTTCCGCGGCATGGTCAGCGGCACAGCGCTGGATGGCGGTGGAGATGACCTCCCGGGCCTTGTCCTCGGCCTCGTCCTTCATCTGCTGCTCGATCTCCTTGATCTTCATGGCAGCCTCGTGCCGGACTTCGTCCTCCACAGTCTTCAGGATGTAGGCCTTGGCCTGCTCCTGGGTCAGCTCGGAGATCTTTTCCAGGGTTTCCAGCTGCTGCTTCTTGATCTCGTCGGCCTGAGCCTGAGTCTCGGTGACCTTCTGGAGCTTCTTCTGCAGTTCCTCTTCCTTGCGCTCGAAGGCTTCGGTCTTCTTGTCCAGGGTGGTTTCTTTCTGTTCCAGACGGCGCTCCTGCTTGGTCAGTTCAGCGCGGCGTTCTTTGACTTCCTTGTCGTGTTCTGTGCGTGATTTATGGATCTCGTCCTTGGCCTCCAGAAGCATTTCCTTCTTCCGGTTCTCACCGGAGCGGATGGCTTCGTTGATCAGACGGGTGGCTTCCATCTCAGCGGAGCCGATCTCCCGTTCAGCCACCTTCTTGCGGTACACCATGCCGGAGACAAAACCGGCGGCAAGGCACACCAAACCAACGACGATTGCTACAATAATAGTCGTTACCATAAACTTGCTGCGCACCTCCTTCTCATAAAAATAGGCGCAGAAGGGGTGGGCGTAATAGATCCGTATTCAGTTTTTTCGCATGACGAATTTCCGGGCAATACCCGGCAAATCGAAAAAGCAAAACGCCTCAATAGGACGTAAAACGCATACCCCGGCTGAAATTCGCCGGTTATCAATGAAACGCTTTTGCCCAAAAAACAATGGGGCAGCGTACACCATACCGAAACTATTTTACAAGCAACCTCCCAGAATGTCAAGGGCGAAAAGGGAAATTATTTGTACATTTTGATGGACACAGCGAAAACAAAGGCAATCAAAAGGGAAAAAATTTCGTATATTCGAAATAAACTCTTTTGAGGTAATTTTTTCTGCCTCAATATGCTAAAATATCCCATGGTGCTACCAGTAGAAAATGCGGTAGGCGGTTTTCCCCCGGCAGGGGGTAGCTTCTTTTGCCCCCTTACATACGAAAGGGGGTGGTGCAGATGATAACATGGCAGGATCTGATTCAGTTTTGTATGCTTCTCATTGCACTGATCTCTCTGATCCATCAGATAGAAAATAAAAAGAAGTAACCGCCATACTTCCCCAAGCCAACGGTTACTTCTTGTAACATAACGCAGGGGTCAGCCGTCTACCGGTAGCACCCTCGTATTTATAGTATAGTAAATTTACATGGATTTGTCAACGAACCGGAAAAATAAACTCTTTTGCGTTAATTTTTTGTAGGGGGCAGATATATCAGCCCCCTACAATCAGACTGTCGAAAAAGTACTGAAAAAAAGCTGTCATTGCGAGGAGCCGCAGGCGACGTGGCAATCTCCCGTAAAACAGACGTAAAAACCTATATTTTTAGCGGTAAATATTCTAAATTGAAGGAGATTCCCACGTCGGGCTTTGCCCTCCTCGGAATGACATGTTTTTTCGACACGCTGTTTGTAGGGGGCGGATGTATCCGCACCCTACAATATGGGGACATGAAAAAAGGAACGGCAGATGCCGTTCCTTTTTGGGTTTTAGGATTTCTTTCTGGTGATCTGAATATGGATGGGGATCCACTTCTCAATCTGCATCTGGCGGGAGCGGAAATCCATCATGTCTGCCACGTCTGCCATCAGATGGCCCCATTCCTCCGGGGTCCGGGGTCCGCTGATGCGGGTGACGAGGTAGGGACACTGGCCGATCTTCCGGCGGCCAAAGTTGCGGGTGTAGGGATTGATGATGCCCAGCGCCAGCGCATAGGGAGCGTAGTTGAAGAAATAATCGGGATCATTCTGCAGCAGACGGCCGATGTCCTCCCGGGGCAGTTTCTTTAAGTACCGCCGCAGGCCCAGCACCTGTCCGGCATCATGGCGGCCCAGCTCGCTGCGCCGTCCGCCGTAGGCTGCCAGATATCCGCAGGCCCATTGGCCCAGAACACAGCCCAGCGGGATCCAGACCTGACCGCACAGCAGGCCCAGCAGGATCCAGATCATCATGCAGATCAGGCCAATGAGCACCGGCACCTTGCCCCGCAGATGGGTCCGGAAGGCGATATCCTGGATCAGCCACGCGGAGACCATGCCGAAGACGCTGAGGATGACGGACATGACTATCGCCAGCACCATATTTTCCGTCATGTTCATGGCCACGCAGACACCGCAGGCGATCTGGGCACCGCAGGCCAGTGCCCGGAAGATCTTCATGTTGCCGGAATTGCCCCGGTACATGTTCCGCTCCTGGGGCACGATCTTGGCAACCTTCCGGCAGAGCTTGGCGTAGCCTGTGCCGGTGGCATCCACCACCCGGCGGGAACCGAAGAGCTGCTTGTAGACGCTGTTTTCAAAGGGGCCCCGTTCGTTGCCCATGTCCATCCGCTTGTGCAGCAGCACCCGGCCATTGCCGTCCAGATTGATGAGCAGATAGCCCAGCTGGGCCCAGGTGAAGACCATCATGGTCAGATCGCCGCCTGCCAGCGTCAGCCGGCAGCCCAGCTCACCGGCGGTAACGCCCTCGGGAGCGGTGGAGGTCTGGATGCGAAGGATGGGCCATGCCCGCAGGGTCAGGAGCCAGTACAGCAGGGCCAGCGCTGCAAAGCCAAGGATGTAGGGAAGCTCCGGATCGCCCTCCCGGACGTAGGTGCTGACCGTGGGGAACATTTCCTCCGGCACCATCAGCGTCATGGTGACGCCGTCCCGGTCGTTGAGCACTTTCTTGCTGGAGCCGATGATCTGGGTGCCCCGGACCTGGGTTTCCAAGTCGGAGGCAAAGCTGCTCTGGCGGTAGGTACTGCTGAAAACCGGGTCTGCCTGAAAATCAGCAGAGGGCATGTTGATGATAAAGCTCAGGCTTTCGATAGGATATTCAAAGCCGCAGAGCATGGGGATGGTCAGAAGAAGGGGATATTTTCCGTTGACCTTCAGGGTTTCCCGCTCCTTTTCTGTGGTGCCGGTGTACACCTTCACCGCCTCGGGAACGGTGTAGTTAAAGCGCATGGAGGCTTCGCCCACATAGCCGCTGGAGATGCGGCTGATGTTCACCAGCGTGGCGGAACCGGATTTGGTGGTGGAAACGGCGGAGCCGTTCAGGGTGATATCGGTGGCATTGGCCGGCAGGGGGAAATAGAGGCTGTCCGTCATGGCTTCCAGCCGCAGATTTACATTCATTTCCACGATGCAGTCGCCCTGAGAATTGACGGTGCAGTAAAGATCCACCCGGGAGGCAGCGCTCTCCGCAGACACGGGCATACACACAACACCCGAAAGCAAAATCAGAACGCCGACGAGAGAAAGCAGTCGCTTCAAGCAAAACCCTCCTTAAAATTTGGATTTATCAAGCTATTTTACCACGGAAACAGGAAAAAAGCAAGATATAGCAATGGGTTTTCCGATATTTGGATGGGAGTGGGAAATTATTCTGACGGCACCCAAGGCTTCCCCCGGGGGAAGGCTTTGCGCTCCCTCGGGATGACATGCTAATTGTTTACATAATTTAAATATTAACAGACAAAAAACAGTTCTAAACTGGAGTTATCCACATTCTCCACAGGTTTTTCCACAACCGTCAACAGAAAAAACGTCGAAATCCCAAGGCTTCTGCCGATGGTACAGAAGCAATCTCCACAGTTGTGTAGATAACTGTGGAGATTGCTTCTGTTAACATAACGCAAATACTGTAGGGTGCAGATACATCTGCACCGGGCAGTTGCGGCTATTGAGCGGCAGATTAGAAACGCTCAGGCATCGTTGGTGCCCGGTGCGGATATATCCGCACCCTACATTTTGATTATTCGAACAGAATCCGTGCGGCGAATACCCGCTCGTCCTTTTCCTCTCCCCGGCGGTAGGCATCCACCTGCAGGCAGCCCTCCTCGGGGAAATCCCAGTGGAGGGTCAGCTGCTGGCCTTCCCGGGTCTCGCTGAGGTAGCAGACGGTAAATTCCTTAATGGTATGCTGAGCTTGGAAGGGGCTGGGCAGCAGGTCATAGATCCAGTCTAGGTATTTGGTATTGTTCATATGGCCGTTCCGGTCCAGATCGGTAAAGGACACCGTCCGCTCCCGCTGGGAGGCCAACAGCTTGCTGGGCAGTCCCAGAGGGGAAGCCAGCTCCAGACCCCGGAGGGTCCCCGGTACGGAAATGCCGCTTTTTCCCGGCAGGATCATGTTCCGGGTGTTCAGGTCCATCAGCACCCAAAGGGAAATGGAGCGGAAGACCTCGTTGCCTTCGGCATCGTAAGCGACCATGCTTCTGGGATAGGCCACCCGGGTGGTAGGCATGGGCCAAGTTTCCACATGGATGGTCTCTCCCCGCTGGGGCAGACGGCTGATCTGGACCTTATGCCGGGTCACGGCCCAGAACATTCCCTGCTGGGCCAGGGCCTCATAGTCCATAGACAGCCGGGAAAAATGCTGTCCTGCCACCTCCTGCAGAATATACAGCAGCTTCGACGGCAAAAGCCGCCCAAAGCAATCCACATACAGATCCGTGATCTCAAAATCCTGCTGATAAATGGGTTCCATAAAATTACCTCGAATAAATATTGTAGGGCGGGGTCATGACCCCGCCGCAGACTGTCGAAAAACTTAGCCGTAGGGGCCGATGCCCAGCTATGCACTAAGCGTCCGTAAGCTGCTTTGCAGCAACGGTCGCTAAGACATCGGCCCTTTGCACGATGTTATGATTTCGCCGTAAAGCTTTACAAATATGGCGGGTTTTCCTGCGGGGCGATGTGGGCATCGCCCCCTACGATTTTGTAATTCAGACTTTTTTGACACACTGGGGCGGGGTCATGACCCCGCCCTACAGTGTTATACGATTATCCTTTATCTTCCGTCAAAGTCAGTTCCACCTGGTACTGCTGACCGGAGCGGTAGATGATGGTATCCACCGTGTCTCCCACGGCATATTGCATGACGGCAGCCTTCATTTCCTCGGGGGAGGTGATCCGCTGCTGGCCGATATACAGCAGGATATCGCCGGTCTCTACGCCCTTGTGGTGGGCATCACTGCTGCGGTCCACGGCTGTGATATACAGTCCTGCCGGCATCCGGTAGTAGTGCTGGTAGAAGGAAGACAGGCTCTCCCCTTCCAGACCCAGCGTAGGCCGTCCGGACACATAGCCTTGGGCGATGAGCTGGTCCACGATCTCTTTTACGGTGGCACTGGGAATGGCAAAGCCAAGTCCCTCCACACCGGCGTTGTCCGTAAAGGTGCCGATCTTCATGGTGTTGATGCCGATGACCTGCCCGTAGCAATTGATGAGAGGTCCGCCGGAATTGCCGGAGTTCAGGGCGGCGTTGGTCTGGATCAGGGTCATGGTGCGCCCATCCATCTCCACATCCCGGTTGATGGCGGAAACGATGCCGTCGGTGTAGGTGCCCCGGAATTTGACACCCAGCGGATCGCCGATGGCCACCACCGTGTCTCCCACCCGCAGCTGGGTGGAGTCACCAAACTGAGCCGGAGTCAGGCTTTCCGCCTGGATCTGCAGCACCGCAAGATCGGAGATCTCGTCGCTGCCGATGATGGCGGCAGACAGCACCCGGTCGTCAGAAAGCTGGACACTGACGGAGTAGCTGTCCTCCACCACATGGGCGTTGGTGACGATATAGCCGTCGGCGGAAAGGATCACACCGGTGCCGGTGGACCGGGCTCCGTTATAACCGGTGGCGGAGATGCTGGCCACAGAGCCGATGTTCCGGCTGTAGATCTCCTGCAGGGGCATTCCCCCCTCCATGGGCAGGTTGTCTACGCTCTGAGGAGAAGACTGCAGCTGCATGGAGGAGAAATCCTCCCCCCCGCTGACCGCCGCAGGCTCGTTGGCATAGACTGTGGGGGCTGTAGGATAGGCGGCGGTGGGCTCCGTGGTAAAGGAGATGGACAGTTCCTTCTCCGATTCCCGCAGCTTCATCTGCTGGAACATCCGCACATTCAGAATGCCCAGCACCGTGATGATGCCGCACAGGAAGATGATAAGGATCAGCATCAGCGCCACCAGCCCGCCCCGGCTGGGCGGCGGCTGGGTCGGCCCCGTGCCATAATACTGGTCATCCCAGTCATATTGTTCAGTGTGTTTATCCATAGAGAGTTCCTCGTAATTATGTTGTCATTGCGAGCCAGTGCTCACTGCGACTCGCTAAGAGCCGCCTTCGGCGGTTGCTCGCTTGCACAGTGCTGCGGCACTAGATTGGCGTGGCAATCTCCTTCAAAGGTCAGCGCAGAATCATAAAATGACAGCGCTTGGAAACTTGTAGGGGATTGCCACACCAGTCTGCGGACTGGTTCGCAATGACAATGCTTTTAATTCACCAGCGGCATAGTAAAGGTAAACTCGGTCTTTCCATCCTTACTGCTGACGGAGATATTCTCACCGTGGCTGCATACGATGGTTTTGACGATATACAGTCCCAGTCCCCAGCCGTCCCGGTTCTGGGAGCGGGACTTGTCCAGCTTGTGAAACCGGTCGAAGACCAGAGGCAGCTCCTCGGCGGGGATGGTATCGCCCTCGTTGGAGATGGAGATATAGGCCTTATTGCCGCCCTCCCGGATCTTTAAGCCCAGTGTCCGGCCCTCGGGGCAGAATTTCACGGCATTGTCCAGCAGGTTGTAAATGACCTGAGTGACATAATCCCGGTTGGCGAAGGTGTACACCGGATGCTCCGGGAAATCCACGTCCACATCCAGTTTTTTATCGTTGATCTTCTTTTCAAAGGTGATGAGCACCTGTCCCGCGCATTCCTCCAGATCGAAGTGCATCTTCTTATCCTCGGGGATGCCCTCCTCCTTTTGCAGCTGGGAGATATCCAGCATGCTGCGGACCAGCCGGCTCAGGCGTTTCGTCTCGTCGGAAACGATGCGCAGGTAATACTCCCGGCGGTTTTCCGGGATGGTGCCGTCTAGGATACCGTCGATGTAGCCGGAGATGGTGGTCATGGGGGTCTTCAGCTCGTGGGACACATTGGCCACGAACTCCTGCCGCTGGTATTCGCTCTTCTGCAGCGACAGGGCCATATTGTTGAAGGCCAGCGCCAGCTCCTCCATTTCCTCGCTGTAGTCCTCCTCCAGCCGGACCCGGGCCTTCAGATTGCCGTGGGCGAAGGCGTTGGCGGCCTTTGCCATGTCCCGCAGGGGGCGGCTTTCCCGCCGGGCAAAGGCGGTGACGGCCATGACCGCCAGCAGCACCACAAAGGTGGCGGCGGTGAGGAAGATGTTGGAGATCCGGTTCAGGATCTGATTGGTGGTGGCGGTGGGGGCGGAGACAATGACGATGCCCTTGGCCTGATCGCCGTTGAGGATGGGGGACGAGACCACATACCGCTCATCGGGGTAGAGATTTTTGATGACACCGGTGGCGGTGTAGCTGCCGTGCTCAATGACAGTGGTGAGATATTCCCGGTTTAATTGCCAGCCCTCATGGTCGCAGCCCGTCAGGGCATCGGAGCAGAGGATGATAAAGCCGTTGTGGTCACAGATCACCACATCTGCATCGGTGACTTGGGAGATAATGTCCAAGTTCAGCAGCAGGTCCCGGCTGTTGAGGCTGCCGTCCACGCTGTAGGCCGCCGCCAGATTGGCGATGATGGCCGCATCCTGCTGCAGGCCCGTCACAGTGGTGTCCTCCATATAATGGTTGACCTGCAGCTGGAAGGAGGTGCCCAGCACCACCAGCGCCAGCAGCAAAATGGTGGCCGCAGTAAAGAAGCTGCGGCTGAAGGATGATTTCATCGGTTACAGCACCTCGAACTTCTTTTCAAAAGTACAGATTTCATGTTTGGTCCTTCTCTTTTCTTGATCTTCCATAGGCTGCAAGGTTCAGCAGGATGGTAACGGCGGTCAGGACAGCACTGGCGAGCAATACGGCTCTAATGGTGTCCCCGATACCGGCGTAGTCTCCAAGAGATACCCTGCGTCCGATCTCCAACAGCTGAAAAAGAAGGGAAACGGTACAAAAGCAAAAGCTGAAAACAGAACGTCTGTGGGAAACGGCAGCCCTTGGGGCCGCTATGGAGAAAAGGGCAAAGCCCCATGCCCCGAGGCCCAGAGCAAGACTTCCCAGATTCAGCATCTTACAGCACCTCGAACTTATAGCCCACGCCCCAGACGGTCTTCAGGCTCCATGCCACATTGGGGATCTCCAGCTTTTCCCGCAGGCGCTTGACATGGACATCCACGGTACGGCTATCGCCGAAGTAGTCAAAGCCCCAGACCTCGTCCAGCAGCTGGTTGCGGGTGTAGACCCGGTTGGGAGAGGAGGCCAGATAGTAAAGCAGCTCCATCTCCTTGGGAGGGGTGTCGATCTTCTTGCCGTCCACCACTAACTCAAAAGAGTCCATATCGATGATGAGCTTGTCGAATTCCAGCCGCCGGGCCTTCTTTTCGGCGGTAACGCCGGAGGTCCGCCGCAGGACGGCTTCGATCCGTGCCAGCACCTCCTTCATCTCGAAGGGCTTGGTCACATAGTCATCGGCACCGGCCTTCAGACCGGATACCTTGTCATCAGTCTCACCCTTGGCGGTGAGCATGATAATGGGAGTCTGGGCCTCGGTGCGGATGGCCTTGCAGACGCTCCAGCCGTCCATCACAGGCATCATCACATCCAGCAGCACCAGATCCGGCTTGATGGACCGGAACTTCTGCAGTCCCTGTCCGCCGTCGGCGGCCACAGTAACGGCATAGCCTTCCTTTTCCAGATACATTTGCAGCAGCTCCGCAATGTTGCGGTCATCTTCTACGATCAAAACAGATACAGCCATGGCATGTTCCTCCTGATTTCACGAATAGTTTCCTTTTTCCCTATTATACTGCAAATCTGGAAATTGGAGTGAACAAATTGTAAAGAGTAGACCGGTAAAATGTGAACAGCCAAAATGGGGTTGCAAATGGTAGGGAGAAAAGGTATGATAGGGGCAGCGGGGATGAAAACTATGTCATTGCGAACCAGCGCGCACGCTGGTGTGGCAATCCCCTGCTGCCGTTCCATATGGTATCGTTTTCAGTTCTGCGCGGACCTTTGGGAGGGGATTGCCACGTCGCTGCGCTCCTCGCAATGACAGGAATTATGAAGGAGAATCCTATGATCGAATTATTAAAAGCCGTGCTCTTTGGCATTGTGGAGGGCATCACGGAGTGGCTTCCCGTTTCTTCCACGGGCCATCTGATCCTGCTGAACGAATTTGTTACCTTGAATATGTCTGAGCAGTTTCAGAGCATGTTCGATGTGGTGATCCAGCTGGGTGCCATTCTGGCGGTCATCGTGCTGTTTTTCCATAAGCTGAACCCCTTTGCCCCGTCGAAATCTGCCGGGGAGAAAAAACAGACCTGGTCTCTCTGGTTCAAGGTCTGCGCCGCTATTATTCCTTCCGGTGTGGTGGGTGTGCTGTTTGACGATTGGATGGATGCCCACCTGCACAATGGGCTGGTGGTGTCTATCGCCCTGATCGTTTACGGCATCGCCTTTATTCTGGTAGAGCGGCGCAATCAGGGCAATTACCAGAAGCAGATCAACGATGTCCACGCCATCGACTATAAGACTGCCCTGCTGATCGGCGCCTTCCAGTGCCTGAGCCTTGTCCCCGGCACCTCCCGGTCCGGCTCCACCATTTTGGGCGCCATTCTGCTCGGTGTGGGCCGCAGCGCCGGCGCGGAATTTTCCTTCTTCATGGCCATCCCCACCATGCTGGGCGCCTCCGCCATCAAGGGTCTGAAATTCATCCTGTCCGGTGTATCTGCCACCGGCACGGAGCTCGGCGTTCTGGTGGTGGGCTGCATCGTGTCCTTCGTAGTCAGCCTGCTGGTGATCCGGGGCCTCATGGAATACGTCCGCAAACACTCCTTCTCCGCCTTCGGCGTCTATAGAATCGTACTGGGCATCCTCGTGCTGGCCTATTTTGCAATGAAATAAACTGTAGGGGGCGGATATATCCGCCCTGGTCGTGATCGAAATCAGCGTGTTTGGCTGAATGGTATATCCCATCCATGATAAAGGAATGATTCGGCTAAGCGCTCAATAAAGGCAACACCCCGGCGCAGATATATCTGCGCCCTACAGTCAAAAATGCAAAATGGTAGGGTGCGGATATATCCGCACCGGGCACGTACAGAATTTGACAGGTAAAGCCTATGTACAATCCTTACGACTTTGAGAAATATCCAAAACGAAAAAATCCCAGATTGCAGGGCTATGATTATTCCACACGAAACTACTATTTTGTGACGATCTGTACCAATGAGAAGAAATGTATCTTTGGAACGCCGGAAAAGTTAAATGTGCTGGGAGAACTGGTTCAACAGGGAATCCGAAAAATACCGGAACATTATCCTGATGTTTCCGTAGAACATTTTGTGGTAATGCCAAACCATGTCCATATTTTGATTTGTATACAGGGAGAAGCGGCAGAGCTGGGGACGATCATCGGCACATGGAAGGCCCATGTGACCAGAGAAGCACATAAAGTAAGACCTGATTTAAAAATTTGGCAGAGAAACTTCCATGACCATATTATTAGAAACGAAAAATCGTATCAGAAAATATGGCAGTATATTGAGAGCAATCCCATGAACTGGGAAAAGGATTGTTTTTATGAGTAATCTGTAGGGTGCGGATATATCCGCACCGGACACGATCGGAGATCGCGACTTTGGATAGAAGCAAAAAACGGTGGATGTCAGCGAACCAATCTGGTTCAGCGTTCAACAGAGGCAACGGCCCGGCGCAGATATATCTGCGCCCTACAGGTAATAACGCACAACTGTAGGGTGCGGATATATCCGCACCGGAAACGATCGAAAATCGCGGCTTTCGGCGAAAGGAAAAACGGTGTATGTCAGCGAACCGATCTGGTTCAGCGTTCAACAGAGGCAACGGCCCGGCGCAGATATATCTGCGCCCTACAGGTAATAACGCACAACTGTAGGGTGCGGATATATCCGCACCGGAAACGATCGAAAATCGCG
>JAFSCK010000083.1 GCA_017436785.1 Oscillospiraceae bacterium | reverse complement strand
GGCGGGGTCATGACCCCGCCCTACAATGCTTTGTTCTAATAAATTCAAGTTTACCATACCACAAAATTCCCCAAAAAGCAACCTTGGAAACCATTTCCAGCATACTTTGTCCCATTCATGCCATACTAGCTGCGAACCCAAATTCAAAGGAGGCGTTTTTATGAATTGCCATGCCAACAAGTGTATCGAGTGTACCGTCCAGCAGTGCGCTTACCACTGCGAGAACGAGAACTACTGCTCTCTGGACCGGATCCTGGTGGGCACCCACGAGATGAATCCCACAGAGAACCAGTGCACCGACTGCAAGTCCTTCCGCAAGAAGTAAGGATGCAAAGAACGCGGCAGCTGTCTCGCTGCCGCGATTTTTCCTTGACGAACGTCATCCAAACGGGTATCATGGAACAAACCGGAAAATTTATATTTCGTTTTTGAAGAATACATAATTTCTTCATATGTAAATTTTATCATTTTCTAAAGAAACACAGACAGGAGGTAATCCTATGGAACCCTTTGAAAATAACGACTTTGAAAACGGACAGGCCCCCATCGTACCGGAGGAGCCTCAGACCATGCCCCCCCAACCGGAGCCTCAGCCTATCGCCTACCACGGCGCCGGCACCGGACGGAAGGAATCTCCTTATGCCAATTCCCCCTATGAGAGGGTGGAGCCTCCCCGGCAGGAATATGTTTACCGTCCCCAGACCGAACCACCTGTAAAAAAGCCCAAGAAAACCAGAAAACCCCTCTGGAAGGGCCTTTTGGCCGGTGCGCTGGCGGTCCTTCTGGTGGCTGGCAGCTGCGCCGCCACCGCCGCGGTCATGGACGAGCACTATGAGGACAATATGGATCGCATCCATGATTATTACGACGGTCAAATTCATGATCTGCAAGAGCAGATTGATTCCCTCAGCAAGGGAAATGCGGCCTTTACCCGCCCCACCGATGGCAGCGCCATGACCCCCGCCCAGCTGTATGCCACCAGCGTCAACAGTGTGGTGGCCATTTCCACCACGGTTCAGGCCAACACCATCTATGGCCCCACGCAGGGCAGTTCCTCCGGCTCCGGCTTCATTCTGACGGAAGACGGCTATGTCATCACCAACTACCATGTGGTGGAAAACGCCACCGCCATTCAGGTCATCACCCATGACGGTACCGAATACGCCGCCACACTGGTGGGCTCCGATTCCACCAATGATCTGGCAGTTCTGAAAGTGGACGCCACCGGCCTCGCTGCAGCCCCTCTTGGCAGCAGCACGGATCTGATGATCGGTGATATGGTTGTCGCCATCGGCAATCCTCTGGGTAATCTGGCCTCTACCCAGACTGTGGGCTATGTCAGCGGCATCGACCGGGAGGTTTCCACCGACAAATTGACCACCATCAGCATGATCCAGACCGATGCCGCCATCAATCCCGGAAACTCCGGCGGTCCCCTCTTCAACATGCGAGGTGAGGTCATCGGCATCACCACAGCCAAGTATTCCGGCACCACCGGCTCCGGTGCCACCATCGAGGGCATCGGCTTCGCCATTCCCATTGACGATGTGGCCCCCCTCATCGAGGATCTTATCAGCCACGGCTATGTCACCGGCGCCTATATGGGTGTCACCGTCACCAACACCGATGAAACGGCTGCCGCCAAATTTGGCCTACCCACCGGTGCCTATATTGACGGCGTGGAAGAAGGCGGTGCTGCCCAGAAGACCGGCATCCTGCCCAAGGATATCGTCATTGCCATCGACGAGTATACCGTTTCCAATGTGACTGACCTGACCCGGGCACTGCGCCACTACAAGGCCGGCGATACCGCCACCGTAACACTGCTGCGGGGCGGCAAGGAGATGAAGCTTTCCATCACCTTCGACGAAAGGCCTCACACCTCCGCAGCCTCCAGCGATATCCCGGAGCAGCAGGGCGAAATGCCCCAGTCCGGTGATTTCGGAGAATTATATGAATATTTCCGCCGTTACTTCGGCGGTTGACCTCCCCCCCCAAAAAACTGCGCCGAAATTTTCGGCGCAGTTTTTGTCGATTGAATGCCATCCCTTCGCAATTGCAATTTCTGTCGAAGCATGGTATCCTATATCCATCTGATGTAAGGGAGGGGATATGGTGAAGAAGCTGCTGATCGCGGACTGCAACGAAGAACTGCAGTTTGCTCTGAAGCAGGCCCTGCAGGACCGCTTTGAGATCCGCTGCTGCGACGACGGCCACTACATGCTGTCGCTTTTAAAGCAGGATGTCCCTGACCTTCTGATCCTGGATCCTCTGCTGAAAAATCTGGACGGCATCTCCGCACTGAACTGGGCTGCCGAAAGCGGCGTTTTCACCAAGGTCCTGATCGTTTCCAGCTATCTGAGCGAATACCTCTATGCTCAGCCGGAACGGCTGGGTATCCAGTATTGTATCCGCAAGCCCTGTGATATCAATGCCCTCATCGCCCGTATTCTGGATCTGAGCGGCACGCCCAATTTCCGCCCGCCTCCACAGGATCCCCGGAAGCTGGCCACCGCCTTTCAGCTTTCCCTCCAGCTAGATGCCCAGCATCATGGCTTTCCCTATCTGGTGGATGCCATTGCCATGGCGGTCAAGGATCCCAGTCTGCGGATCACCAAGGACATTTACCCGGAGCTCGCCAAGTGCTACCGCTGCAATACCGACCACATTGAGCGTTCCATACGAAGCGCATTGGAGGTCGGCTGGAAGCGGGGAGACCGGGAACTCTGGCTGTCCCACTTCCCCAACGCAAAGAAAAGGCCCCGCAATGGAGAATTTGTCTTTCACGCTGCCGCCATTGTCCGGCAGCAGATGGAATAATGGCTGCAGTTTTGCATATCCTTATCTATAGAAAGACCCTTCTCTCAGGAGGCCGCCATGAAACGTCATCCATCCAATTCTCTGTCCCGCCGGGCTATGAAGCTGCTGTGCATGCTGCTTGGAATCCTCTTTTTTGCTATACTGTCCGGAACGCGGGCCTTTCCCTCCTTTTCGGAGCCCGTCCTCTTTGCAAATCCCGGTCCTGCCGGAGAGGTACCCGCTCTGCCTGCCTTTTCCCCTGTGAGCCTTGGATTTTCCAAGCCGGATACTTCGCTAGCGCCCATAGGAGGTCCGGACAGTGGGATCCTGAACATCCTTCTGGTAGGACAGGATAAGCGGGAGGATGAGGATGTAACCCGTTCCGATTCCATGATCCTGTGCACCTTTAACAAAGCAACCAAGGAACTGACCATGACCTCCTTTCTCCGGGACCTTTATGTGGAGATCCCCGGCCACGCCTCCAACCGGATCAATGCCGCCTATGCACTGGGCGGCATCCAGCTGCTGAAACAGACCCTGTCTCACAATTTCGCCATCCAGCTCAACGGCACTGTGGAAGTGGATTTTTCCCAGTTCGCATCCATCATCGATACCCTTGGTGGTGTCGAGATCACGCTGCGTTCTGATGAAGCCCGGGTCGTGAACCGGGAAACCGGAAGCAGCCTATCAAAGGGCACCCACCTGCTGACCGGTGCCCAGGCGCTGGCATACTCCCGCATCCGCAAGCTGGATACTGACGGAGATTTCAGCCGTACCAACCGGCAGCGCAAGGTCATGACCGCCCTGATGGATGCCTACCGGGGGCTGTCCGTAAAGGATGTGGTGCCCCTTGCCGCCAAGCTATTGCCTCTGCTGACCACAGATATGAACAATGGTCAGATCCTAGGCTGTGCCATGGAGGTGCTTCCTTACCTGTCTCAGGCCCAGATCGTCAGCCAGCACGTACCTGCCGAGGGGACCTATACCGATGCCACCATCAACGGCATGTCCGTTCTGAAGGCCGATCCGGCTGCTGTTCGGAAAATGCTGCGGGACACCCTGCTGAAAAAAGAGTAACCCAACCCCATGGTACAACCATGGGGTTTCTGTTCCCAAAAAGGAAAAATTTTCCTTGCTTTTTTAATTGAAATGTTGAGGAATCACGAATTGTAAACGTTTACCTTAAGAAATTCCAGAAAGTTTTTTTGTTTTTTTCTGATTGCAGAATTGACAAAATATGTAAACGGGGGTATAATGAAACACGAACAAAACGCAAGGAGGTGTGCGCGTGGAGCTTACAAAAAGTGAAATGGAGATCATGGATGTCCTCTGGGGCGCTGATAAGCCCCTATCTCGTGCAGATCTGTTGGAACGATCCGAGGAAAAAACTTGGAAAGACAGTTCTGTTCACATCCTGCTGAACGGTCTGCTTCAGAAAGGTGCTATTCAGGAAGCCGGACTGGTCAAGCGCAGCAAGACCTACGGCAGAGTCTTTTCCCCTACCATGACCCGGGAAGAGTATTTTGCCACCACCATATTCTCTCACCGTCATAAGCCTGAGATCGTAGGTCTGTTTGCCGCACTGCTTCGCCGGGAGGATATCACCCCCGAGATGCTGAGCGAGATCTCCGCACTGATCGCACAAAAAAACGTATGATATGCCTTTTCCCTGTTTTTTACAAAGGAAAATGCTGCTGATATATGCTTTTTCACGGAGCTGCCACCCGCGGCTCCGTTTTTTGACCCCTGTTCGTCGAAAATGCAAAATTTACAGTTCGTTTATATACATTTTCTTCCAGAACGGTTGACTTTTTTCCGTTTGCATTGTATAGTATTTGCGTCAATTTTTCGGCAGGAGCCTGCCGACGGGAGGTAATCTTATGTATAAAACCTGTGAACTGTATGATCTGAACCATTCTCTCGCCGGGACCTATCTTTCCGGATTTGACTATCCTTGGCAAGCACTGAAGGGCATTCAGGATCTGATCCTGTCTCTCGGCAGCGCGCTGGGAGAGGACTATACCGAGGTTTCCCCCACTGTTTGGGTACATAAGACTGCCACCATCGCCCCCACGGCCTACCTTGGTGCCCCCTGCATCATCGGTGCCGGTACAGAGGTACGGCATTGCGCCTTCATCCGTGGCAGCGCTCTGGTTGGCGAAAACTGCGTGGTAGGCAATTCCGTGGAGCTGAAAAATGCGATCCTGTTCGACAATGTGCAGGTTCCCCATTTTAATTATGTAGGCGACAGCATTTTAGGCTACAAATCCCACATGGGTGCCGGCAGCGTTACCTCCAATGTCAAATCCGACAGTTCCCTCGTCACCGTGAAGGACGGAGAAGTCCGCATTGAGACCGGGCTGAAAAAATTCGGCGCCATGCTGGGAGATCACGTGGAAGTAGGCTGCAACAGTGTGCTGAATCCCGGCACCGTGGTGGGACGGCACAGCAACATTTACCCCACCTCCTGCGTCCGCGGTGTGGTCCCGGAAAACAGCATCTGGAAGACCGGCGGCGTCGTTGTTAAGAAAGTCTAATATAGGGCAAGCCGCCCTACTGTCAGTTTTTTCTGAAAGGAGCAATTTCCTATGGGCAAATATTTTGGAACCGACGGCTTCCGTGGAGAAGCCAACTGCAATCTGACAGCTGACCATGCCTTCAAGGTAGGCCGTTTTCTGGGCTGGTATTATACCCAGCTGAAGCGCCGCAGCGGCACGGATGGTCCTGCCCGGATCGTCATCGGTAAGGACACCCGCCGCTCCAGCTATATGTTTGAATACTCTCTGGTAGGCGGTCTGGTGGCCTCCGGTGCGGATGCTTACCTGCTGCATGTTACCACCACTCCTTCCGTTGCCTATGTAGTCCGCACCGAGGGCTTTGACTGCGGCATCATGATCTCCGCCAGCCATAATCCCTACTATGACAACGGCATCAAGCTGCTGAACGGCTACGGCGAAAAGATGGATGAAAGCGTGATCGCACTGGTAGAAGCTTATCTGGACGGTGAGCTGGAAGCCTTCGGCAAGCAGTGGGATGAGCTGCCTCTTGCCAAACGGGATATGATCGGCCGGACGGTAGACCATGTGGCAGGCCGTAACCGTTATATTGGCTATCTGATTTCTCTGGGTATGTACTCCTTTAAGGGTATGAAGGTAGGCTTAGACTGCGCCAACGGTGCCTCTTGGAATATCGCCAAGTCCGTTTTCGATGCGCTGGGAGCTAAGACCTACGTCATCAATGCCGACCCCGACGGCTACAACATCAACATGAACGCCGGTTCCACCCACATCGAGGTGCTGCAGCGCTTCGTGGTAGAAAACGGTCTGGATGTGGGCTTTGCCTACGACGGAGACGCAGACCGCTGCCTGTGCGTGGACGAAAAGGGCAACGTCATCACCGGCGACCACATTCTTTACATCTACGGCAAGTACATGAAGGAGCGGGGCAAGCTGCTGATGAACACCGTAGTCACCACCGTTATGTCCAATTTCGGTCTGTACAAGGCCTTTGACGAGCTGGGCATCGATTACGCCAAGACCAAGGTGGGCGACAAGTACGTTTACGAATACATGATGGAAAACGGCTGCCGTCTGGGCGGCGAGCAGAGCGGCCACATTATCTTCTCCAAGTACGCCTCCACCGGCGACGGCATCCTCACCTCCTTAAAGATCATGGAGGTCATGAAGGCCCGGAAGAAGACCCTGAGCCAGCTGTGCGAGGGCTTCACCGTCTATCCTCAGGTGCTGAAAAATGTCCGGGTCACCGACAAGGCCATCGCACAGGCAGATCCCGATGTGCAATCTGCCGTCAATGAAATTGCCGCCAAGCTGGGCGATTCCGGCCGCATTCTGGTCCGGGAATCCGGCACCGAGCCCGTCGTTCGGGTCATGGTGGAAGCCGAAAGTCAGGAAATCTGCGAAGAATACGTAGACTATGTGATTGCCGCGATCCGCAGAAAAGGACACTGTGCATAACATTTCTCCCGCTGCTCCAAAAGGGGCAGCGGGAGTTTTGCAGAAAATCGTAATTTATTGTGCAGTGGCATGGGAGCGCATAAGGCTTCCCCCCTGGGGGAAGCTGGCAAAAATCTTTGATTTTTGACTGATGAGGGGACACAAGGGCCACAATTACGCACAGCGTTCGTGATATAAACGTGTTTCCCCTCATCCGTCACGGCTTCGCCGTGCCACCTTCCCCCGGAGGGGGAAGGCATTATATCGCCGACAAATACCCATTTCCCTTTGCTGGGGCTTTGTGGGTTTGTGGTTGCAAAAAAACATTTTCCATGATAAAATGTATTTAATTATACGCTGGAGGGAAATCATGGACGACGAGAAGCTGAAATTTCAGATTGGTGCAAATATCGCCGCTCACCGCAAAAACGCCGGCCTGACACAGGCGGGTTTGGCGGAAAAACTGAATTATTCCGACAAGGCGGTTTCCAAATGGGAACGGGGCGAGTCCATTCCCGATGTGCTGACCATCATGCAGCTGGCGGAGCTGTTCGGTATCACGGTAAACGACCTGCTGTCTGACCCCAACGCCCTGCCCGGCAATCCCGGCAAGCTGGAAAAGGCCATGACGCAGGTATCGGAAAAAGCGCTGAAGCGCAAGGCCAATAAAAATGTGATCCTTGCCCTGTCCTCCACCCTTGTGTGGTTCGTGGCACTGCTGGCCTTCGTGCTGCTGTCCTCCTTCGATTTTCTGGAGAAGTACAGCTGCCTGCTGTTTTTCGTGGCTATCCCCGCCAATGCCATCGTGCTGCTGAGCCTGCGTTCTGCATGGCACGATTTCCGCTGGAACAAAGTCCTGATTTCCATCATCGTCTGGGGCAGCCTGCTGAGCATCTATATGACGCTGCTTTCTGTGTTCCAGTACAATTTCTGGAAGATCTTCCTGCTGGGCATCCCCGGTCAGATCGCCATTTTCCTCTGGTTCCGGATGTTCCGGCCTGCCAAGAGCACTGAGGAGGACAAGTCAAATGGATAAAAAAGAGCTGCGCCGCTCCATCCGGGAGCGCAAACGGGCCATGACCGAGGAGGAGATCGTTTCCCGCAGCAAGGCGCTGGGAAAGCAGTTCCTTGCCTCTGAGGCTTACAAAAATTCCAAAACCATCTATGGCTACCTGCCCTACAATCAGGAGGTCCGGACCGTCCCCATGCTGGAGCAGGCCCTGAAGGACGGCAAGCGGGTGGCTGTTCCCAAATGCTACGGAGATGAAATGAAGTTTATCTTCATGGAGGACCTGAGCAAGGTCGAAAAAGGCTACGCGGGCATTCCGGAGCCCATTGCCGATGGGCCCGTGGCCGACGACCCTACCGCACTGGTGCTGATGCCCGGCATGGCCTTTGACCCGCAGGGCCACCGCATCGGCTATGGCGGCGGCTTCTACGACAAATTCCTTGCCGCAGAACCCGACCACCCTACGCTGGCTCTCTGTTATGAATTTCAGCTGCTGCCCCATCTGGAAACGGAGGAGCATGACATCCCTGTGGATCATGTGATCTGGGCTTAAGTAACCGCTGATCAAATCGTCTGCGGTTACTGGCGAATCTTTTGCCATTAACACTTGCCGATTTCATCATCGGTTACGTAAAAGGAGATTATACAAAATATGGCACAATTTCTTCCCATTCTGATTATTGCCGCCATCATTTTCGGCATTTGTTATCTGGTAGACAAAGCCTTCGCCAAGCTGTTCCGCAGCAAGGCCCAGCACCGCAGCGGCAGAGCCGTCCGGGCCAATAAGCGCTACGGCATTTTCGGCGTGATCCTGACGGTGCTTGGCATCATGGCCATCTGCGTTGGCATCACCGACGGCCCCGTTCTCATCTGGGGCGGTATCTTCGTTGTGCTGATGGGCATTTGTCTGGCTGTCTACTACTTAAGCTTCGGTATTTTTTACGATGGAGAAAGCCTACTGTACTGCCGCTTCGGCAAGAAGGACCTTACCTATTATTATAAGGATATCGTAGGCCAGAAGCTGTATCTGATTCAGGGCGGCAACATTGTGGTGGAGCTGCATATGAAAGACGGCAGCGCTGTCAGTGTCCAGTCCGCTTTCGACGGTGTGTATCCTTTCTTGGATACTGCCTTCGCCGGCTGGTGCCTGCAGACTGGGCGGGACCCGCAGAGCTGCAATTTCCATGATCCTTCTCAGAGCCTCTGGTTCCCCACCGTGGAGGAAACCTGATGGGCCACATTCCCAGCGGTACCACCGCCGAACTGGAGCTGCTGACCTTCCAGAAGGCACTGGAAGCTGCCAACACGCCCTCTCCAGAATATGATATCAAAAAGTGGCTCTACGCCCCCAATTTCTACTCCGAATACCGCTACATTCTGGGCACCCGGGGAAAAAATCCCCTGATCTGCATCGGTATCAATCCTTCCACCGCCAAGCCTGACGCACTGGACAACACCCTGAAATCCGTGGAGCGGATCGCCCTCGGCAACGGCTTTGACAGCTTCATCATGTTCAACGTCTACGCCCAGCGGGCTACCTCTCCCGACGACATGGAAAAAAGCTGCAACCTGCTGCTGCATCAGGAAAATCTGGAAGCCTTCCGCTATGTTTTGTCCCTGTCGGAAAAGCCCGCTGTCTGGGCCGCATGGGGTGCCGTCATTGAAAAACGGAAATATCTGCCCGACTGTGTCCGGGATATGCTCCATGCAGGCGAGGAATTTGGCGCCCAGTGGTACTGCGCCGGTGCCATCACCAAAAAAGGCCATCCCCACCATCCCCTGTACCTGCGCAAGGATGAAAAGATCCGGCCCTTTGATGTAAAAACCTATCTGGACAAGCTGTAACGTCCCCTAATAAACAACTGTCATTGCGAGCCAGTGCGCACACTGGCGTGGCAATCCCCTACAATCGTCCGCGCAGGATCTTACGACGATACTACCCGGAAATTTGTTGGGGATTTCCACGTCGGCCTGCGGCCTCCTCGCAATGACATTTTTTATTGATTTTCAAAACTTTTTTGGAGGTTCCCCATGTATTCGACAGAATGTGAAAGCTGCTGGCATTATGATTATGATGAAGAATTTGAGGAGTACTATTGCATGATGGATCTGGACGAGGATGAAGTCTACCGCATCATGACCTCCCGAAGCCAGCATTGCCCCTACTACCGGCAGGGCGATGACTATACCCTTGCAAGGAGACAGTAATGAAATTTCTTTTACTCGCGCTGACCTGCCTGCTGCTGTCCGGCTGCGCCCGGGAAACGCCCCCGCCCATGGAAACGATTCCTCCCACCACTGCAGTCGTGGAAACCGTCCCCGAAACCATGTATGCCCCGGAGCATCCCCTTTCCCAACAGTATGGAAAGGACTTAAAGGTCTACCCCCTCACCACCCGAAAAACCAGAGGAGCCGTAGCCTTAGGGGAAAACATTCTGATTTTCTCCGGCCAAGGCAGCACCACGCTGACAGTGCTGACCGGCGAAGAGCTGACTGTATCCGCCGCCAAAACACTGGACTTTACCCTAACTCCGACTGACCCCTCCTTTCGTGCTTGGGATGACTGCATTGCCTTCTATGATACCCCCCGGCAGCAATATCTGGTATTAAGCCCTGAGCTGAAGATCCTCAGCCGCATCCAGTTGACGGAGCCAACGGTGTGCACCCCCATTCTCTCCGAAGACCGCTGCACCCTGTATTACTGCACCCCGCAGGCCATCAAGGCGTGGGAATTGTCCTCCGGCATTCACCGAACTGTGGCAGAAATGGACTACGACCAGCTATCCATCACCGCTCTGCTTCTGGAGGATACCGTGATCCAGTGCCGCGTTCAGGATGGGGATCAGGTCCATACCCTGTTCCTTTCCGCAGAAAACGGACGGCAGCTTTCCCGGTTGGAAGGTGGCCCTCAGATTCTGACCGAGGGAAGCCGTTATTATGCTTCCCTGCCGATCAGTGCGCTGTATCTGCTGCTCTGCGGCGACACAAAAGGCGAAACACAGGCTCTTTTCCCGGAGGAGACCCCTACCGATACCTTCTTTCTCCCAGCTCTGCACGCCGCCCTCACTGCTGCCTTGCAGTCAGATGACAGCGTCCTGCTTCATTACTATGAGCTGAGCCAAGGGACCCTTGCAGCAGAGCTGAAATTGGACAGCCATCAGCTTCCCAAGCAGGTATGCAGCGGCAGCGGTGGTACCCTGTGGCTTCTTACCTACGACCCCAGCACCGATCAGGATCTACTGTACCGCTGGAATCCCGCAGCCTCCGTTTTCCGTCCAAAGGAAAGCCCCAGCTGCCTGTTCCCCTACCCTGACAGTCAGCCGGAGCTTCTGGAGGATTGCTATGCCTATGCCGCCGGGTTGGAAGAACGCTATGGTTTCCCCATTTTGCTGGGAGAAAATGCCCTTTCCTGCCAGCCTTGGGACTATACCTTCGAGGCAGAACCCCAGCCCCAGATCCTGCTGCAGGCACTGAAGCAGTTGGACGACTGTCTATCCGCCTATCCCCAGAGCCTGCTGGATCAAACCGCAGCCCATTTCTCCTCTGTAAAAATCGGGTTGGTGCGGCAGATCACCGGCAGCACCGCCACAGGTTCTCCGGATACCGCCACCGGTGTTCAGTATTTGGATGGCACCGATGCCTATGTGATCATTACCACCGGACGCTATACCGCACAGGCTCTATATCATGAGCTGTTTCATGTGATGGAGACCCACATACTTACGGACAGCACCGCTCTGGACCAGTGGAATGCGCTGAATCCTCCCGACTTTACCTACACCTTCGGTAAGGGGGAACCTGCGGCAAAGGAAAGCTACCTTGCCCCCGGCACCCGCTGCTTTATCGATACCTATTCCATGACCTATCCCAGAGAGGACCGGGCCCGGGTGTGGGAAAACGCCCTGCTTCCCGGGAACCGGGACCTATTCCAGTCGGAACCCATGCAGGCTAAGCTCACCGCCCTGTGCAAAGGTGTCCGGGAAGCCTATGGTCTGACCAAGCTGGAGGAAGCCTTCCTCTGGGAGCAATACCTCTCTGTCCCTTTGGCACACACTCCCTGATCCCAAATACCTTATCGGAGTGATTCATGAATCGCCCCTATAAATGCAAGCCCCCGCTTTCCTTTTGGGAAAGCGGGGGTTCTGATATGTAGCGGGTCAATTTTCTGCAAACAGCTTATCCTGACAATATTTGATGATGGCTTTTCTGGTGATCAGACCAATGAATGCGCTGTAATCATCCACAACGGGGACGAAGTTCTGGTGAGATGCCCGCTCGATCAGGTCCTGCATAGAAGCAGTGATCCGCACGGGAACATTGTCCTTGCGGCGGGGGATCTCCATGATGCGCCGGGACTCTGCTTGCCTCATATCCATATGGCACATGTTCTTCATAGCCCACAGCAGGTCTCCCTCTGTCAGGGTTCCCCGGTATTCGCCCCGGCGGTTCAAAATGGGAATGGCCGCATAGCCGGCCACTTCCATTTTCTCTATCGCCTGACGGATGGTAAAGTCATCGTACAAGAATGCACACATGGCCTTTGGTGTCAGAAAGAATAAGATATTGTTCATAGGGTACTCCTTTTGGCTCCGGTTTTGGGAAGCTCCCTTTCCGTTGATACTATTATATCACAATCCAGAAGGAAAAGTATGAAAAATTATCGTTATTTTGCCATGCGCGTGCCAAATAAACTTGTCGTATTTTGTGCACTCTGCTGATTAGCAGCCAAATTTGAAATCCGTGAAGTCAAAGGTAGCAAAATAATCGCTGGGCTTCTCTGCGCGGCGGATCAGCTGGAAGGAGCCGTCTTCCTTCAGCAGCACCTCCGCAGAGCGGAGCTTGCCGTTGTAATTATAGCCCATGGAATAGCCGTGGGCACCGGTATCGTGGATGGCCACCATGTCACCGATCTCGATTTCCGGCAGGCTGCGCTCAATGGCAAACTTGTCGTTGTTCTCACACAGACCGCCGGTCACATCATAAACATGGTCCAAAATAGCATCTTCCTTGCCCAGCACCGTAATATGATGGTAGGCACCATACATGGCAGGACGCATCAGGTCCGCAGCGCAGGCATCCAGACCCACATACTCCCGGTAGATGTGCTTCTGGTGCAGGACAGTGGCCACCAGATGACCATAGGGTGCCAGCATGAACCGGCCCAGCTCGGTAAAGATGGCAATGTCATCCATACCCTGAGGCTTCAGAATCTCCTCATACTTCTGCCGAACACCGTCACCAATCATGGCGATATTGCTGGCAGGCTGCTCGGGGCGGTAGTCCACACCCACGCCACCGGACAGGTTGATGAAGGAGAAATGGCAGCCGGTAGCATTGCGCAGGCGGACGGCCAGACGGAACAGCTGGCTGGCCAGCTCCGGATAGTAGCCGTTGGCGGTTGTATTGGAGGCGAGGAAAGCATGGATGCCAAAATGCTTGGTGCCCAGCTTCTGGAGGCGGTTGATGGCACCGGCCATCTGATCCTCGGTCATACCGTACTTGGCATCCCGGGGCATATCCATGATGGTGTTGCCCAGAGAGAAAGAACCGCCGGGATTGAATCGGAGGCATACAGTCTCGGGCACGTTTCCGTCGGCGATACGCTCCAGAAACTCCACATGGGTGGAATCGTCCAGATTGATATAGGCACCCATTTCATAGGCCTTGCGCATATCCTTCTCCGGGGTCACATTGGAGGAGAACATCACATCATGGCCCGTGTTGCCCACAGCCTCTGCCATCAGCAGCTCAGTGTAGCTGGCGCAGTCGCAGCCGCAGCCCTCTTCCTTTAGGATCTGCAGAATATAAGGGTTGGGGGTAGCCTTCACGGCAAAATACTCCCGGAAGCCCTTGTTCCAAGCAAAGGCCGCCTTCAGGGCCCGGGCATTGGCCCGAATGCCGGCTTCGTCGTAAACATGGAAGGGAGTGGGGATCTGGTCGCGGATCTCCTTCGCCTTCTCCAAGGTGATAAAGGGTGTCTTCTTCATATCTCGGATCCTCTCTTGATATATGATAACCTTCAGTAGGGCAGACTGCTCTGTCGAAAGTACAATAAAATACCCCGTGCTTTCTGCACAGGGCAAACGTTCTCCGTTCATCCCGGCAGCACAACATCGATACCGATGACAGTTCTGCGCATCTTCTGCGCAGCCCCAGAATTTGCCCGCGTGGCATCAGGCAGATCCTTCGGCGGAAATCCCTTTCCACACTGGGGCAATTGCCAGACCCCAAAGGTACTGATGATTTCCGCGACCTCAGCCGTGGTACCTATGAATTGTATTCTATTCGCGGACATTTGTCAACCCCAAACTCACTCTACCGGCAGTAGAATTGGATTTTCTCCACAAAAGAGAGGTAAACAGCTGCTGGTAGGGTGATTTTTGTGAAAAATGTGCTATGCTGGATCTATCCTCCCACACAGAAAGGTGATTCCCTATGAAACGAACCAAATTATGTGACCGCCAGCTTCCCAATTACTGCCATGCAGAGGAGCTTATGAATATGATCACCCACATCGTAGGCGGCGGTCTGGGCATTCTGGTTCTGGTAGCCTGTGTCCTTCGCGCGGCCAGAAACCATGACGCATACGCCATCGTCAGCAGTGCCATTTACGGCACCAGCTTCATCACCATGTTCACCATTTCCAGTGTTTATCATGGTCTCCCCACCGGGATGGCAAAGAAAGTCATGCAGGTGGTGGACCACTGCACCATCTATTTTCTGATCGCAGGCACCTACACTGCCGTGGTGCTGTCCGCCATCCGCCCTCTGTATCCAAAGCTTGCCTGGGGGCTGTTTGCCTTTGAGTGGGCACTGGCTCTGCTGGCAGCGGGACTGACCGCCATCGACCTGCACCGCTACAGCGTTTTTTCCATGATCTGCTACATTGGCATGGGCTGGGCCGTGATCCCCTTCTGGCGGCCACTGCTGCAGGTCATGACACTGCCGGGCTTTCTGCTGCTGCTTTCCGGCGGCATTGCCTACAGCATCGGCGCCATTTTGTACGGCCTCGGGAAAAAACGCAAATGGATGCACGCCACCTTCCACATCTTTGTGGTTTTGGGCGCAGCACTGCAATTTCTTTCCGTCCTATTATATGCAATTTGATCCCTTTTCTCCGAATGCACCGCTTCTATTCCCCGGCTCACAATTTCTTCCATCTCTATCTTTCAGTAACTCTTCAAAAACAGCATCACATAAATTCAGCGCCGCAGTCAATTGACTGCGGCGCTTTTTTACTCAAATCATACAACCGATCTGCGATCAGGCCTTGCCTACAGGAATCTTTGTCTTTTCACGGAATGCTGCCAACAGAGCGTCCAGATTTTCCTCGTGGGTAAAGCGGAAAGCCTTCTCCTGACCGTCATAGCGAACGACCAGATAGCACAGCGTTCCATACATTTTCCCTTCAAAAGCACCCTTGCTGACAGCCAGCCGCTTGTAGACGCGCTCAATAGCAGACAGCGGGATATATCCCATCCGGGGAATCGCATATTTCTCTAAATACAACGCCTCATCTCCCAGACCGAAATCCTCGTATTCGGTACAGCAGGTTCTGTCAGGCCGGAGCTTCTCCGGGGGCAGCGTTTTTTCGGACAGGGATTTGGGCGGGATGTACATAGGCTTATTCCTTTCTCGGTTGAATCAGACGTTTTTACTTGGCGGCCTTTGCAGCCTTGGGAGCCTTCAGAGTATACAGCACGAACAGAACAACAGCGGTGCCGACACCCAGAACCTTGGCGATGGGCGGGAAGAAGGAGATGCCGCCCAGATACAGGTTGCTGCTGAAGACGAAGGACAGGGTAACAGCGGTCATCCATGCTGCGGGGATGGAGCAGATCAGATCGTTCTTGCCCTCATGACGCAGATAGAAGGCAGCGGTCCACAGGACGATAGCAGCCAGAATCTGGTTGGTGGATGCAAAGTAGTTCCAGATAGCGGTGTAGTCCAGCTGAGAAACCAGAACGCCCAGACCCAGCAGAGGAACGGTCAGCAGGATGCGGTTCTTGATGCTCTTCTGGTCCAGATTCAGAGCATCCGCAACAGTCAGACGAGCGGAACGGAATGCAGTGTCGCCGGAGGAGATGGGGCATGCGATAACGCCCAGCATAGCCAGAATAGCGCCGAAGCCGCCCATGGTGGTTGCACAGATGTTGTAAACACAGGCAGACTGGCCCATAGCCATAGCTTCCTTCAGACCGGTCATCAGGCCGCCCTCGATGTTGAACAGAGCGCAGGAGGCAGCAGCCCAAACCAGAGCGATAATGCCTTCACAGACCATTGCGCCGTAGAAGACCATCTTGGACATCTTCTCACTCTTGCAGCAGCGGGCCATGATGGGGGACTGAGTGGAGTGGAAGCCGGAGCAGGCGCCGCAGGCAACGGAGATGAACATTGCGGGGAAGATACCGCTTCCGCCGGGATGCATATTGCGCAGGGGGAAGATCTCGGGGATCTCATAGCCCTTGATGATGGTGCCGGCGCCGACGCCGATAGCCATGATGATCAGGCAGATGCCGAAGACAGGATACAGCTTGCCAATGATCTTATCAATGGACAGGAAGGTTGCGATGAAGTAGTAAACAAAGATGATTGCCAGCCAGAAATAGTTGTTGGTCAGCAGGCCGCCGCCGCCAGCCTGACCGCTCAGGTAGCTCAGCAGACCGGCAGGACCGACTGCGAAGACAACACCGACCATGAACAGCAGAACGACGGTGAAGACACGCATGATCTGCTTCATAGTATTGCCCATGTACATGCCAGTCATTTCGGGAACGCTCTTGCCCTCGTGACGCATGGACATGAAGCCAGATGCAAAGTCATGGACAGCACCGACGAAGATGGTACCGAAGGTGATCCACAGGAACACGCTGGGACCCCACATTGCGCCGCCAACAGCACCCCAGATGGGGCCAAGGCCTGCAATGTTCAGAAGCTGGATCAGGAAAATTCTCCAAGTAGGCATGACGATATAGTCAACGCCGTCTTCCATGGTGATCGCAGGAGTCTCACGATCATCGGGACCGAACACATTGGATACGTATTTACCGTAAATAAAGTATCCGCCGATCAGGATTGCCAGACATACAAAGAAGCTAATCATACTACACCCTCCTCAAAGTATAGAAGTTTCCGCTGGCGCAGAAACATGTGTAAAATGTACAGCAAACATGTTGGCTTTGCCTGCTGTCTTGTTCATTATAGCTCCCCGTGTCGTTAATGTCAACAATTTACAAAAGATTTGACAAAGATTTTTAGTATTTATTAACCATAATTTTTATCATTCTATTAAAAACCTCCCAGCACAATCGCTGGGAGGTTCTGCTTATTCTTCGGTTTTCTCTTCCTCAAAGCCGTCAAACATGGCAGTTGCGGAGGTTTCGCCAGCCTCTCTGCCTTCCATAATGGCCTCAAACTGCTCCCCGGTCATGGACTCCTTTTCCAGCAGGTAATCCACGATGGCATGGAGCTTTTCCCTGTTCTCAGAAAGGATCTTAACGCAGTGCTCATAGGCCTTGTCGATGAGGGCCTTCACCTCGTCATCAATGGTTCCGGCATACTTTTCGGAATAGCTCTTGGTGGTCTGATAATCCCGGCCAATGAAGACCTCGCCGCCATCCAGATAGGACACAGTGCCCAGCTTTTCGCACATGCCGTACCGGGCCACCATATCCTTGGCCAGCTTGGTGGCGCGGTCAATGTCATTGGAGGCACCCACGGAGATATCCCCAAGGAACAGTGCCTCCGCCACACGGCCGCCCAGCAGGGATACGATCTGCTCGTACATCTGATTGCGGGTCATATTGAAGGAATCATCCCGGGGCAACGACCATGTGGAACCCAATGACTGGCCACGGGGGATGATGGTGATATGCCGCACCGGATCGTGGGTGGGCAGGTGGTACATGGCCACCGCATGGCCAGCCTCATGGATGGCGGTTTCCCGCAGGTCCTTGCGGATCTGAACACGGGACTTTTTCGCGGGACCTGCCGTGATCTTCATCAGGGCCTCGTTCAGATCCTCCATGGTCAGCACAGGACGGCTGTCCCGGGCTGCCATGATAGCCGCTTCGTTCAAAAGGTTGCTCAGGTCTGCACCGGTAAAACCGGTGGTGGCCCGGGCCACGGTCTTGAGATTTACGGTGGCATCCAGCCGCTTATCCTTGGCATGGACCTTCAGGATCTCCTCACGGCCCTTCACATCAGGGCGGCCCACATGGATCTGACGGTCAAAGCGGCCGGGACGCAGCAGGGCGGGGTCCAGAATATCGGGCCGGTTGGTGGCTGCCAGAACGATGACACCCTCCGTCCGGGCAAAACCGTCCATCTCCACCAGCAGCTGGTTCAGCGTCTGTTCCTTTTCGTCATGGCCGCCGCCGAGACCGCTGCCACGCTTGCGGCCAACTGCATCGATCTCATCGATGAAGATGATGGCAGGAGCAATTTTCTTGGCCTGCTCAAACAGGTCCCGGACACGGCTTGCGCCAACGCCTACATACATTTCCACGAAATCAGAGCCGGAAATAGATAGGAACTGCACATCTGCCTCACCGGCAACCGCCCGGGCAAGCAGCGTCTTACCGGTACCGGGAGGGCCCACCAGCAGCATGCCATGGGGAATCCGGGCGCCGATCTGGGTAAATTTTTCCGGATTTCTCAGGAAATCCACCACTTCCTGCAGTTCTTCCTTCTCTTCATCAGCACCGGCCACATCAGCAAACGTGACCTTCTTGCCGTCGGGCACGCCCAGCACGGTGCGGGCCTTGCCGAAATTCTGCAGCGGATTATTGCTGTTGGCCCGGCTCATGAACATGGCCCATACGAACAGCAGCACCAGACCTGCCAGCACCAGCGGCAGGATCAGCTCATAGGGAGAAAATTCCTCCTCAGGATAGAAGTGGTAGTATTCCAAGATCCCGGCCTCGTGCTGCTCCTGCAGCAGCTGGCCCATTTGCTCCTGAAAGCTTTCCGGATTGGCCAGTGCGGAACGGATGGTGTTTTCTCCGTCGATGGCAATGTAAAGCTCCATGGTCAGAACGCCGTCCTGCACCTCCAGCTTTTTCACCTGCTGGCTGCGGATCAGGTCCACCACCGTGGAATAGGGGAGCTGGTTCATGGAATCATTGAACAGATCACCTGCCCAAGAAAACACCACCACCAGCAAGATCAGATAAACAATTAGGGGGATAGCTCTACGGTTTCTCAATTGGGGTCTCCTTACTATTTCTTACTTTTCATATACTTCCGGTTTCAGGATGCCAATATAGGGCAGATTCCGGTATTTTTCATTGTAATCCAAGCCATAGCCCACCACAAAGGCGTTGGGAATGGTATAGCCCACATAATCTGCCTGCAGCGTTACGCCGGGTTTTCTGCGCTCGGGCTTATCGAGGAAGGTGCAGATCTTTAAAGACGCCGGCTCCTTGCTCAGCAGGTGCTCCACCGTGAAGGACAGAGAATTGCCGGTATCGAAAATATCCTCCAAGATAAGAACATGGCGGCCCTTAATGTCTGCAGTCACGTCCTGCCGCACCAGCATCTTGCCGCTGGAATTGGCACCGGCATAGGAGGAGATCCACATAAAATCCAGCTGACAGGGGGTCTTGATCTGGCGGATCATGTCGGCGTAGAACACCACCACACCCTTCAGAACACCCACGATCACCGGGTTCTTATCCGCATATTCCTCGGTCAGGATCTTACCCAGCTCTGCAATTTTGCTCTGGATCTGTTCCTCTGTCAGCAGGATCTGCTGGATATCCTTATCCATATTCTCCATATTTTATTCTCCCTTATCTCTTTTTTCAAAACGGATGGTCACCGCATCTCCGCCTGCGGCAAAACGATCCAAATTTACACCTATCGAATATACGCCCAAAATACCGCCTTCATCAAAGACCACCGGAATTTGGCTGCGCAGGGCGGCGGGGATTTTCCGGTCTATGAACAGCTTCTTCAGGCTTTTGCTGCCGCCGGACAGACGCAGCGCATCGCCGCTCTGGCGGCTTCTCAGATAAAGCGCCCCCTGCGGGACCACCGTAAAGGCATCCGGTGCATTGCAAACTTCTTTGGCCGGCGCACAGGTGACACGAAGCCCCGGAAGCAGCACCTCACCGGGACAGGGCAAGGCAGTCTTCTCGAACCCTTCCTGTTCCGTCAGCACTTCCAGCCGGTCATAATTCCGGGCAATGGTGACACCGCTGGGAAACGCTGCCCGGGCAGAGGGCTTTTCGGAAAACACCAGCGCTTCCGCTTGGGCAATGTGTGCATCCTCCGGCTCCCGTACGCCGCTGCGCTCCAAAAAGGCCGCCAAATACCGGCTTCGCAGGGCTTTGGGCATGGTTTTCAGGGACTCTACTGTGGGTAGAGTGGTAGAATCCAGCTGTAGAGAGAGAAATTCCTCCTCCTGACGCAGCCGCAGGGCCATCTGGGACAGATTTTCCGCAATTTTGGGATTCTCCGCAGCCAGCAGCGGCATTACATGATGACGGATGCGGTTTCGCAGAAAATCATCACTTTTGTTGGAACTGTCCTCGATGTGGCTGAGGCACCATTCCTCCAGAAAGCCTTCCACCTCCTGCCGGGTAATGCGGAGCATGGGCCGGATGATCTGCCCCTGCACCGGGATGATGCCGCCGAGGCCCTTCAGCCCCGTGCCACGGATGAGGCGCATGAGGATGGTTTCCGCATTGTCATCGGCAGTGTGGGCCGTGGCCACTTTACCGTTTAGGGTCCGCAGGAACGCGTACCGGGCATCCCGGGCAGCAGCTTCCAGCCCCTTCTTCCCTGCCGTAACCTGTCCGCCGCCTATATGCAGCGGAATATCATAACGGTCACAAAGAGCGCTAACAAAGGCTTCATCCCGGTCCGATTCCTCGCCCCGGAGATGATGGTTGAAATGGGCTGCTTCCAGCCGGATCCCCAGCTTTTCCTTTAATAAATAGAAGGCAAACAGCAATGCCACAGAATCCGCGCCGCCAGAGACTGCGCAGATCACCGTATCTCCCGGCTGCACCATGTCCTCCTGCCGGATAAATTTCAGCAGCTTATTCTGCATGCTTCCACTCCCGGTCTGCGAAGGTCTGGTACTGGCCGATCCATTGCAGCTTCACCGCGCCGGTCTCGCCGTGGCGGTTCTTGGCAACGATACACTCAGCAACGCCCTTATCTTCGGTATTTTCATTATAATATTCGTCACGGTACAGGAACATAACAGAGTCCGCGTCCTGCTCGATGGCACCGGATTCTCGCAGGTCCGACAGAATAGGCCGCTTATCGGTGCGGCTTTCCACCGCGCGGGACAGCTGGCTCAAGCAGATAACAGGCACATTCAGTTCCTTTGCCATGATCTTTAAGGAACGGGAAATCTCGCCAACGACCACCACACGGTTTTCGTTGTTTTTTCCGTAGCCGGAGCCCTGCATCAGCTGCAGGTAGTCGATGATGACGAGGCCCAGATTGTCCAGTCGCCGGCATTTTGCGTTGATATCTGCAACAGTAACAGAGGGGTTATCATCAATGCGGATATCCGTCTGGCTCAGTGCGGCGGAGGCCATGCACAGCTTGGTCCATTCCTCCTCGCTGAGCTTGCCGGTAGCCAGCTTTTGCAGCTCCACGAAGCTCTCGATCGCCAAAAGACGCATCGCCATCTGCTCCCGGGACATTTCCAAATTGAAAATGGCAACGGTCTTCTTATATTTTTTTGCCACATTGATACCAATGTTCAGGGCAAAGGCAGACTTGCCCATGGCAGGACGGGCTGCCACTAGCAGCAGGTCCGACTTGTTCAAGCCGTTGATCTTGGTATCCAAATCCCGCATACCTGTAGACAGGCCGGGGATCAGGGAATCGGACTGAGCCAGCTCCGTCAGCCGGTCAAAGACCTTGTGGAGCGTGGTGCCGATGTGCTCTAGGGAATCTCCCCGCTCGCCCTTGCGCAGGGCGTAGATTTTCTTCTCGGCAGTCTCCAGCATTTCGGCGGGAGTACCGACTTCCTCGGAAACCATTTCATGAATATCCGTTGCCGCCTGATTCAATCCACGGAGCATGGACTTTTCCCGGACGATGTTGGCATACCGCACCACATTGGCAGCGGTGGGGGTGATCTCCATGAGCTGCAGGATGTAATCCCGGGAGTTGTCGTGGTAATAGCCCAGCTCCTTCAGCTTGTCCAGCACCGTGACAGGGTCAATGGTCTGGGAGAAGTTGAACATGGTATAGATGGTCTCATAGATTTCCCGGTTCTGCTGCAGGTAAAAATCCTCCGGCTTCACCACGCCCACCACTTCAGTGATGCAGCGGCTGTCGATCAAAATAGAACCCAAAACCGCCTGCTCCGCCTCCAAAGACTGAGGCTGCTGCCGGGAAAGCAATTCTTCATCCATGTTTCATCTCTCCTTTCTTTGTATTGTAGGGCGGGGTCATGACCACGCCCTACGGTTTTATTTCTTATCTTCCCGCTCTTTCACAAGCCGGACAATAGCAGCAAACAGATTGACATACAGCGCCCCAAGGGTAGCATAGCCGCATACCTTGATAACGGTGATGCTCTCCAAGTCATTGACGAAAAACTCCCATCCCATGCGGGAAACCGCAATCACGGCAATCGTCATGGCGATCATCTGCACTTTTCTGTACCAAGGCATAGATTTCCTCCTTTTCTGGGGGAGATTGCCACGTCGCTGCGCTCCTCGCAATGACACAGTTATTGTCAATCACTTCTCCGATTTACACAAAGCAATTTCCGCTAGCTGGTCGGCGGGGTCAGTGACCCCGCCCTACAATGGGCGTTTGGAAGCGTTAGGCTTCCACGACCTTAACGGTCAGAGGTGCGGTGATCTCATAGCCCAGCTTGCAGGTTGCTGTGTAGGTGCCCACATTCTTAATAGAATCCTTCAGCACGATCTTGCGCTTATCCAGCTTGACATCCGCCTGCTTTGCCAGAGCCTCGGCCACTTCGGCGTTGGTGACGGAGCCGAACAGACGGCCATTGCCGCCGCCCTTGGCGGTGACGGTGACGGTCAGCTCCCGCAGCTTATTGGCAATGGCCATGGCCTCTGCCTTTTCCCGGGCGATGCGCTCCTGCGTGGCCTTGTCGTTCATACGCATGGTGTTGATGGCATCAGGGGTAGCCTCAATGGCCATCTTCTTGGGGAGCATGAAATTTCTGGCGTAGCCGTCAGAAACCTCCAGCAGCTGGCCCTTCTTGCCCTTGCCCTTAACGTCCTGTAACAGAATAACTTTCATAGTAAAATCTCCTTATCATATTTACCTGTCATTGCGAGGAGGCCAATAGCCGACGTGGCAATCCCCTCCATATATCCGGCAGCTCTCTAATCCTTAGGAGATTGCCACACCAGTGTGCGCACTGGTTCGCAATGACATGCGAATTTTTATTGCTCATAAAATTTATCAATGGATTCCACCAGCCGGTCGAGGGCATCCTTAACGGAGATGTTCTTCATCTGCGCACCGGCTGTTGCGGTGTTGCCGCCGCCGCCTAAGGGTTCGAGGATCATCTGCACATTGGCGCTGCCGATGCTTCTTGCGGAAATGATGACCTGATCGTTGTCAGGATACATGACGAAGGATGCTGTAATACCGGAAATATTCAGCAGCTCATCTGCCGCCTGTGCCGCAAGGACCCGGGTGGTGCTGGTATTCAGGGCAGCCACCGCGATCTCCTGCCGGTAGAGCTTAGCAGAGCGGATGATCTGGTATTTCGCCATGGTATCTTGGAAGTCGCTTTGCAGCAGCATCTTGACCTCGGTGGTATCCGCGCCCATGCGCCGCAGGGCAGCAGCCGCCTCAAAGGTGCGCTCACCGGTGCGAACGTTGAAGAACTTGGTATCCAGACAGATACCTGCCAGCAGGGACTTGGCCTCGATGGGCAGCACATCCTTCTTCTCCACGGCGTACAGCAGGATCTCCGTCACCAGCTCGGAAGCGGAGGAGGCATAAGGCTCGTGGAGGTTGACCACCACGGGATTGATGTAATCCGCAGCCCGGCGGTGATGGTCCACCACGCAGACCTTGGAGATAGCCTCCAACAGGCTCTTGCATTCCACCTGATCCGGGCGGTTGGTATCCACCACGATCAGGATACTGCGGTTATCCGCCATCAGCAGGGCATCCTGTCCGGAAATAAAGATCCCCTCGTACTGAGGCTCTGCCAGAATCTCTTCCAGCAGCTTCTTGGAGGCATTGACCTCCATATCGATGACAATGTTGGCCTTCTTGCCCTTCTTGCGGCACAGGCAGGCAATTCCCACAGCCGCGCCCACGGCATCCAGATCCGCATTCCGGTGGCCCATGATGAACACATGGCCACTCTGGCCGATGAGCTCCATCAGAGAATTGGCGGTGACGCGGGAACGGACCTTGCTGCGGTAGTCGGCTTCCCGGTTTCTTCCGCCGTAGAAGCTGAAATTGAAGCGGTCCTTGATAACAGCCTGATCGCCGCCCCGGCTCAGGGCCATTTCAATGGAAAGCGCCGCAAAATTATAGCCCTCGTCAAAGTTGGCGCCGTCCACGCCCAGACCAATGGAAATGGAGGCCGGCAAACCGGAGGGCGAGGTGATCTCGTGGATGTTTTCCAGCAGAGAGAATTTATCTTCGGTAGCCCGGAGCAGATCCCGTTTCTCGAAAATGAACAGATACCGGTTTCTCTCCAGCTTGCGAAGCAGACCGTTATAGCTTTCCGTCCACGCCATGATGGTATCGCCCAGCTTGGCATTCAGAGTGGAAATGGCGCTTTCTGTCAGATTCTTAATCAGCTCCTCATAATTGTCAATGAGAATGATGGAGACCACCGGGCGGGAACGGATATACTCGTCCCGGATCTGATAAAGCTCCGTCAGATCGGAGAAATACAGCACACCCAGCATTGTGCCGATGGCATCCTCTGCCCGGATGGTAGTGCCGTAGACCCGGTAACGGCGGTTGTGTAAGGTGGCATCCGTGGGGCACTCTGTCTTGCCGGAGGCCAGCCATTCCGTAGAGAAGCCGGGAAGGACCTCCTCCAGCTGCTGCTCCATCATGGAATCGGCATAGCCTGTCAGCTCACTGAAGCGGTGGTTGGCCCAGATGATGCCGCCGTCGCCCAAGCGGATCAGCACCGCAGGCAGGGGGCTTTCGCCCTGAGAGGTAGCTTCCAGCGTATTGGAAGCGGTCTGAATATACTGCTGGATCTGGCGGTCCCGGCGGTTGCGGTTGAGAATATAGAGCATAAACACCAGCAACGTCACAGAAGTCTCCATTGCCGCCAGCCAGTATTGCTCCTCTAACAGCGCCGCCACGCAGAAAGCCGCCATCACGAAGAAATAGATCCCCATTCCCGGCCGCAGCAGCCGTCCCAGCTTCCGGTTCATACCCATTCGCCTCCTCAAGCCGTAATAATCCATACTATACCCGCTATTATAGCAAATCCAACCAAATCCCGCAACTACTTTTCCTGTATTTCCGTAAAAAAGGCTTTACAAATTAGAGTATACTTTTTCACAATTTTGTGGTATACTATGTTCGTAAGCGCCGGGGCAGGGCTGCGCCCGGGCATTGTTACAACAGCATTTTGCTGCACATATGAAACGAAATTATGCAGGCGTTTTCTCAAAAAACGGCGAATCAGGGCCTTATTTTGAGAAGCGGTTGCCTGTTTGTGTTGTCTGTTTTCAGACATAGATTTTGAAAGGAGTATTTTTTTGGCAGAAAAACTGAAAATTATCCCTCTGGGCGGTCTGGATGAGATTGGAAAGAACTGTACCGTCTTGGAATATGGCAAGGACATGATCGTCATCGACTGCGGCGTTGGCTTCCCCGAGGAGGACATGTACGGCGTTGATCTGGTGATCCCCGATTTTTCCTATCTGGTGGAGAACCAGAAGAAGCTGCGGGGCATTTTCATCACCCACGGTCACGAGGACCACATCGGTTCCATTCCCTACGCCATGAAAATGGTGAATTGCCCTGTCCATGGCACCGCCATGACCAACGGCCTCATCAAGCTGAAGCTGGAGGAGCATAAGATCGCGGACAAGGTCAAGCTTCTGACCCACAAGGCCGGCGATATGGTCAAGGCTGGCTGCTTTCAGGTGGAATTTATCCATGTGAACCATTCCATCGCCGATGCCTGCGCACTGGCCATCCACACCCCCGTGGGCACCGTCATCTTCACCGGCGACTTTAAGATCGATCCCACCGCCAAGGACGGCATGATGGACCTTGCCCGTCTGGGCGAGCTGGGCACTCAGGGCGTTCTGGCCCTGTGCGCCGACTCCACCAATGTCGAGCGCAGCGGCTATACCCCCAGCGAGAATATGGTGGCAGAAAATCTGGACCGCCAGTTTAAGAACTGCGACCAGCGCATCATCGTCACCACCTTCGCCTCCAACATGCACCGCATCCAGTCCATTCTGGCCACCGCCCAGCGGTATGGCCGCAAGGTGGCTGTTACCGGCCGCAGCATGGAGAACATGCTGAAGGTGGCTCAGGAGCTGGGTTACCTGAAAGTGAAGCAGGGCACCATCGTAGACCTTGCCGCCATCAAGAGCCTGCCTAAGAACAAGGTGGTCATCGTTTCCACCGGTTCTCAGGGCGAAAACATGTCCGCCCTGTACCGCATGGCCTTCAATACCCATAAGCAGGTGGACATCACCGCCGGCGACCGGATCATCATTTCCGCTTCCGCCATCCCCGGCAACGAAAAGGCGGTTTCCAAGATCATCAACGAGCTGTACCGCAAGGGTGCCGACGTGGTCTACGAAAAGAGTGAAGGCCTCCATGCCTCCGGCCATGCCTGTCAGGAGGAGCTAAAGATCGTCCACGGTCTGGTTCGTCCCAAATTCTTCCTGCCCGTCCACGGCGAACAGCGGATGCTGCAGATCCACTCCAAGCTGGCCCAGTCCATGGGCATGAACCCCAAGAACATCTTCATCGGGGAGCTGGGTACCGTCTTCGAGCTGTCCGGCAAGACCTGCAAGGTCAAGGGCAGCGTCACCGCCGGTAAGGTCTTTGTGGACGGCACCGGTGTGGGCGATGTGGGCAGCGTGGTGCTGCGGGACCGCAAGCATCTGGCAGAAGACGGCATGATCGTGGTGGTGGTGAACCTCAGCGCCGAGGACGGCAGCATCCTCACCGGCCCCGATATCATCACCCGCGGTTTCATCTACGTCAAGGAATCCGAGGAGCTGATGGAATCCCTGCAGGACGTGGCCATGGAGGCCATCGAGCGCTGCCAGCGCAAGCACATCCGGGACTGGGCTGCCATCAAGTCCGCCATCAAGAACGATCTCAGCGGCTACCTGTATAAGACCACCAAGCGCAATCCCATGATTTTGCCTGTGATTTCTGAAATCTGATATTCACGCTGTCATTGCGAGCCAGTGCGCACACTGGCGTGGCAATCCCCCACAAGCACCAAACAGCCGCTTTAACAGTTCTGCGCGGATCTTGGGAGGGGATTGCCACGTCGGGCTTCGCCCTCCTCGCAATGACATTTTTTCTTTTGAGAGGTAATCGATATGCGTTACTACTTCGCCCCCATGGAGGGGCTGACGGACAGCATTTACCGCCGTCTGCATCACAAATATTTCCCCGGCGTAGACCGGTATTACATGCCCTTCCTCTCCCCCACCATCCACCGGACCCTGACCCATAAGGAGGACCGGGAGCTGCCTATGGCGGACAGCGTGGATTTTGCTGCCGTGCCCCAAATTCTGACCAAGGTTTCCGAGGATTTTCTCTGGGCTGCCCGGGTCTGCCGGGACCGGGGCTATGAGGAAGTAAATTTAAATGTGGGCTGTCCCTCCGGTACTGTGGTGTCCAAGGGCAAGGGCAGCGGCATGCTCCGGGATGCATCTGCACTGGACCGATTTTTGGAGGAGATCTTTCAGGCTTCTCCCCTGCCCATCTCCGTCAAGACCCGGCTGGGTCTGGAATCTCCCGAAGAATTTCCCGCCCTGCTGGAGGTCTTCAACCGTTATCCCATCCAGGAGCTGACCATCCATCCCCGGGTCCGGAAGCAATTCTATGATGGCAGCGTACATATGGAGGTGTTTGATTTTGCCGTAAAAAACAGCAAAAATCCTCTATGCTACAACGGCGACATCCTCTGCCTTGCAGATTCCGAAGCCCTGCACCGCAAATACCCCCAAATCGATGCCGTCATGATCGGCCGCGGACTGATCGCCGACCCCGGCATGCTGTCCGGTGGTACCGATGTAACCGCGCTGGAGGGCTTTATGAATGAGCTGATGGCGGTCTACGAGGTAGAATTTGGCGGCAGCCGGAATGCCATTTTCCGGCTAAAGGAGAACTGGGGCTTCCTCCACGACCGCTTTGAGGGCTGCGACAAGCTCTGGAAGCGCTTGCGGAAAACCACCGACGCCGACGAGTTTAAAGCCATCTCCGCCGAGATCTTCCATACCCTGCCGCTGCGGTAAATCGTAATTTACCGTGCTGTATCGAACAACGCATGTCATTGCGAGCCAGTGCGCACACTGGCGTGGCAATCCCCTGCAAGTTTCCGGAATGTATTGTTTCAAGTTTCTGCGCGGATTTTTGAAGGGGATTGCCACACCAGTCTGCGGACTGGTTCGCAATGACAGCTATCTTTCGACAGACCGATAAATGCCCATTTATCACATCTATCTGCAAAAAAAGAGCTGCCCGAACTTGGGCAGCTCTTTGCATTTTATTCGTGTTCCTTCTTATTGAGAACATAAGCAGCGGCACACAGGGCGGCTGCGGATACGGCTGCGATCAGCAGCACAGGCTTGGTTTCCTCGTTCAGCAGAGGTTCTGCCTGAATCACAGTCTCGGAAGGCGTTTCCTCTGCGGTCTCGCCGTCAATGTCCACATAGGCCAGCAGAATGTTCTCAAAATCTGCTTCCATGGTGTACTTTGCCAGCAGGGTGTTCAGCAGTTCGCTGGCCCGCTGATTCATTAGGTCGCTTTCAGCATACTCCACCCAGACAGGGCGGCTACCCACATAGAACATCAGATGGTAGCCAAACTCCGTCTTCACGATGCCGTAGTCACCATAGGCTCTGGTTTCGTCGAAGCACCAGTTTTCAAAAGCCTCCACCATCTGGCCCTTCACCACATCGGTATACAGGCCGCCGTTCACTGCACTGCCGTCCTGAGAGTGGTCCACGGCCAACTGTGCAAAGCTTTCCTCGCTCTTGTCATCGGCTTCCCAAGCGGCCAGCAGCTCCTCGGCCTTGACCCGGCCGGCTTCCCATGCTGCTTCGTCAAAAGTCTCCGTGCGGATATTGGAGGAGTCGGCACCCTCGGGCATGATCAGCACATGGCGCACATCCACATACTTGTCCTCTCGTGCAAGGCCATTCTGGAGATAAGCTTCCTCGTTCTCGGTAAAGTAAGCCTCTACCTCCTCAGCAGTGGGTCCATTGGCCACCACCTGCTCGTTAAAATACAGGGTGCCGGGATAGTACAGGTTCATGAAGTGCAGGTAATCTTCGATAGACGCGCCCCGGCCCACATTGTAGGCCAGCAGCTCCTCGGCACTTTCAAAGCCGTACATGGCGGCATTCTGTTCCATGGAAGCCCGGGTATTTTCCAGCTCCGCAGCCATGGCCGCATCCATCTCGTAGTTTGCCAGCTCTGCCTCGGCAGCCAGCACCTGATGATTCTTCCAAGTGTTCAGGGCACTGGCAAGGAAGAACTGCTGCCAAGTTTCGCCCAGCTCAGACAGGCCGCATACCTGCATATCCAAAGGCTGGCTCACGTCCAGACCAAAGTAAGCGGCGTAGCTGCCGTAGGAGCTGAGGAAGTTCTGCACTTCCATCCAGTAGTAAACCTGCAGTTGGCCGTTGGTCAGGGTGTAATCCCCCATGGTGGCCACCACTGTGTCCGCAGCAGCACGGACAGCCTCATCAGAGGCGGTATAACTGCCCTTGGCAGTCTCATCGGCAGGGTTACCATCATTCGGGATAGTATACTCCACAGAAACGACCTCTACAGATTCCTCTACCGTCGTCTCTGCAGCCACAGCACTGAAGCCCACGGAAATCATGCCAATCAGCACAGCCGCCAGCAGCACCACCGCAACGACCGCCAGAGCGATCTTGCCGGGGGTAGCTTTTTTATTGTTATTTTCCATTTTGATCCTCATTTCTCCGTATTCACGGGTAAATCAACCCGGTCAGTTTATCACGGTTTTGCGCGGAATGCAAGCTATTACACAGATTGTTTACAAAAACAACCAGCGCTCCCTGTAGGGCGGCTTGCCCTCAAGCCGCCGCATTTTGCAGAGAAGTTCGCTTTACGGCGGGCTGAGGACAGCCCGCCCTACAGACAGTGCGCTGAAATCCTTAATTTCCTCACATCTGCCCTTGCAAACACCCCGAAAAAATGCTATTATTTATAGTTGAGAAACTATCCACCGGAGGATTTCCCTATGAATACCAAAACGACTGTAATTGAGAAGGAAGAACTGGAAAAGCAGTTTTCCTATTGTGATAAAATCGCCGCTTTCTGGCAGTCTGAGGGCATCGTGCCCGCTGCCTATGTAGAAACCTATGGCTGCCAGCAGAATGAAGCCGACTCTGAAAAGCTGCGGGGCTACCTTGCCCAGTGCGGCTACCGCATCGTGCAGGAAGCAGAGGGTGCTGATGTGGTCATTATGAACACCTGCGCCATCCGGGAGCACGCCGAGCAGCGGGTCTTCGGCAATTTGGGGGCCCTGACCCACACCAAGCGCCGCCATCCCCGGCAGAAAATCTTCCTGTGCGGCTGCATGGCCGGCGAGACGAAAGTTTCCGACCGGATCAAAAAGAGCTACCCCCATGTGGACGGCGTGTTCTCCACCCACCACCTGTGGCAATTCCCGGAGATCCTTTGGAAGGTGCTGAACCAGAAAAAGCGCCAATTCTACATTGTGGACGAGCCCGGCTCTATTGCCGAGGGCATTCCGCAGGTCCGGGACTCCAAGCTGAAGGCATGGGTCTCCATCATGTACGGCTGCAACAATTTCTGCACCTACTGCATCGTCCCCTATGTCCGGGGCCGGGAGCGGAGCAGAGCGCCGGAGGACATTCTGGCAGAGTGCCGCGCACTGGTAGAAGGCGGTGCCAAGGAGATCACCCTGCTGGGCCAGAACGTCAATTCCTACGGCAAGGATTTGGGGGGCGGCATGGATTTTGCAGACCTCTTGGAAGCCATTGCCCAGATCCCCGGCGAGTTTTTGGTCCGCTTCATGACCAGCCATCCCCGGGATGCCTCCTTCAAGCTGTTCGATACCATGGCAAAGTATGATAAGATCGCAAAGCAATTGCATCTTCCCTTCCAGTCCGGCTCCTCCCGGGTGCTGAAAGCCATGAACCGCCACTACGACCGGGAAACCTATCTTTCCAAGGTCCTCTATGCTAAAAAGGTCATGCCAGAGCTGGTGCTGACTTCCGATGTCATCGTGGGCTTCCCCGGCGAGACGGAAGAAGAATTTGAGGAGACCATTTCCCTCATTCAGCAGGTCCATTACGACAGCCTGTTCACCTTCATCTTCTCCCCCCGCCCCGGCACCCCTGCCGCCACCATGGAGGATCCTACCCCCAAGGAGGAAAAAAGCCGCCGTTTTGATAAGCTGTGCGCTGTCCAGAACGCCATTTCCGAGGAAATCCACAACAATTATGTAAACAAAACCCTGCGCTGTCTGGTAGACGGCAAGGATAAGAACCTGCTCACCGCCCGCACCGAAGGCGGCCGTCTGGTCCGCTTTGCCGGCTGCGACAGTCTAATCGGCACCTATCAGAATATCACCATCACCGGTGCTACAACCTGGAGCTTAACCGGCGAGCTGGCATAAATTTTCTGTCATTGCGAGCCAGTGCGCACACTGGTGTGGCAATCTCCTCCGAATTTTGCATTTTTCCCTTCCGCGCTACGCAAAGCTTTGAGGGGGATTGCCACACCAGTCTGCGGACTGGTTCGCAATGACATGCAAAGTTCATACAGTTAATAATAATTTTTTACAGAAAGAGGTTACGCCAATGGCCAAACCTACCAATGAACTGACCCCCATGCAGCGGCAGTATCAGGATATCAAGGAAAAGAATCAGGACTGCATCCTCTTCTTCCGCTTGGGTGACTTCTATGAGATGTTCAACGAGGATGCCAAGCTGGCAGCCCGGGAGCTGGACCTGACCCTGACCACCCGGGACCGGGGTAAGCCCAAGGAGGAGCAGACCCCCATGTGCGGCGTGCCCTACCATAGCGTGGACTCCTACATTGCCCGGCTTGTCCAGAAGGGCTATAAGGTGGCCATCTGCGAGCAGATGAGTGACCCAGCCCTGACCAAAGGACTGGTGGAACGGGAAATCACCCGCATTGTCACCCCCGGCACTGTCACGGAAAGCTGCATGCTGGACGAAAACAAGAATAACTACATCGGCTGCATCTACGGCGAAAGCGGCAAGTTTGGCCTTGCCTTCTGCGATGTTTCTACCGGCGCATTTTTTTCCACCCTCTGCGCCGATCCGCAAAGCGTTGCCTCGGAGCTGGGCCGTTTTGCCCCCAGCGAGATCATCCGTTACGGCAGCAATGTGGACTGCGAGCCTATTGAAGATGCCATCTTCCGCCGCTTAAGCTGCTGCGTCAACGAAGGAAAATCCGAGGATTTTCAGCTGGAAGCTGCCGAAAACCTGCTGGAAGCCCATTTCCATAATACCCTCTCCGGTCTTGGTATGGCAGGCATGCCCGCCGCCGTTATTGCCAGCGGCGCACTGCTGAAGACTCTGCTTTGGATCCAGAAAAATGACCTTGCCCATATTCGGGAGCTGCAATATTACACCACCGGCCGCTTCATGGAACTGGACTTAGATGCCCGCCGCAATTTAGAGCTGACGGAAACCATGCGCTCCAAGGAGAAAAAGGGCACTCTGTTGTGGGTGCTGGATAAGACCCACACCGCCATGGGCGGACGAATGCTCCGCTCTTGGCTGGAAAAGCCGCTGCTTGACCCCGTGGAGATCACCCGCCGTCATGGCGCGGTGGAGGAACTGGTGGACAGTGTCATCGTCCGGGGTGAACTGGAGGAAGCCCTGCGGGATGTCACCGATTTGGAACGTGTCATGACGAGGATCGTCACCGGCACCGTCAACTGCCGGGACCTGCTGGGCCTTGCCCGGGGCTTCCGGGCCTTGCCGGAGGTCAAACGGCAGCTGCAAACATGTGAAAGCCCCTTGCTTCGGAAATTGGAGCAGCAGATCGATGCCCTCACCGACTGTGCCGACCTCATTGAATCTACCATTGTAGACGAACCTCCCCTCACCGTCCGGGAGGGCGGCATTATCCGCAAGGGTGCCAACGCCGAAGCCGACCGCCTCCGGGATATCATGGAGGGCGGCAGCGGCACCATTGCCGCCATTGAAGCCTCCGAGCGGGAAAAGACAGGAATCCGCACCCTGAAAGTGGGCTTCAACCGGGTTTTTGGCTATTATATCGAAGTTTCCAAATCCTTTATGGATCAGGTTCCTGCAAATTATGTCCGCAAGCAGACCCTTGCCAACTGCGAGCGCTACATCACCCAGGAATTAAAAGAGCTGGAAAATCAGGTGCTCACCGCCAAGGACCGGCTGACGGCACTGGAATATCAGATCTTTACCCAGCTGCGGGAATTTCTTGCCCAGCAGGCTGCCCGGGTCCAGCTGACTGCCGGCGCGGTGGCTGCCGCCGATGCCCTGTGCAGCCTTGCCGCCGTGGCCGTCCAGCGCGGCTACTGCCGTCCCGAGATCACCTTAGGCCGGGAAATTTCCATCACCGATGGCCGCCATCCCGTGGTAGAAGCGGTGCTGAAGGATGCCCTGTTTGTGCCCAATGACACCCATCTGGGTGCAGAGGATAATCAGGTGGCCATCATCACCGGCCCCAACATGGCCGGTAAATCCACCTACATGCGTCAGGTAGCCCTCATCGTACTGATGGCCCAGATGGGCTCCTTCGTCCCCGCCCGCAGCGCCAAGATCGGTCTTGTGGACCGGGTCTTCACCCGCATCGGTGCCAGCGATGATCTGGCCTCCGGCCAGTCCACCTTCATGGTGGAGATGGCAGAGGTTGCTTCCATCCTGAAATACGCCACCTCCCGAAGCCTGCTGATCCTTGACGAGATCGGCCGGGGCACCTCTACTTACGACGGCATGGCCATCGCCCGGGCCGTGCTGGAATACGCCGCCAGCCCCAAGCGCTTGGGTGCCAAGACCCTGTTCGCCACCCATTACCACGAGCTGTCCACCATGGAGGACAAGCTGCCCAATGTCAAAAATTACAATATCGCCGTGAAAAAGCGGGGCGACCAGATGATCTTCCTGCGCAAGATCGTCCCCGGTGCCACCGACGACAGCTACGGTATCGAGGTTGCCAAGCTGGCCGGGATCCCCAACGTGGTCATCAGCCGCGCCCGGGAGATTCTGGCAGAGCTGGAAGCAGAGGGTTCCGCCCCTGTCAAGACTGTCGCAGCCCCCGAACCGGAGGATCAGGTAAGTATGCTGGACCTGACAGGCCAGCAGATCATTGCGGCGCTGAGTGCCATCACCGTGGAGACCCTGACCCCCATTGAAGCCATGAACGAACTCTATAAGCTGAAGAAAATGCTGGATTAAGTTATGAAAAAATCCCTTTCCACCTGCCCTAACCAGCAGGAAACCATCGGCGGATTCTGCTATCTGGTTTTTCAGTTTCTGCTGCTGCCCAGTCTTCTGACGATGGGCAACGGCTATCTGTCCCAGCCCCTAAATTCCGCCCAATTGAACTTTGTATACTATCTCATCAATTTTCTTTCGGTATTGGTGATCTTCCACGATTTTCTTGGAAGCTCCCTTGCACAAGTCTGGCGGCATCCTGCTTACTTTTGTCAGGCGGTGATTCTGGGCTTCGTTGCCTACTGCGCCTGCTTTGCAGCAACCGAATGGCTCATCGGCAAGCTGGTACCTTCCTATTCCAACTACAATGACGAAGCCATCTTCGCCATGCGGGGCACCAACCGCTTCCTTATGGTCATCGGCACAGTGATCCTTGTGCCCCCTGCGGAGGAATGTATTTTCCGGGGTCTGATCTTTCGTAAGCTCTATGGGAAAAACCGCTGGGCCTCCTATATCCTGTCCATTCTGGCCTTTGCCTGCATCCACATCTTAGGCTACATCGGCAAGTATTCCCCGCTGGAGCTGACCATGGCGGTGCTGCAATACCTGCCTGCGGGTCTGTGCCTTGCTTGGAGCTACGCCAAATCCGATACCATTTTTGCCCCCATTCTGATTCACGCTGCCGTGAATTACATCACCATCAACGGTTTGAGGTGAGAATCTATGCCCAAAATCATTCAATTATCCCCCCATATTGCCAACCTCATCGCCGCAGGCGAGGTGGTGGAGCGGCCTGCTTCCGTTGTGAAGGAACTGCTGGAAAACGCCGTGGATGCCGGTGCCTCCAAGGTCACGGTCGAAATTCTGGACGGCGGCATGACGTTTCTGCGGGTGACGGACAACGGCTGCGGCATGGCTGCTGAGGATGCCCGGACCGCCTTCAAACGCCACGCCACCTCCAAGCTGCGGACTGCCGAGGACCTTGCTGCCATCGGCACCATGGGCTTCCGTGGAGAAGCACTGGCCGCCATCGCATCGGTGAGCCGCATCGACCTGATGACCAAAACCGCTGGCGCTATCTCCGGTGTCAGCCTGCGGCTGGAAGCAGGAGAAATTACGGAAGAATCCGAAGTAGGCTGCCCCGAGGGCACCACCATCATCATCCGGGACCTGTTCTACAACACCCCCGCTCGGATGAAATTTATGAAATCCGACACCGTAGAGGGCGGACGGGTGGCCGCCGCTGTTCAGATGCAGGCACTTGCCCACCCGGAGGTGGCCTTCCAGTTTCTGCGGGACGGCAAACAGGTGCTGTCCACCCCCGGAAACGGCGGCTTACAGGCTGCGGTGTACTGCGTCTATGGCCGGGAATGCGCCCAGATGGTGGAGGTAAACAGCCGGTGGGAGCAGTATTCCCTGACAGGCTATGTCAGCAAACCCACCGATGCCCGGCCCAGCCGGAATTTACAGACCTTCTTCGTCAACAACCGCCCGGTAAAGTCCAAGCTGCTGATCGCCGCGCTGGAGGAAGCCTACCGGAACCAGATCATGGTAGGAAAATTCCCCGCCTGCGTGCTGCACCTGACAGTGCCCGCCCACGCGGTGGATGTGAACGTCCACCCCGCCAAGACAGAGGTCAAATTCCTTTCGGAAAAGGCAGTCTTTGACTGTGTTCACTACGGCGTGTTAGGCGCCCTGAACAAGCAGACCGACCGGCCGCAGGTACAGTTTAAAAAGCCTGTGCCCTCCGTAGGGGGCGATGCCCACATCGCCCCTCCCCCGATTTCCGCAGCAGTACCCAGCGGGCCCATGAAGGCATCGGCCCCTACGGCCGCACCGAAAAAAGAGCCCTTCTTCCGCACCATGAGCGCGGAGGAATACAAGACCTTCTCCACCGCTCTGAAGGATGCCCCCCAGCCGAAAAAAGAGGCAGCTGCCGCCACCCTCTCCAAAATCGAGCGGCCCGCCCCCCTGCCCGTCCGGGAAACCGTCATCCTGCCTCAACCACGCCCAGAGAAAACCATCTCCGTAGGGGGCGATGCCCATATCGCCCCTCCCCCCAGCTCCACACCTGTACCCAACGGGCCGATGAAGGCATCGGTCCCTACGTCTCCTGTTGTAAACGAACCGGAGATGGAACAGACCGCGCTGGACATGCCTCCTGAGCAGACTTGGCGCATGGTAGGCGAGCTGTACAACTCTTATATTATTGTAGAGCAGGGCGACGAAGCCTTTCTCATCGACAAACACGCTGCCCATGAGCGGATCCTCTTTGAAAAGCTGAAAGCCCATCAGGAAAAAATCAGCTCCCAGAGCCTGCTTACCCCCATTCCCGTCCGCTTAAGTCCCTCCGCCGCAGCAGAGCTGCTTTCTAACCGGGACATGCTGGATGAATTGGGCTTTGAGATCGAAGAATTTGGCGAGAATACCGTATTGCTCCGCCAGATTCCCATGGACTTAAGCCCCGAGCTGGCAGCCGAGGCGGTGGAGACCCTTGCTGCCGACCTGCTGAATGGCCGCCGTGAAAAGAAGGATACCGTCCGGGACGAGCTGCTCCACACCGTAGCCTGCAAGGCCGCCATCAAGGCCGGCTGGAAAAACGACGAAGCAGAGCTGCTGGCCGTAGCCAAAGCCGTCATGGCAAGAGAGGACCTGAAATACTGCCCCCACGGACGGCCGATCTGCGTGACCTTAAGCAAAAAGCAACTGGAAAAGCAGTTTAAGCGCACCTGAGCTTGTAGGGGCCGGGTTTCCTGTCCGGGGAGTGTGGAGTGTTGAGAGTGGAGAGTGGAGTTTTCCATACTTTCACCCAACCTGTATGATATAATGGAGGTATCCAACCATGAAAAAGGAATTACAGGACCTGCACTTGGAAACCCATGTCAAAATCCACACCCTTCTCCTGCTGGGCGGTCTTATCGTCACAGGCATTGGCGGAAAGATCAGCGAATTTGGCCGATTGCATGTGGTTGCATGGATCGGTATTCTGCTCATCGTGCTGAGTATGCTCTGGCGTTTTCTCTTCATCAAGTGTCCCCATTGCGGAAGCAAACTGTACAGCGTACGGGAGCTTCCGGAATACTGCCCGGACTGCGGAGAAAAGCTGGTATAAAAAGAGGATCTTATATGAAACAGAAAAAATCCGTCTGGGATCATGCCGATACCGCGCTTAAGCTGTGGATCCTTGCCATGCTCCTATGCATTGTATCCAAATTCTTCGAGGGCACCCCTGTACAATGGCTGCTGATCCTCAGCGGTGTTGTCATCGCCGTCGCCGCTGTGGTCTACCGTTTCCAAAAGGTCCGGTGTCCCCATTGCGCAAGCCATATGACAGCAGCCAAGGGAAAACCCAAGCGCTGCCCCGACTGCGGCGGAAAGCTGCTTTGATATACGCACCATGTCATCCTGAGCAAAGCGCAGCGTAGTCGAAGGATGACAAATAGGGGAACCATTCCTTTTTATTCTATCTGCTCATAAAACGACACTGCCCGGCGGGGTCATGACCCCGCCCTACAGTAGATTGGAGGAGACATACCTATGAATAACATCATCTGCATCGCCGGGCCTACGGCCTCGGGAAAAACCGCTTTGGCTGTGGAGCTTGCCAAAGAATTTAACGGCGAAGTAGTCTCCTGTGATTCCATGTATGTCTATAAGGGCATGGATATCGGCACCGCCAAGCCTACTGCAGAGGAAATGGGCGGCATTGTCCACCATATGATCGACGTAGCGGAGCCGGATCAGGATTTTTCCGTCAGCAAATACTGCTGTCTGGCTGCCCCCATTGTGGATGATATCGTGGCCCGGGGAAAGACCGCCATCATTGCCGGCGGCACGGGGCTGTATATGGACAGCCTCATCAAGGGCAACGATTTTGCCCCCTTCCCCGCCACCGGTATCCGGGAAAAGCTGGAAGCGAAGGCCGCTCAAGTGGGCTTCGAGGCCATGCGGGAGGAGCTTCGCGCCGTGGACCCGGAATCCGCTGCCCGGCTTCTGGACACCCGGCGTGTCATCCGGGCGCTGGAAGTCTACTATGAAACCGGCATCACCATGACGGAGCATAACCGCCGCACTCAGGCCATTCCGCCCCGGTATACCCCCTTGAGGATCGGTCTGGACTTTGCGGATCGCGCAGAACTGTACCGCCGCATCGACCTCCGTGTCGGGCTGATGCTGGAGCAGGGCCTGCTGGAGGAGATCAAAGCCCTTCTGGCAAGCGGCATCCCTGCCAACTGTACCGCCATGCAGGCCATCGGCTACAAGGAATTTGTGGCCGCGCTGGAGGGCCAATGCACCGTTGAAGAAGCCGCCGACCTTGTCCGCCAATCCTCCCGCCGCTATGCCAAGCGGCAGCTGACCTGGCTGCGCCGCAATAAAAGCATCCACTGGATCACCCGGCAAACCGGGGAACCCGCCGGGGAAATTCTTGAACAGGCGCGACGGATTATTCTCGATTTCGACAACTGAAAAATGCTAGGATGTGTGTACCAAATCCCAAGACACCCATGGGGAGCTTTCGAGGTGTCCGGGGAATTACAAGAAAGAGGGTATACATATGTCTGAAGCAATGAATTTACAGGAAGCCATTTTGAAGGAGGTCATCCGGGACCGGGTCCCGTTGACATTGTTTCTCATGAACGGCTTCCAGCTCCGGGGGATCATCACAGGCTTTGACAGCTTTGTGGTGGTACTGGTGTCCGACGGCAAGCAGCAGATGATCTACAAGCATGCCATCTCGACGCTGGCTCCCATGAAGCCGCTGAAAGCCGCAGGAATGCCTGCATAACGCAAAGAGGCGATGGAGCTGATCCATCGCCTCTTTGTCTAATTTTACAGCATCCACTGTAGGGCGGAGTCATGACCCCACCCCAGACTGTCAAAAAAATACCGAAAACAAAGCTGTCATTGCGAGGAGCCGCAGGCGACGTGGCAATCTCCTGTAAACTAAACTAAAATCGTATGTTTTAGAAGATAAATGTTCTAATTTAGAGGAGATTCCCACGTCGGGCCTCGCCCTCCTCGGAATGACATAGTTTTTCGACACGCTGCAGTGGGTCATGACCCCGCCCTACAATATTACTCACAGAAAGAAGAACGACCTATGTCTATTGCTGAAAACGTTGCCCGGATCCGGGCGGAAATCCAGCAGGCTGCTCTGGCCTGCGGCCGGGACCCGAAATCCATCCAGCTGTGCGCTGCCACCAAAATGAACGATGCCGATGCCGTCCGGCAGGCCATTGCCGCCGGTGTGGACTGCTGCGGCGAAAACCGGGTACAGGAGCTGACCGCCAAGCTGGCGGAAAATGCCTATGAGGGGGCCCCAGTCCACTTCATCGGCCATTTACAGACCAACAAGGTCAAGTTCGTGGTAGGTAAGGTAGACCTGATCCAGAGCGTGGACTCCGAGCGGCTGCTGAAGGCCATCGACAAGGAGGCATCCAAGCAGGGGATCGTTCAGAATATTTTACTTGAAGTGAACATCGGTGAAGAGGCAAGCAAGTCCGGCTTCGGTGCGGACGATATTCTTCCACTGGTGGACAGGCTGGCAGAATTTCCAAACGTTTGTCTGAAAGGGCTCATGGCAATCCCGCCCATTTCCCACAATTCGGGAGAAAATCTGAAGTTTTTTCAAAAAATGTTCCAATTAAGTGTTGACATCAGAAACAAAATAGACGATAATGTGATGGTGGACTGTTTGTCCATGGGCATGTCCGGAGATTTTGTCGATGCAATTTCCTCCGGCAGCACGATGATTCGTGTGGGCACCGCCATTTTCGGTGCCAGAGACTATGCCAAGCTTTCATCAAACTGATGTGGATATACTTTAGGAGGAAATAGATAATGAGCTTTTGGGATAACGTAAAGAAATTTGCCCAGCCCTATGCCGACGATGATTATGATGATTACGACGAAGATGACTACGCCGATGACTACGAAGAACCCGCAGAAGCCCCCGCACCCCGCCGGGAAAAGCGCCGTCCTGCTCCCGCTCCTGTGATGGAGGAGGAAGAGGAGGATACCGGCTTTGGTTTCGCTCCCATGCCCGCCGTTGCCCCCGCTTCCAGCGTTTCCGCTTCCGGCTTCAACGGTCAGGTGCTAAACATGAGCGCTTCCAACAAGCAGGAGGTCGTTCTGTTCCGTCCCGGCAGCTTCAACGATACCTCCAAGGCCGCTGACGACCTGCGCAACCGCCGGGCTGTCATCGTCAACATGGAGAATGTGGACAAGGCCATGGCCCGCCGTGTGGTGGACTTCCTGTCCGGCTGTGTTTACGCTCTGGACGGCGATGTGAAGAAGATCGCCCAGTCTGCTTACCTGTTCTGCCCCCACAACATGGACATCGTGGGCGACTTGGAAGCCCTGCAGGCCGAGGTCGAGAGCTACATCTAAAGATGGCGATATGTCATTGCGAACCAGTCCGCAGACTGGTGTGGCAATCTCCCTAAGATTCAGGTTGCATGTTTTTTAGGAGATTCCCACGTCGCGCTGTGCGCTCCTCGGAATGACACCGAAATGTTACATTGATTTCGAAAGGGGAACATTTTTATGTTTACACCGCAGCAGATCGATCAGATCTCTTTTGGCAGAGCCACCTTTGGCGGCTATGATATGCAGCAGGTCGATGAGTTTCTGGAGCCTCTGACTGAGGACTATGTGACTCTGTACAAGGAAAATGCCCTGCTCAAGAGCAAAATGCGTGTTCTGGTTGGCAAGCTGGAAGAATACCGCAAGAATGAAGCTTCCATGAAGGAAGCCGTCATCAATGCCCAGAAGACCTGCGACAAGATGGTGGCCGAGGCCGAAGCCAAGTGCGCTAAGATGCTGAATAACGCCAGCTCCATGGCTGCCGCCAATACTGACGCTTCCGACGCGCTGATCGCCGCCGAGAACGCCCGGGTAGAAGAAGCCCGTCAGGCTGCTGCCGCTAAGATTGGTGAATTGCAGGAGCAGCTGCGCACCTGCATTCAGGCTCTGGAGCGCATTAAGGGTGCCAACGCCCCCGCTGCAAAGCCCGAAAAAAAGGACGTTGCCGATGAGATCTCTGATAACATCGAGGCAATGGTAGGCACCACCGTGGACACCGCTCCCAAGGCTGCCCCCAAGCACCCCACCAACGACACCACCACCAGCAAGTTCGCTTCATTGAACCTGCAGTTTGGCCGTAACTACGACCCTAAGGGCAAGTAAAACTATCTGTCATTGCGAACCAGCGCGCACGCTGGTGTTGCGATCCCCTTCCAATTTTAGGACTGTGCGTCTGATCAGGGGATTCCCACGTCGCGCTTTGCGCTCCTCGGAATGACACAAATATTCCCAAAGCTATGACGAGGACACGTAAGCATACCCACCGCTTCCAGAGAGCTGCCGTTTGGTGCAAGGCAGTAAGCAGGAGTTTGCTTGTATCACCTCCGAGCAGCGCACCGACAATGTAGGCTGCGCCGTTTCATGCCCGATAACGCATGGTCGAGTGCCGGTAACTACCGGAACAAGAGTGGTACCGCAGAGGTAATATGCGCCTTTGTCTCTTATTATAGAGGCAAAGGCGTTTCTTCTTTCGCAAGCACCACTGTTGGGGGGGTTAATGCCCCCGCCGACGCACTACCAAAACTGCTTTGCTATTCTCTTGATGCAGCGTACAGTTTTTTATCAGCACCCTATCGCGCCATTTTTCCCCCTCAATCATCCAACCTGATCGGCGGGGTCATGACCCCGCCCTACAGTATAGAATTTACTATGGAGGTAAACTTTCCAATGGAATACAAAAACACGATCATCACCCCGAAGACTTCCTTCCCTATGAAGGCCGGTCTGCCTGCCCGGGAACCCGGCATGCTGAAGGCTTGGGAGGAGCTGGACCTGTATAACGCTATGCTGGAGAAGAACAAGGACCTGCCCCCCTTCGTTCTGCATGACGGCCCTCCCTTCTCCAACGGCTATATCCACATGGGTCACGCTCTGAACAAGACCCTGAAGGACTTCATTACCCGCTCCCACGCCATGATGGGCTACTACACCCCCTACGTCCCCGGCTGGGACAACCACGGCCTGCCCATCGAGCGCGCCATCGAGAACTCCAAGAAGAAGCTGAACAAGGACATGTCCGTCCCCGAGTTCCGCAAGGCCTGCGAGGATTTCGCCGAGGACTTCATCCAGAAGCAGATGGGCGGCTTCAAGCGGCTGGGTGTGGTCGGCGACTGGAAAGCGCCCTACCGCACCATGGACCGTCATTTCGAGGCTCAGGAAGTCAAGG
>JAFSCK010000082.1 GCA_017436785.1 Oscillospiraceae bacterium | reverse complement strand
TTCTCTACCGAAATTATAAGATTGCTTCTGTCGATGCTATCGAACAAAAGCTCATTGAACGACACATTCGAAGACTGTAACCTATGTGTCTTCCCTATGTGTTACCTATGTTTCTCTTGACATCATGAATCGCCCCTACATGCACATTTATTTGGTATCCTTCAACAGATCCGCAATGGTGATGCCTTCAAAGAAGTCATCGATCATTTTGTCCAGCTTATCCCACATGGGCTTGGCCTGACAGCACTCTGTCCGGGAACAGGCGGAGGCACCCTGAGTGGTGCAGGAAACGGCGCTTAAGCCGCCCTCCGTCAGCTTTAAAATGCTGCCTACCGTGTAATTCTCCGGGCTGCGGTTTAACCGGTAGCCGCCGCCCTTGCCATGGACGGCATCCACGAAGCCTGCCTTGGATAGGGTGGACATGATGGATTCCAGATATTTCTGGGAGATGCCCTCGGCTTCGGCGATCTCCTTTAAGGGGATGTATTCCTCCCCGCCCCGCTGGGCAAAGTGTACCATGACCCGCAGGGCATAACGTCCTTTGGTGGATACGATCATAGCGCTTACTCGCCGTGGACCTGAGCGTGGAGCTCGTCATGATCGGTCTCCACAAACTTGTCAGCATCGTAGGGGATGTTGTTCTTGTCGAAGTAGTCCTTCAGGGCGTTCTTGATGGCCTCCTCGGCCAGCACAGAGCAGTGCATCTTGTGGGCGGGCAGACCGTCCAGCGCCTCGGCAACGGCCTTGTTGGTCAGCTCCAGCGCCTCGTGGATGGATTTGCCCATGATCATCTCGGTAGCCATGGAGCTGGATGCAATGGCGGAGCCGCAGCCGAAGGTCTCGAACTTTACATCTTCAATGATGTCGTTCTCGATCTTCAGATAGATCTTCATAATGTCACCGCACTTGGCGTTGCCGACTTCACCAACACCGCTGGCATCGTCAATGGTGCCGACGTTTCTGGGATTCATAAAATGGTCCATGACCTTTTCACTGTAGAGTGCCATATTTCATTTCTCCTTAAATGTTATATTGATAGATGTCATTGCGAACCAGTCCGCAGACTGGTGTGGCAATCTCCTGCAAGATTTCGGAAACTTAGGGGGGATTGCCACGTCGCTTTGCTCCTCGCAATGACAGTTAAGTTTTTACAGAATATATTCCCGCTTACCGGTCTGCAGGTCCCGCCAGACGGGGGACATGTTCCGCAGGTGCTGGACCACCTCGGGGACCACCTTCAGAATGTGGTCGATCTCTTCCTCAGTGTTGTACTCGCAGATGCTCAGGCGCAGGGAGCCGTGGGCAACGTCATGGACTCGGCCAATGGCCAGCAGCACGTGGCTGGGATCCAGAGAGCCGGAGGTGCAGGCAGAGCCGGAGGAGGCGCTGACACCCTTGTAATCCAGCAGAAGCAGCAGGCTTTCGCCCTCAATGCCCTCAAAGCAGAAGCTGACGTTGCCGGGCAGGCGGTTGACGGGATCGCCGTTCAAAGCGCTGTGGGGGATCTGAGAAAGACCGGCGATCAGCTTGTCCCGCATGGCAGCTACCCGGGGCATGTTCTCGTCGATGTGGTCGCAGGCATCCTTCATGGCAGCAGCCATGCCGCAGATACCGGCAATGTTCTCGGTGCCGGCCCGCTTGCCCCGCTCCTGGGCACCGCCCTCGATGATGTTCACCAGAGGGAAGCCCCGGCGGACATACAGGGCACCCACGCCTTTGGGGCCGTGGAACTTGTGGCCGGAGAGGCTGAGCATGTCGATGTTCTGTTCCTTGACATTGATCTTAATGTGGCCCACAGCCTGCACCGCATCGGTGTGGAAGGGCACTCCGGCTTCCTTACAGACCGCGCCGATCTCGGGAATGGGCAGCACGGAGCCGATCTCATTGTTGGCATACATGGTGGTGACGAGGCAGGTGTCGGGGCGGATGGCCTCCTTGACCTGCTGGGCGGTGATGGTGTGACCCTTGGAAACATCCAGATAGGTCACCTCGAAGCCCTCTTTTTCCAGCTTTGCCAGCGTGTGCAGCACGGCGTGGTGCTCAAAGGCGGTGGAAATGATGTGCTTTTTGTTCTTCCGGGCACCGAACCGGGCAGCGGACACGATGGCCTGATTGTCAGCCTCGCTGCCGCCGGAGGTGAAGATGATCTCCCGGGGCTCACAGCCGAGGCAGGCAGCCACGGTGGCGCGGGCGGCATCCAGCGCTTCCTTTGCCTCCTGACCGGTGGAGTGGAGGGAGGAGGGGTTGCCGTAGACCTTGTTAAAATAGGGCAGCATGGCATCGATGGCCACTTGGCTCATGGCGGTGGTTGCTGCGTTATCTGCATAAACGTGCATATAAAAAACCTCCTTGCGTGGGGTGATGTATTTACCTAGTAATTCCATGGGTAATAGTAACATCTATTACCTACCTTGTCAATGGGTAAATAGTGTATGCGTAACTTTTGACAATATGCACAGAATAGGGGTGTTGAAATTGGACGAAGTAACAGAAAACACGCCGTAACGGATATTCGTAGGGGAGGGGCTTGCCCCTCCCCTACGAATTTGGAAATTATAGCGCCGCTTCCAAAACCCGGACAATCTGTTCCAGCCCTGCCTGATCCTCCTCGGTGAAGCGGCCTACGGTGGGGCTGTCGATATCCAGCACACCCCAAATTTCACCGTTCACATGAATGGGCAGAACGATCTCGGAATTGCTGGCGCAGTCGCAGGCGATGTGGCCGGGGAACTGGTGGACATCGTATACAAGCTGAACCGCATCCTCTGCCACCGCGGTTCCGCAGACACCCCGGCCCACGGGAATCTCGATGCAGGCAGGCTTGCCCTGAAAGGGCCCCAGTACCAGCTTACCGCCGGTCATTTTATAAAAGCCGACCCAGTTGATGTCCGGCATCTCCTGCCACAGCAGGGCAGATGCGTTGGCAAGATTGGAAACCTCATAGGGGATGCCATCCACAAGGGCGGAAAGCTGTTGGGCAGTCAGAATGTAATTCGTTTTGACCATAAAGAGAACCTCGATTTTTAAATTTGGTAAATTCTAAATTTATACACAGACACTGTAGGGCGGGGGCATGACCCCGCCGCCCCGGCTACAAATGTTAACGCGGCAATATCAAAGGGAATCGCTGCATTATGCAGATAAACGAAATCAGATGGTGATTGATGGCGCTCGGCGGGGTCATGACCCCGCCCTACAATGGAGTGTTATTATCGTTTCCATTCTACAAAAAATCGCTCCATCAATCAATACAAATTTCCCCAAAACCTCCTTTGCGTTCCTCTATTTTCGACTTTTTCAGCGGTTACAAATCTGGCATCGGGTCATATTAAGAGGGCAGAGAAAAAGGAGGGCTGAGTATGAAACGGTTTTTCAGTGCCATTGCCTTGGCGGTGGTGCTTTTGGTTTCGCTGCCGGTGCAGGCGGAGGCGGCGGAGCTTTTGATCCCTGTGGGCAGGATCATCGGATTGCAGCTGCAAAATGATATTATCACGGTGGCAGCCTATGATGATGCACTGGGCAGCGGTGCCCGGGAAGCGGGGTTGAAGATCGGGGACGAGATCCTGAAAATCGACAGCCGGGAGGTAAGCTGCGCCGAGGATGTGCGAAGCGCCCTGCGAACCTGCGGGGAAACGGTGGCGCTGACCGTTCGCCGGGGCAGCAGGCTGGATACCATTGAAATGGAGCCGCAGCAAACGGAAGACGGCCCCCGGCTGGGCGTATACCTGCGGCAGGGCATTGCAGGCATCGGCACCGTCACATTCTATGATCCGGAAACCGGCACCTTTGGCACATTGGGCCACGGTGTCAGTGATGCCCGGGGTGCGCTGCTGCAAATGACCCGGGGCAGCGCCTATGGAGCAGATATCCTGTCAGTCAAAAAAGGAAAAAGCGGGGAACCGGGACAGTTAAAGGGCAGCGCTCAGGGCCCGGAGCCCTTTGGAACCCTCCTGCGCAACACCCCACAGGGCGTGTTTGGCATTACAAAACAGGGCTGGAAAGGGGAACCGATGCCGGTAGCGGCGTATGCCGAGATCAGCACCGGCCCTGCAGTGATCCGCAGTCAGGTGGCGGGGGACAGCGTTCAGGAATATTCTGTGGAGCTTCTGAAGATCTATCCCGAAACCCGCTCCGACGGCCGAAACTTCCTTCTGCGCATCACGGACCCTGCTCTGCTGGAAACCACCGGCGGCATCGTGCAGGGTATGAGCGGAAGTCCTATTATTCAGGACGGAAAACTGGTAGGTGCGGTGACCCATGTGCTGGTAAACGACCCCACCCGCGGCTACGGCATCTTCATTGAAAACATGCTGACCGCAGCAAGCTAAAGACTTCCTCTCGAGGGGAAGGTGGCCGAGCGCCAGCGAGGTCGGATGAGGTGTCGGGTGCATAGCACCCGTTCATGCAGCTACGTCATCTTCATCAAAAAACACACCGTAAACATCAGAAAAAAACAATGACAGGGGTAAACCGCCCCTGTCATTTTCTGTGATTTCGTGATAAAATGAATGTACAAATCCTATTTTATTTAAGGAGGTACTGTGATATGGCGAACGAAGATAAGAAGCTTCATGGCAGCACATGCGCTTTGTGCGGTAACAAGGTGAAACTTCTGGACAGGAATTATCTGCATATGCTCAGCGACGGTCCCTTGTGTCAAAAGTGCCACATGACAATTTTGCAATTGCTGACCCAAAGAAGATGGTGGATTTCCGAAGCGGAATATATGCAGGTTATGCAGAAGAACTACAGCATCAGGCAGCATCACAGCATGCCTCTTGAAAAGGCACAGGCTTTGTTCGCGCTGCGCGATGGTGTATGCAGCAACTTCTTGAAGACTGTTGATTTGGATGACGGCAATGTATTTGCTGTGCAGAATGTTTTTGCTATGCCCAAAAGTCCCCCAATCTTCATACTCAGAGCTATGAAACTGAAAAAGAAAGCCGTATTGCAGGGCTTTACATTAAAGGGGACGATACAAAAAGGAGACCGTGTACGGCTCAATGTTTCCGGTACTGTTCGTGAATTTACCGCCCTTGATGTCATCCCGGCAGGAACAGACCGGCTTGAAAAAAGCACATTCTTTTCACAGCTGGAAGCCAATGTACATAGCCACAGAATCCCGGAAGATGGTGACGGCTGGATCATTATCAATACCGAAGAAACCGGATTCATCCCGGAGAGTTCGTTTGCTGCCACTTACAAATAACAGCAGCAGATTGCCAATCAAATTTATCTTATTGGATGAGGAGCATACACAGCAGATGTGCATCAAAAGTGCATGGCTGTTTTACACCTAAAAATGTTGTCCCTAATGACAATCACTCGTGTC
>JAFSCK010000081.1 GCA_017436785.1 Oscillospiraceae bacterium | reverse complement strand
GTTCGTGCCGACATGGAAGCCCGGATCGACACCCAGAAGACCAACTTCGAGGGCTACGGTGTGGAGCAGTTTGAAATGCTGAGCAGCAACGCCGTGGTGGAGGTTCGGGGAAACTACGTCCTGTTTGTGGTGAATGACGCATCCGCCAACGCTTTGAAGGCGTTCCTGGGTTCCATTTAAGGAGGGAAAAGCATGGCAATTAATGATTTAAGCTTTCTGTTCCTCCTGTTCCCCGTGATTCTTCTGGCCCATAAGCTGGTGCCCGGAATGCTGGGAAAAAACATCGTGCTGCTTCTTGGCAGCCTGCTGTTCTTCGCCTGGGGCAGCCCTGAGTACCTGTTCCTGATGGCGATGATCATCCTGTTCAACTACTTCACCGGTCTGGAAATGGCCGCCCGGAAGAAGGCGGAACAGGACGCGAAGCCGGTATTGGTCAGCGCGGTTGCGGTGAATCTGCTGCTTCTGGGCTTCTTCAAATACTGGGGCTTCCTGCTGGAAAATGTCAACGCCCTGCTTGGCTTATCCATTTCTGTGCGGGACCTGCCCATGCCCATCGGTGTATCCTTCTTCACCTTCTCCGTCCTGTCTTATTTATTTGATGTTTACCGGGACAAGGCTCCCGCGGCGAAGAATATCCTGGAATTTTCCCTGTTTGTCACCTTCTTCCCCAAGCTGGTGTCCGGCCCCATCGTCCAGTATGCCGCCATGGAAAAGCAGCTGAAGGCGCGCAAGCTGACAAAAGTGAAGTTCGGCAAGGGCTGCCGGCTGTTCCTCATCGGCCTAAGCAAGAAGGTGCTTTTGGCCAACAATCTGGGCACCACCTTCTATGCCGTCACCGCCCTGCCTGCCGATCAGGTCAGCGTGGCCACCGCCTGGCTGGGTGCCGTCAGCTATTCTCTGATGCTGTACTTCGATTTCGGCGGCTATTCCGACATGGCCATCGGCCTTGGGGAAATGTTCGGCTTCGACTTCGGCAAGAACTTCGATTATCCCTACATATCCGCCTCCGTTTCTGAGTTCTGGCGGCGGTGGCATATCTCCCTGGGCAGCTGGTTCCGGGACTATGTGTACATCCCTCTCGGCGGCAGCCGGGTGGAAACGGGTAAGATCATCCGGAATCTCCTGATCGTCTGGGCCCTCACCGGCATCTGGCATGGCGCTGCCTGGAACTTTGTGTTCTGGGGATTGTACTACGGTCTGATCCTGCTGGTGGAAAAGTTCGTGCTGAAAAGCGTGCTGGAGGTGGTGCCCACCGTCCTCAGGCAGATCGGTACGGTTCTGCTGGTGGTCATCGGCTGGGTGTTCTTCTTCTCTCCCTCTTTGGACAGTGCCTTTACCTGGCTTGCCCGGATGTTCGGCATCGGTGCGGCAGGCCTGATCGACGGCACAGCGAAATATTACCTCTCCGGCAGCGCCATTTTGCTCATTATCTCCGCCCTGGGTGCCATCCCCTTCCCCGCAAAGCAGGCCAATCAGCTGCTGAAAAGCGGAAACAAGGTGCCGGTGTACCTGTCTGTTGCCTGGTTCGCTCTGCTGCTGATCCTGTGCATCGCGGGCATGATGGTAAGCACCTATTCTTCCTTCCTCTATTTCCAGTTCTGATAAGGAGGCTGCTACAATGGAACAAAAGAAAACCCCCAAACGCCGTTCTCCCTATCAGCGCAGCCGCCGCTTGCAGGGTAAATACCTCAGCTGGCTGCTGTTGGGCTGTATCGCTCTGGTGCTGGTGCTGAGCCTGCTGACTCCCGACAAGGATTTTTCCGAAAGTGAGAACCGCTCTCTGGCGCAATTTCCCAGCCTGTCCGATGTAGCGGACGGCACCATTCTGACCGACCTGGGCGGTTACTTCGCTGACCAGTTCCCCGGACGGGATCTGTGGATCAGCCTGAATCTGACCTTCAACCGGCTTTTGGGCCAGAAGGAGGCCAGCGGTGTCTATCTGTGCGCCGATGACTATTTGATGCAGGTGCCCTCTGCCCCCAATGAGGCCCAGGTGGAGCGGAATCTTGCTGCCATCAACGCGTTCAGTGACCGTTATCCGGAACTGAATATGGTCATGTCCGTGGCACCCAACGCCGTTACCGTTCATGCCGACAAGCTGCCTGCCAATGCTCCCGTCCGGGATCAGGCGGCAGATCTGGCGATGCTGCAGGAGGGCCTGCGCCGGGTGAAATTTATTGACGTGACGGAAACCATGAAGGCCCATTCCGACGAGTACCTGTTCTACAAGACCGATCACCACTGGACCAGCCTGGGTGCCTACTACGCCTTTGCGGACATTGCCCCGGCGCTGCACATCCTGCCCTCCGTGTGGGAGAGCTATACGGTCTATCCCGTATCCACCACCTTTGAAGGTACCCTGTCTTCCAAGAGCGGCAGCCATGCTGCCCTGGATACGGTGGAGATCTGCGTGCCCAATACCCCCATCGACTACTATGTGTCCTATCCCGACGGCAGGAATATCAGTTCCCTGTATCACCGGGATGCCCTGAATGCCAAGGATCACTATACCGTCTTCTTCGGCGGCAATTACTCCCGTGTGGACGTTACCACCACCGCCAACACCGGACGGAGCCTGCTGATCTTTAAGGATTCCTACGCCAATTGTATGGTGCAGTTCCTGTATCCCTATTTCGACCATATCACCATGATCGATCCCCGGTATTACTATGACAATGTGGATCTGGTGGTCAAGAGCGAAGCCGTCACCGATGTGCTGTTCCTGTATAACCTGGATACCTATCTGGGGGATACTTCCCTGGCAGATGTGCTGGTAAGCGAATAAACAAGTTGAAAATACGCCGTTCTTCTGCTATCATAGGCATAAGAACGGCGTGTTTTTGCGAATTTGATGTGTCGCCCCTACGCGTATATTGTGAGGAGTAGTTTATGATCAACGTATGTGACATTAACATTATGAAGCCCCTTCTTGCGGAGCATGGGTTTCATTTTTCCAAGGCCAAGGGCCAGAATTTCCTCATCGCCCCCTGGGTGCCGGAGTCCATCGCGGTGAAATCCGGGGTGGACGAAACCGTGGGTGTGCTGGAGATCGGCCCCGGCATCGGCCCCCTGACCCAGCAGCTGTGCCTGCGGGCGAAAAAGGTCTGCGCCGTGGAGCTGGACGAACGGCTGGAGCCCATTCTGGAAAAGACCGTGGGAGAATTTGATAATCTGGAGATCATCTGGAACGATGTGCTGAAGCTGGATCTGCCCGCCCTGGTTGCCGGGGAATTTGAGGGACTTCGCCCCATGGCCTGTGCCAATCTGCCTTACTACATCACCTCTCCCATTCTGTCGGCCCTGCTGGAAGCGGAGTGCTTCGAGGCGGTGACGGTGATGGTGCAGAAGGAAGTGGCCCAGCGCATCGCTGCCAAGCCCGGCTCCGCCGACTACAGCGCCTTCACTGTGTTCTGCCAGTATTACGCCGAGCCGGAGCTGCTCTTTGACGTACCCGCCCACTGCTTCCTGCCCCAGCCCAAGGTAACCTCCGCCGTCATCACTCTGCGCACCCGGAAGGAAAAGCCCTGGGACATTTCGGATGAAAAGGTATTCTTCCGCCTGGTCCGCTCCAGCTTCGCCATGCGGCGGAAGAAGCTGAGCAACGGCCTGGCCTCAGGCTTCCCGGAGCTGGGCAAGGCGGGAGCCGCAGAGGTCATCGCCGCCGCGGGCTTCGCCCCCAATATCCGGGGCGAGAACCTGTCCATCCCCGAATTTGCCCGGATCGCCAATGAGATCGTAAAGAGGAGAGAAGCATGATTGAATTTCTGTTCCTTGACCTGGACGACACCATTTTGGATTTCCACAAGGCGGAGCGGCTCGCCATCGGCAAGACCATCCGGGACTTCGGTGTGGAGCCTACCGAGGAAATCCTGCACCGCTACCATATCATCAACAAATGGCACTGGGAGCAGCTGGAGCTGGGGAAGCTGACCCGGGCTGAGGTGCTGGAAAACCGCTTCATGGTTCTGTTCCGGGAGTTGGGGAGGGAAGTGGATGCTTACGCCTTCGCCCGCACCTATGAGAAAAACCTCTCCATCGGTCATTATTTCCTCCCCGGTGCCGAGGAAGCGGTGGAAGCCTTAAGCAAAAAGTACCGCTTATTTCTCGCCAGCAACGGCACCGCGTCCGTTCAGAAGGGCCGCATGACCAGCGCCAACCTGTACCGCTTCTTTGAAAAGGTTTTCGTGTCCCAGGAGATCGGCCACAATAAGCCCTCCAAAGCCTACTTTGATGCCTGCTTTGCCCAGATCCCCGGCTTTGATCCTCAAAAAGCCATGATGGTGGGCGACAGCCTGTCCTCAGATATCAAGGGCGGCATCAACGCCGGGATCGCCACCGTCTGGGTCAATCCCAGCCACAGCGAATGTGGCGATATCCGCCCCGACTACCAGATCGATGCCCTGAGCCAGCTGGAAGAACTGCTGGAAACCCTGTAAAAAATGCAGAATGCAAAATTCAAAATGCAGAGTTAGGATGTTTACCCCCGTAATTCTGCATTTTGCACTGTGCATTCTGCATTCTTTTTGATTACAGTACCACAGGTACCGGTTTATCGATGGTCATGGTATCCTCCGTTACAGCGCAGTCCATGGCGAGAACCGTGACACCCGCTGCGGCGGCCTCCCGGAGAGCGTTGCCGAAATTGGGATCGGTGGCATCGTTGGGGTGGAGGTGCTGCACATCCGCCATCTGGATGACGAACAGTACATACCCCCCGCAGCCCTCCCGGACAGCCTGGGTCAGGCCCCGCAGGTGCTTGGCACCCCGGTCTGTGGGGGCATCGGGAAAGGCGCAGATACCGTCGTTTTCCAGTGTCACACCTTTTACTTCCAGAAAACAGGGCTTGCCCTCCTTTGTGAAGGAAAAATCAAACCGGGAATCCCCGTGGACGGTTTCGGCTTTCAGATTTTCGATGGGCCCCAGACCGCCGGAGAGCAGCCATTCCTTTGCCGCCGCGTTGGGGGCCTGGGAGTCCATGTTGATGAGGCGCTTACCCTTGCGGACGGTGATCAGGTCAAATTTGGTTTTCCGGTTGGGATTGTCCGATTTTTGGCACCAGACCTGGGCGCCGGGGGGCAGCAGTTCCCGGCACCGGCCGGTGTTCTTCACATGGACGGTTTCCACCCTGCCGCCGATCTCCACATGGGCGATAAACCGGTTGGGCCGGGAAAGAAATGTGCCGGGGATCATGTTTTGATATATCATAAAGGGTTCTCCTCTACTCATTCTGTTAAAACAAAAATCACCATCTGCATGGATATGGATGAAGGATTCGATTATTTTATGGTATCGACCAGTTTTTGAACTGGTCGGGATGGAAGGGTGTTGAATAGGATGAATTTGGTTCCACATCCGTATCGGATGCGTTCCCAAATTCATGGATTCTCCCACGGCCTAAAAAGTGTCCACCGGACACTTTTTGCCCTCCCTCCGGGAGGGCCGGCCTATCGAATCCGCCGTCCCTGTTAAAACAAAAATCACCATCTAGCCAGATGGTGATTTTTGTTTTGGCAGAGGATGAGGGATTCGAACCCCCGCAAACGGAGTCAGAGTCCGGTGTGCTACCGTTACACAAATCCTCTATATGGTGGAGACAACAGGACTCGAACCTGTGACCTCATGCGTGTGAAGCATGCGCTCTAACCAGCTGAGCTATGCCTCCATATCAGAGCAGAAATTATTATAGCACAATTTTTGGGAAAGTCAAGCCCTAAATCAATGTATTTGGAAAATGAGAGGGAATACGGCCACCCTTTCGGGTGGCCGAAAATTTTACCTGTATGGCTGGATATACCGCTCATGGCTTTGGGATTGGGGTCGGGCATAGGAACCGGACACAAGCCCCAGCATGGCGAAGATGGTAACCACCGAGGAGCCGCCGTAGCTGATCAGAGGCAGGGTCAGACCGATAACGGGCATCACACCGATACACATACCGATGTTGATGGTGACCTGGAAGATCAGCGCCGAGGCCGCACCGTAGCAGACCAGGCGGCGGATGTAGTCCTGGGCCCGCATGCCAACCCAGATGCACCGGGCAATGATGGCAAACTGCAGCAGCATAACGAATACACAGCCGAAGAAGCCCAGCTCCTCACCGATGGAGGAGAAAATATAGTCCGTATGCTGGGCGAACAGGTTGCCGCCCTGGGTACGGTTGCCGTTGAACAGGCCCTGTCCTGACAGGCCGCCGCCGGCAAGGGACAGCAGATTAATCTTAAAGTGGTAACGGGCACCGATACCCTGGGCATCGAAGGTGGGGTCGATCAGGATCAGAATACGCTCCTGCTGATAGGTACCCAGCAGAGGGAAGACAATAGGGATCGCCACAGCAATCAATCCCAAAGCCAGAAGGAACCAGCCCGCATGGACACCGCCGGCGAAGGCCATACCGATGAAGATGAACACGAAGATCAGGGAAACGCCTGCGTCCCGGGACATGGCCATGTTAAGACCAACCAGCAGCACCAGGTGAAACACCATGTGAAATACCGAAGGGATACCGGATATGGAGTTTTGGTGGGAGTTCATCACCGAGGCCATGATAATAACATAGGTGATCTTACAGATTTCCGCCGGCTGAATCATAACAGGAACGCCGGGAATATCCAGCCAGGAGCGGTTACCGGTATTGTTATCCGTGCCGAAGGGCAGCAGCATCAGCAGCAGGAAGCAGTTAAAGGCCACCAGCAGATTCCGCCGCTCGGACATGGATTCGATATCGATGGAGGACATAATTGCGTAAGCTGCCACACCCAGCATGACGGCAACCAACTGAATGATAATGTATCGGGCGTTGCCCTCAAATTTGGCAGCACTGGTGGCGCTGGCGATGACAACACAGCCGAAGGCCGAGGTGATCAGACACAGCAGCAAAAGGATCCAGTCACATTTTTTGGGGAAATCCTGCAATTCCTGCAGAAAACGGCGCATTTCACCGCCTCCTTTCTAAAAAAAGATTATAGCACCGATTGGGCAAAAAGTAAATAGACGAAGTATGAACGCAAAATTAAGTTCCGCTTACGGTCAGCAGAAGTCCCAACAGCTTTTCATCCGTGAAGGCCGGGTGGGTGTATGCCGCGTCCAGGATTGCCTCCACGTTGTCCAGATTGTTTTCAATCTCCTTGGAGTACAGCTGGGCGGTTTCCGCCATATTGCCGCCCAGCAGGTGAATCAGAACGCAGGAAGCGGTGATGAACTTGATCCGGCTGTACAGGTCATAATCAGATACGGCCTGAAGCCAGTACCGCTCCACGAAATACTGTGCCAGTGCCCGGTATTCCTCCGTCCACGCTCCCGAAGTGGGGCGGGCAAGCCGCTGCCGCCAGGCCTCCGTGAGAATCTCCAGGCCGGCAAAGAAATCCGGAAGAGCCCGGTGATCCGGCGCTTTCAGGAAACCCCGGACGCTGTCCAGGGCGGAGGCCGCATCAAAGGACTGTTCTTCTCCGCTGTCCAGCTGGGATTGTACCTGATAGCCGTAGAGCAGACCCAGGGCCAGTGCCTGGGGAACGGTATATGTGGGGTCTGACAGGATGGACAGTACGGTTTCCCGGCTGGACAGCAGGATGTCCATGGCTTCCTGGTCGTACTCCGGCTCCTCGCCGCCGGGAATCTCCACGCAGACCCGGGGTGCGTAAGGAGCGGACAGAATCAGCCGGGCTGCCTCCGGGCAGCTTAATTCTAGTCCCAGCTCCATAAAATCACCGTAGTCGTGGCGCAGCCGGGGGAAATCCCGGCAGGTGGCGCACAGGGCCTCCTCGCCCAGCTCCGCCTGAATCCGGCACAGACCGTCAGAGCGCCACATGGGGCATCGGCCGTTTTCGATGGCCATAACGGTGTCCCCGTCCTCCTCCGTCAGTACCCGGCGGAGCCGGTCACCCAGAGGGCCGGGAAGATTCCGGTAAAATTCGGCGGAAGCATCGTCCACCTGCACGGCCCATTCCTTGCAGCAGCTGTCAGGACAGGCTCCGGCAATGCAGGTAAATGTGTCAAAGTATGGGGGCTTTCGAAGAATCATATCCTCTCTCCTGACATGAAAAAGGAGCGCATACGGAGGGTATGCGCTCCGGTGGAATCAATCCTGGGTGGAGCCGGGACGGATGGTGTACAGGGTGGCGGCGGCATCGGCAAGTGCCTTCTTGCTGCCGGCAACCGCGGACTGCAGCTGCTCCAGCTGGGCGCTGACCTTGTCGGTCATCTGGCTGATCTGGGCGGAAGCCTCATCCACCCGGACGGTGGCATCCGCCAGCGCGCCGTTTGCCTGCTGATATACCTGCTCGGCCCGCTCCCGGGCAACCCGCTCCATGCGCTCGGCGCGGCGGTAAGCCTCCAGCTCCTGCTCCATGGGGCTGGAAACGGTCTTTTGCCGGGCAGACTGGAGTTGAGCTTCCAGATCGGCGCAGCGCTGCTCCAGCTCCCGGTTGCGCAGCTGAACGGCTTCCAGCTGGCTGGATAGCTCGTCCCGGGCAGCCTCCGCGGCAGCCAGCTGCTCCTGGAGCTCGGTGTTATCGGAAGCGTTCTTCAACTTGTCCCGGAGAAATTCCGCGTCAGACTGAAGCTGGCTGATCTCGGAAGTGAGCTTGGAATTGAGATATTCGATGTAGTGAACCACATCCTCCCGGTTGAAGCCGTTGAAGGCGGAACGGAAATTCTTGGGTGAAGACATAGGGAAATCCTCCTTAATATCCCGTAACGGGACAGAAATTGCCGATATTTCTTAAATTATATCATAGACTCCTCCGGAAAACAACCGTTTTGGCGGGAAGTTTGCCGAACCGGGCAGAAAAAATTTCTCACTTTGCCTCTTTACAAAGGAAGGAAACCTTGCTATAATGTACAGGCTAAATGCATGCGCCGGTGGCTCAATGGATAGAGCATCGGATTCCGGTTCCGAGGGTTGGGGGTTCGAGTCCCTTCCGGCGTACCAAAGAAGAATAATCCGAACCTTATCTCAGTTGGAGAAGGGTTCGGATTATTTTTGCTTTTGGGAGGACAACATGGATAAGATTATCTCTTGCGAGTTCAATATCGACACTGCCTGTGTCGAGGTCAAATATCAAGACGGCAGCATGATCTCCATCGACTGTACCAGAGTTGAGAATGAGGTTGCCCGGAATATGTACGAAGCCAGCGAACTGGATTGGCTGGTGTATAATGCCCCAGTGGACTATGTAAATCTACTGCTTCATGGAGACATTCGGGAGTATCTAAAGAATGTGACAGATTATCATCCGTTTAATAATTGAATACCTAAGGTCCTGTTCTTCAGTAGAACAGGACCTTTTCAATTAAGAAAGCTGAAAAGATATCCCGGTGTAAATTGTTGGACCATTTTGATCGTAGAATTCTATTCAAGCGAAATTAAGTGGTGTGTTGCATAAGGAGATGCAATCGCAGATCAGTCCATTCATATTATTGGAAGACAGTAACATGGCAGGGAACCGATATGAAACATTAGTTGATTCGTGAATTGACAATTTTTATCAGGGGAGGTATACTTAATAATGAATAAGTGTTTTGGGGGCTATGATATGCGCCGTTATACTAACAATACGCTTTCTACTGTAATTTTCCGCGTGGATTTTGTGAAACCGATCAATGTCGAAGATGATACTTTGGACAAAGCCTGTATGGATATTTATCCTGTGATGCAACGCGAAGTAATGAATGAGCAGACGGTAACCACTAATTTCAATGAAAAAGGTGAGATGTCTGTAGAAAGATCTGTAAGCACTTTCACGAACAAAAAATATTCTAACCGTCAATTGACACGATACATTAAAGTATCCCCGAAGTTTGTTCTTACAGAAGTAAAAGATTACGTCTCTTATGCGGATACTAGTGCTACATTTGCTGCTGTTTTTGAAGCTATTCGCAAATCTAACCCTAATGCGGTTATTTCGCGCATAGGCATGAGATATATCAATCAAGTAGATCTGTCCGCATATAAAAAAACAGCGCGAAAGAACTACGTTAAGTCAAGTTTGTTTGAAAGTGCTTACGATAGTGCTATCGAGAATGCATTGCAAGCGCGTACGCAGCACCTGGTAGAACTTGTAATTGATGATTACAGAGTTCGTTGTGTGACGGGTCTCTTCAATCCCGATTACCCTGCCGCAATAAAGAGGAATATCGTAACACTTGACTTTGACGCGTTTATTCAGGGCAATGTAGATTCTGCAGATGTTGCTGCATACCTTGATAAATTTCACACTTCAATTCAAGCGTTGTATGAAGAATCAATTTTGTCCAAGCAGAGAGATCAGATGGGGCTGATTACAGATGACCAATAACGAACCGTTTTTCTCAGTTGATAACAACGAGAGCCTTGTTTCGCTTGATTTCAATCCGATTGAAAGCAACACAGATTTGACTTTTTCAGAACCTCAGAATGTCTGCTCAGATGTGCAAGCATCAAGTAAAGACACGTTAATCCAAGCTTCTGCTGAAACACAAGATACAACAAAACCTTATCGCATTGTTTTCCGAGGAGAACTAGTACATGACTAATTCTATAAAGAGAAATGATGGGCAGGTACATCAGGGCGATATTTATAGCGATATTGATTATATCGAATATGCTGAAGTGATAGATGGACGTGTAGAGATTTCCAAAATCCGCTATCAGTATGTTATGGTTCTTTCGCAGGAATGCGATCTGACACAGGACTTTACGGAACGGCAAAAGGAAGCCGGAATGTCCATAACTCATGACAAATTACTCCAGAGTGTAATTGTCGTACCTATGTTTAATTATGAACAATTCCGAACAGGAAGCCATCTCTCTAATTTAGGTTATTCGATGGCGACAGATTACACCAATCCTAATAAAACCCCGGCAAAAACGCTGAAGCAAAACAATAACCCAAGGTATCACTACTTGGATTTCGATGAAAGTATACCAATCGTTCCTTCTGTGATGGATTTTAAGAGGTTTTTTACCATAGACATTAACACGCTATATAGAATTAGGAATGATCGATACGTTTGCTCCGTTGATACCTTATTTCGTGAGAGAGCATCACAAAGATTTGCAAATTTCCTGTCAAGAATAGGATTACCAGACGGAAGATAGTACGCTACAAAAAAGGGCACCATCAAATGATGGTGCCCCTTCAGTTTAATTAACCTCTTCACCTTTCTTTCCTTCCGCCTTTTCCACTTCTTGCATTGCTTTCCATTCTTGGAACTGCCGCTGGCCTTCCTCGGTTTCGTAGTAGGCAATAATGTCGGGAAGTATGCACCGGGCGATTGATTCAATGATGTGCTGCGGAATACCGGAATTGTTCACGGGTTTCTTTTTGCGGCTCACAAGTTTTGATCCCTCCGGGTAGTATTAAATTTTCAAGGTACAAGTGTGGGTATGTGCGAATGGGTGTTGGTCGATGGCAGACCTCCTTTTCAATTTTTCATCCAAATCACCAAGGGTTAATGTCCGTTCCGCCCGGCGATCAAATTACAAACAAAATGCAGACACCCGTCAAGAGTGTCTGCATCGAAGCTATTCTGTTGCGCTGTTATTATATCATCGATCCAAAATACTGTCAATAGAACTGGAACCGTAGAAATGGATAGAGTGATGGTACTATACTACCCCTTCCAAAAACGAGGTTCTATCCGCCTGCATTGTAACGTTTTTAACCCAAAAAAGCGCTGCGGCACAACAACTTTTTTCTGCGATTTTGCGAGGGTAGTACGATTCCTTGTTAAACCCCAAAATCGGCTTTAAGAGCGTTACAAATTAGAATAGATCGTACTTGCCGGCTTTTCTGCATGCTCTGTCTGCATATTTCAAAACAGATACCGCAGCGATAACATAAACTGCCGCCATTGTCAATTCTCCAAGAAGCAAGGTAGCAAATTTTCTAGTATCATTGCTAAACAGCAGATTCATTGCTTCAATGGATCGAGTCAGCGGCAATACTCTGGAAAACACTTGCCCAATCACCGGAAGCTGGGAAACCGGAAATTCTGCACCTGTGAAGATCATAAGAATGTAATTCATCATATTCAGAATCAGATGCATGCCGTCGCTGACTAATCCAAAAACAGACAGAAGCAGGCCAAAGCAGGATGCACAGATCATAGCACAGAAGATCGTCAGCATGGCAAGTCCCAGATTGACACCGGAAAAGTCAATACGAAACACAACAGCACCAACTACAAATCCCAGAATTACTGATCCCATTGCCAAGATTGACGGAATGAATCCATAAGACAAAACTACAGAAAAGAGATTGCACGGTGCTGCGATGATGCTCCGCAATCGTCCAGAATACCGCTCAGATCTGAACAAACTACCCAGGCCAAAGATACAGGTGTTCACACACATGAGGAAAGAGTTTCCGATAACCCAGTGGGTCAAATCTGTTGTTTGGAAGCTGTAAGCTGCCAACAGGCAATAGAACACCAAGGTGATTATGGGATACCCGGTATCAAAGAACAGGAACTCCCGCCAGTCAAATGCTGCTGTTCGTGCCTTATGGTAGAGCCAAGCCTGGGAAAAGAATCTTTTGACCATATCAGCACACCTCCAATGTTGCCTTGATACGCACAGCCCGGTCGATGGTTTTATAGAGCCATGCGGAGAAAATAGCCAGAGCTGTGGACAAGCCTGCCATAATGGCGAAGTTCCTCCAAAAGAGTGCTGTGTCGGAGATTCCGTGGACGGTCATTCTCAGTAATTCCACAGCCCATGTAGGAGCTAAACAGCGGCTAACCATCTGCAACCATTTAGGCAGCACATCAATGGGAAATGACATTCCGCACAGCAAGATGAACGGAATCTCAATGCAGTTCATGTACAAAGTGGTTCTCCGTGATAAAGTCAACAGGCAAGCGATCACAGAAGAAATAACTACGAAGCTGCCAATCATTCCAACCAAGGCGATCAGAAAATACCCTGGACTTTCCAAATGCAAGGGTGCTTGATAGAGGATCAGTGCTGTCACCATAGAAATAAGGATAGAAGCCAAAGACAACACAGTATTACCGAGGATCTTGCCAAGGATGATTGCCGGGAAAGCAGCAGGCGCCGCAAAGATCAGTGCTAATGTTCCGCTGAACCGTTCCCGGTTGATATCTCCGGCAGAAGAAAAGCAAATACAGCTCCACAGCGACATCAGACCGGAACCTAAAATCACATAGGATGCAAAGTCTGCGTTTCCGGAGTTGCGAAACATCTCATACAAAAGCACCGTGTTGAGAATGGGACTGACGATTAAGCAGAACTGATACATGGGGCGCACAAAGGACTGCTTCATCTGAAGCACCATGGTGCTAAGCAATACAGATCGGGTCATGATGCATCCCCCTTGATAAGAGCGATATAGGCATCTTCCAATGTGGCAGCATCGCCCTTGATTTCATCGGGTGTACCCCGTGCAACGATTTCACCATGGTTCAGAATTACGATCCGGTCACATAGTTCTTCCACTTCCGGGAGATAGTGAGTGGTTAGCAATACGGTCTTACCCTCATCACGCAGTTTGCGAATGATATCCCGGAGCATATGTGCGCCCAGAGGATCAAGTCCAACAGTAGGTTCATCCATGAAGATGATCTCCGGGTTATTGATCAAACCTCTTGCAATTTGCAGGCGCTGGATCATTCCTTTGGAGTAGGTTTCTGCCAGTCGGTCAGCGGCATCGGTCAGCTCGACCAATTCCAAAATTTTGTTAATTCTATTCTCTCGCTCTGCGGTATCCATGAGGTAGAGGTTAGCAAAGTACCGGAGATTATCTCTTCCGGAAAGGCGGCGATAGACACCCATCTCACCGCCAAAGATAAAGTTGATTCGCTTGCGGATTTGTTTTTCCTGTCCGAAAGTATCGTAGCCGAATACTTTGCATGTTCCGGAAGTAGGAGCCAGCAAGGTGGTCAGCATCTTAATAGTGGTTGTCTTGCCAGCACCATTCTGACCCAGAAGACCGAAAATCTCGCCTCTGTTTACCGTGAAATCGATGCCTCGCACTGCCTCCACAACCTCCTCCTTCTTCCGGATTGTACCCTTGTATGTAACATACTCCCGGCGCAAATCCTTTACTTCTATGATCGTATCCATATTACCCTCCTTGTTAGATAATTATAGAATTAGATTATAATCTAATTAGATGTTTTGTCAAGAAGGGAAATGAAAACTGCCTGCTAAAATCTTCAGCAGGCAGCATTATCATATATCATTCAATTTCAAAATCTTTTGCGATTTCATCCAGCAACACTTTGGCACTTTGCTTACTCAAACCGTAGTACTTAGAATTCTTAACAGGCTCCTCTGTGACCAGACCGCAATCTTTCATTTGCTCCATGTGGTGAGAGATCGTCGAGGTGGCAACAGATACTTTTTTAGCAATGTCCATGCCACGCATGGGGCCTTCCTGCGCAAGAATCGTCAGTATCTGATAGCGGGTGGGGTCGGCAATTGCTTTCAATGCCTTTACTTTGTCCTCACGGTCGCGGCTGATCTGTCGTAGAGTCAAAAACAGAATTTGCCGCTTGTTATCACCGTCCATATCGAAGAACCGACATGCCTTCAGGGGGATCAAATAAGAAGGAAGGAAAACGAACTCGGAGTATGGACCTCGATTGCGGAAGGTCTTTCCCATCATTTCCTGGGAGAATAAAAGCAGGTCATCGGTCTTGGCACCCTGGCATACCGATTGATACATCCTCTCTATTTTGGAAGTTTGCTTTTCCAGTGCAGCTTCCAGTTCCAGCGTCTGCATATCCCTGGCAAGTGAAAAGAATTCAGAAATGAACCGCCGGGACTGCCGTACAAAAGCGGAGAACGCCAAAAAACTTTCGCAATGATCCGCAATCCAGCCGTAGGCTTCGTCCAGTACAGCATCATCTGTCATTGCCTTCTCAAGGATTTCTTTATTGGCATCTTTGCAGAAGTAATCCAAACTCATCTGCCGCCACACAAAATCTACGGCAGATTCTGCAAGGACAGTTTTTTGCAGGCTGTCCAAAGAGATGTTTTCCGGTGGCATTTCCAACAGATAGTCCAGCATGTTCACGTTGAAATGCTTGGCAATGACTGTGTAGGTTTCAAAAAGGAAGTTATACTTACGCTTCCATGCTACAATCTGTTCGGTGCCATAGATTTCGGTACAGAGTGTGTGGACAGTCTCACCGGACAGCAAACTGATTGCGCCCCAAACCGGTTCTAATTCCGGTACAAATGCGAATACACAGTTATCACGCAGTCTTTCAAAACGCATAAGCTAACCTCCTCTCCGAAGAATCACCGCTATCTTATCACAACTTTCCCCAAAACTCAATATTGTTGCAACAAATAGCGATTCATAGAATCGCGTAGCCGCAGATTTTTCTGCGTTCGTGAGGGATTGGGAAGCCTCCCAACAAGCTCGAAACCACCCATCTCCGCGGTCGCGGAAATGGGTGGTTTTCGCATTTTGTATGTACAAATGCATTGCTTGCCACTACTAAATAGCCTGTATAATCGCCCCGCTCGTAACCATCATTTTAGATACAGATTCAATCTGCTGCATTGAATAGTCCTTCATTTTTAATGATCTCAGCAATTATACCTTGATACCTGCGATGACTAAAGCCTTGTGAGGGGTGCTTCAACCCATAAACAATAACCGGCTTAGAGAGGGAAACAGAGATTCCTTTTCTTGGGCCAGGATAGTATTCACACATGTCTAAACGATGAGAATCACCGATGTCACCCTTCGTTTCCTTATCAAACGCTTCCAGTGATGGAAGCTTGTTGTATACCTTGCGGCTAAAACAGAAAATAACATCGATTTCATTCTCTTGGATGAAAGAGAAAAGTTGGCTATTATACTTTTTTCGATTTCCTTTTGTGTTGATCTGCTTTAAGGCTACAGTGTCTCGAACACCGCATAAAACGTCAATATAGTTTCCAAAATAGACATTGTTCCAAAACGCTTCTCGTTCTTTACTTAAAGTTGAAAACTCCCCAAAACATTTTGCAATATTTCTGAAAAAACGCAAGTGCCTATTTCTCAATTCTGGATCTGCAAAATATTCTGCTAATACATCTTTTGTGTCATACGTGGCCTCCACTCCAACAATACGGTTTGGGCTGTTCTCATCGTTGCTTGTGTGATGAGATTCTCCCAAAATTAGGATTCTTTTTCGCTGGTTTGCTGCGTTGATCCCAACAAATTCACCTTTATGCATGGTGTACCTCCTAAGCGGCTTTCTAACTCATATACCGTTTGTATGGGCGGAATTAGTCCTCATGCGATTTGTAGTTTTCTATGGCTTGTGATAAATCCTGCTGCACCTGTTCTGCCATATCTTTAGGTGTTAGAACCTTTGCATGTCGGCAGTATTGTAGCGCCCAGTGGCGCATGGCATGCCAGTTGACCGTGACACGGGCGGTAACTTCGTCCTCTGTTTCGTTGAAGAAGGTAATCTCTGTGCCAAACCAGTCGATTACATCGTTTAGGATAATCTTCTTCATCCGGAAGGTCACGGGGACACTCTCGCCGCTGAACATATACAGATGCTCTGCCATGTGCGTGGGTAAATACAGACCGTTCTTCAGGCCCTTCACATGTCGCACAGGCTTCACCGGGGTGTCCAGCAGGTGGATACCTGTGATACGATCCAGGCGGTAGTTGGCAAGATCATCGTATTTATCGTAGTTGCCAATTAGGTAGTATCTGCCATTGGTGGCAGCCATCTGATAAGGATTGACAATGTACTCCCGATCACGCTTGGGATGCAGCTTCTTGTCTGTGCCATAACCGTTGTAAGTAAATGCAACCTGCTTGCCCTTAGCGATTGCTTCGTCCAGAATCTCAATGGTGTAAAACAGCTCCCGGTTTTTCGGGGCGGTTTCCGGAAGCGTGGAAATGAACCGGACACGAGATTTGAAATACTGATTGGACAGGCCTTCCAGCTTATCCACCAGCTCCTTACATTGGCTGTAGGGGATGTGCTTGGAGAAAAGCAAACCGTCAATCAGCAGCCGCAGTTCAGAGTCTGTAAAGTCCCGTTCCAGCCAGAAGTCGGACAGAATATAGCTCTCCTCCAGAACCCCGTCTTTGTTGGGGAACATCCGCAGAGCTTCACTGAAATTGATCTCATAGCCCATTTCCATGAGGCTGGTGATATTGCGTTTGACACTCTTCCGGTCAGCAGTCATATCGTATTCGGTTTTCAGAATGTCGATAATATCCTTCTGGCTCAGCCGATGATCCTCGTCGGTGTACTTGCGAAGAATATCCAGAATCGCGAAGCTAAGCTTTTTCCTTTTCAGGTTGCTCATGTTCATCACCCTTTTGTATCGTATCATGTTTGACATCATATTACAACACCCGATGTGGTATAAATGCCCCATCGGGTGAAAGTATACTTATTGTTCTGCAGATTGCGCATCCAATTGAAAGCGCAGTGTTTCTCCGATGATAGATACGAATTCCCCGTTGGTGGGCATCCCCCGTGTATTGGACACGGTATATCCGAAATACGACTGTAGTGTATCCAGATCTCCCCGATCCCAGGCGATATCGATTGCCCGATTGATTGCCCGGGATACCAGCTCCGGCTTAACATCGTGTTGTTTGGCAATTGGAACATATATGGACTGTGTCATGGAAAAGGCTGCTTCGGGATTTACAATGGTAAGCTCCAACGCATCGATCAAATAGGAATACCCCTTGATGTTTGCGGGGACTCCCACATCATGAAGGGTATTTGCAATCAGGCTCCGCCTGTCATATCCGATTCCGCTGCGGGACAGAATTCTACAGGCTCGTCCCACACTTGCCGCAACAGATGCCGCATCGCAGGGCTTCTTAATAAGCTGACGAACACCCAGATTCATTGCAGCAACTGCCACATAATTAGACAGAAACGCAGAGGTGACGATCACGATCGGAGGGGGAACTGCAGAACGGATTTCCTCCAGAACACTTAGTCCGTCTAACTCCGGCAGCAGAATATCCATCACAAGAATATCCGGGTGCCGTTCTTCCACCATGCGAACAGCCAGTTTGCCAGTCAACGCCATATCGATGACCTGGAATGTTCCACTTTCCTCCAAGGCTCGGGAAAGTTGCTTTGCAAAAACAAAATCTGCATCTGCGATTAACACGGTTTTCATAATGGTTCATCTCCTTTTGTACGATTGGGTTAATTTCAGTATAGTACGCACCATGGGGCATAAGCGTCCCATCTACAAAAAGGAATACTTGAGTGCTGAAGGTAGCAACGGTGCAAGCAATGCGTCTGTACCCATAAACACGAAAAACCATCAATTTCCTTTCGGGGAGATTGATGGTTTTCTGCTTGTTGGGAAGAATCCCAAACCCACATAGATCACAAATACATTGTGAGCTACGCCCCGTCCGGTGCTGAGAAGTTATGCGTTTTATCCTCGCAGAAAACAGTGAGATTATGTTAATCAAGAGTTGACTTATAATGTGATTTCGGATATAATTAAGAAAACGAAACAGGAGGTGGAAGTGAGTGACAACGATTCAAAAGATTGGACTACGGTTAAAGGAACTTCGGCAAAGTGTAAAGCTATCCCAGAGCAAGATCGCAGCAATTGTGGAGTCCAGTCAACCGGCAATCGCCCGGTATGAAATGGGCGAGGCGCACATCCCGGCGGATGTTCTGTTGAACTATGCCAACTACTTTGATGTATCTTTGGATTACATCTACTGCCGCACGGACAATCCCCAGGGAGCGCATTACGAGAACAAACCCAAGGTCGAGAAGATCTACCCGGAGATAGACAAGTTCATTGAGATGTGCTTCGATCCCGGCTCCCCCGTGAATGAAAAGCTGAAAGAAACCCTCAAGCAGATGCTGAAGGAGGGTGCAGAATGAAAGCTGTTATCTATGCTCGTTATTCCTCTGACAATCAGCGGGAAGAATCCATCGAGGGTCAGATTCGGGAATGCACTGCCTTTGCGGAAAAGAACGGCATCACGATTCTGAAGCATTACATTGACCGGGCATACTCTGCCAAGACGGACAACCGGCCGGAGTTCCAGCGGATGATCAATGACAGCAGACAAAGGTTGTTTGACATTGTTCTTGTGTGGAAGCTGGATCGCTTCGCAAGAAATCGGTATGACAGCGCCAACTACAAGAACATCCTCAAGAAGAACGGTGTCCGGGTGGTATCTGCCAACGAACCGATCTCTGACCGTTCCGAGGGCATCCTGTTGGAGTCCATGCTGGAAGGTTTTGCGGAATACTTCTCTGCCGATCTTGCGGAAAAGGTCAGCCGGGGTATGACGGAGAATGCGCTGAAATGCAAGTTCAACGGCGGCAATCCCACCATTGGATTCACCTCCGATAAGGAGCAGAACATTCTGATCGATCCGGTGAAAGCACCCTTTGTACTGGATGCCTTCAAGATGTACGATGATGGTTCTACCATGTCGCAGATCCGGGACTTCTTGAATGAGAATAATGTGCTGAACAGCCGGGGCAATCCCCACACCGTCAACAGCGTGGCGAAGATTCTTAAAAACCGCCGCTACATTGGAGAGTACAGCTATCGTGATATTGTGATCCCCAACGGCATCCCGGCGATTGTTCCTCAAGACCTCTTTGACCGGGTGCAGAAGAAGATCGAGAAGAACAAGAAAGCACCTGCAAGGGCAAAGGCGGAAGTGGACTATCTGCTGACCACAAAGCTGTTCTGTGGCCACTGTGGAGCCTACATGTGCGGCGAGAGCGGCAAAGGAAGATCCGGCAAGGTCTATCATTACTACAAGTGTGTATCCGTGAAAAAGAAGCGGACAGATTGCAAGAAGAAGGCCATCAAGAAAGATTTCATTGAAGAATTTGTGATCCGCCACACAATGAAAACCCTAAACGATGATGCTGCCATTGAGGCAATTATCGCCATGCTGATGGATTTGCAGGAACGGGAGAATGTGAACCTTCCCCTCTATGAGCAGCAACTTCGGGATGTGGAGCGGAACATTGAAAACCTTCTGGATGCGATTCAGCAGGGTATCTTCACCAAGTCGACTAAGACCCGGTTGGAAGAACTGGAAGCCACCAAAGAAGATTTGGTAATCCGAATTGCCAACGAGAAGATCGCGAAACCCAAGGTCACGGAGGATCATCTTAAGAGTTACTTCCACCGCTTCCGTGGCATGGATATGAGAATTCAGAAAAACAGACAGATGCTGATTGATTCCTTTATCAACCGTATCTATCTCTATGATGACAGATTGGTCATCTCTTGCAACCATAAGGATGGTGAGGAAACCATCACATTAGAAGACGTAGAAACCGCTCTGGCTGAGGCTGGGTTCGGTTCGGATTTGGTTAGCTTGGCTGTACCAAAAAATGCAGATACCCATTTGGGTATCTGCATTTTTTGATTCTCCGGGCGGGACTCGAAAGGACGGCCCGACCGCAGGGAGGGTAAAAAAGTGTCCGGTGGACACTTTTTTAGTCCGTGGGAGAGTCCTTCAAATTTCAGGCGCATCCCATAGGGATGTGAATGGAATTTGAAATAATAACAGCCGACCGGGCTGTTGGGCGATGGGGAGGGGCCCATCGCTACTTTGGAAAGAATAAATATGAACCCGGGCCATTTGGCCCGGGTTTATGCGTTTACAGCGTTATTCCTGGTCAATTACATGGGCTCCCTGAAATTCCACATGGAGCGGCAGCATCTGCCAGTTCTTCTCGGTAATGGAATCCAGCTTTCTTTCCAGCTTTTCTTCCAGCTTGGAATCCTGCGTGATACACAGCAGGGTGGGGCCGGCACCGGAGAGGCAGAAGGCGGCACCGGTGGTGCGCACCAGTGCTTCGATCTTTTCATAGTCTGGAATCAGCCGCTTGCGGTAGTTCTGGTGGAGCTTGTCCTGCATGGCGTTGCGCAGCAGCTTTTCGTCTCCCAGCTCCAGCGCCTTTAACACCAGTGCGCCGTGGGAGATGTTGTAGATGGCATCGGCCCGGCTGACCTGTTCGGGAAGGACGGAGCGTGCCAGCGTGGTGGGCAGGTCGAAGTCCGGCACCAGTGCCAGAAATTCCCAGTCAGGGTGGAGGGGGAAGCTGACGGATACCGGAAGACCGCCGTCCACCATGGAGGCGGTAAGACCGCCGTAGAAGGCGGGGGCCAGATTGTCTGGGTGGCCTTCCATGGCGTTGGTGATGTTGAGTAAGCCCTGCGTAGACAGCTTGTTGCCCCGCAGCACGTTGGCGCCCATGGCACCGGCCACCAGCAGTGCGGCAGAGGAGCCAAGGCCACGGCAGATGGGGATGTGGGCATCGATGTGGATCTTCACGCCCCGGACCTCTTCGCTCATGGTGTTTAAGACCGCGCAGTAGGAGGTATAGGCTAAGTTGTCGGGGCCGGTAAATTCCTCGTCGCAGCCGGTGATCTCAAGGCCCAATTCCGTTTCCTCGAAGGTAACGTCGGTGTAAAGGCTCAGGGCGCAGCCGAAGGCATCAAAGCCGGGACCAAGATTGGCCGTGGTGGCCGGAACGCGGATGGTGACTCGTTTCATGATGTTTCTCCTGTCTTTGCAGTGGCGCGGGAGCGCCCAAGGCTTCCCCTTGAGGGGAAGCTGGCAAAAATCTTTGATTTTTGACTGATGAGGTGTGCGGTAAGTGACATGTTCGGAACCGCCTTGGGCGAATCGCAACACGGTATACACCTCATCCGTCAGCCCTGACGGGCTGCCACCTTCCCCTCGAGGGGAAGGCTTTGGTGCGGTGCATGTTTACAGACTCAATACATACTCCAGCATCTTATCCTTTTCGATGACGCCGGTGTGCTTTTCTTCCTTGCCCTGCAGGCTTGCCAGATTTTTGGGGATGGGGACACCGGACATTTGAGACAAACGCTCCATCTGTTCAAATTCGGTGCCGGAGGTATCGCCGCCGATGGCGGTCAGGACGGCAACGGGGAACTTGTAGGGGGAGGCGGTGGAGAGTACCACCATGGCCCGCTTGTCGCCGGTTTCGGCGATGTAATCCTCGGCGGCAGCCCAGCCGGAGGCGGTATGGGGATCGCAGAGGTAGCCATAGTCTTTGTAGACCCGTCCCATGATCTCGTCGGCCCGGGCATCGTCGCAGTAGGCGGCCCAAAATTCGCTCTGGATCTTGGCCAGCAGGTCAGCAGGGACGGTGTAGGCACCTTCCTTATTTAATTTACCCATCAGCTCTGCCACCAGCGCGGTATCGCCGGACAGCAGGTACAGCAGACGCTCCAAGTTAGAGGACACCAGAATGTCCATGGAGGGAGAGGTGGTCTTCAGCAGAGGCCGCTGGCGGTCGTAAGTACCCGTGCGGATGAAGTCCGTCAGCACGTTGTTGGCATTGGAGGCGCAGATCAGCGTACCCACGGGCAGACCCAACTGCTTGGCAAGGTAGCCCGCCAGAATGTCGCCGAAGTTTCCGGTGGGGACGGAGAAGTTTACCTCGTCCCCCAGTTTGATCTTACCGGCATCCAGCAAATCCCGATAGGAGCGGAAGTAGTACATGATCTGGGGGGCAAGACGGCCGATGTTAATGGAGTTGGCACTGGACAGGGCGAAGGGGAGCTCCTTGCCGCGGCAGGCGGCGAAGATGTTCTTCACGCCGGTCTGGGCATCGTCAAAGTTGCCGTAGACGGCGCAGACGGCTACATTATTGCCCTCCTGCGTTACCATCTGGGCACGCTGGACCTGAGAAACACCGCCGTAGGGGTAAAAAACGGTGATGCGGATGCCGTCCACATCGTGGAAGCCCTCCAGCGCAGCCTTGCCGGTATCGCCGGAGGTGGCAGTGAGGATCATGATGTCCTCCTGCATACCCTTGGCGGTCTTGGCGGCGGTCAGCAGCTGGGGCAGCATGGAAAGGGCCACGTCCTTAAATGCGGAGGTGGGACCCCGGAACAGCTCCAGCACGCCGAAATTGCCCACGGGAACGGTGGGGGTCAGGTCATCGGTCTCAAATTTGCCGGTGTAGGCCTTTTTCACCAGATCCTCCATATTGGGGATATCGGGAAGCAGGGCGGAAAGGATCATGGTGGCCATGTCCATGGATGTGCCGTTTAAGCAGGCCTTCCAGTCGAAGGCGGGCAGACATTCAGGCATATACAGGCCGCCGTCGGGGGCCAGACCCTCCAGAACAGCCTGTGCGCTGTCTACGGGGTTCAGTTCACTGCGGGTGGAATGATATAACATAAGGTCCTCCTGAAAAAACGATTGCGTTTTTGCTATTTGCACAAAAAGACAAAAAAACAATGCAAAACCTTTGCCTTTTGGTGAGTTGAAATTTGAATGGCTATATGATATACTGTTTTTCGTAAAAAAGCAAGTGTTTTCGAGATGGGCACAATTTATTCTGCTAAAGTGCCCAAATCCTAAAAAATAACGGAGGATGTTTTATGAACATCGGATTATTGGGCTTCGGCGTTGTTGGCCGGGGCGTTTACGAGATCACTACCTCCCGCGATGATATGCAGGTCAAAAAGGTCCTGTGTCTGGAAGACATTAACCTTCCCGATGCCGAATCCGTCAAGGATATCAAGTGCATCGTGGAGGATCCCTCTATTGATACTGTGGTAGAGGCTATGGGTGGTCTGCATCCTGCTTATGAATTTGTTCGTGCTGCCATTGAGGCAGGCAAGAATGTCGTCACCTCCAACAAGGCACTGGTGTGCACCTTCTATGATGAACTGCTGCCTCTGGCCAAGGAGAAAGGCGTTTCCTTCCGGTCTACCGCTGCCGTAGGCGGCGGCATCGGCTGGCTATCTGAGCTGGAGCGCTCCCGCCGGGTCCAGAAGATTCTGGAAGTGGGCGGCATCATGAACGGAACCTGCAACTATATTTTGGATAATATGACCCGCTTCGGTTTGGACTATGCTGAGGTTTTGAAGCAGGCACAGAAGCTGGGCTACGCCGAGGCCAACCCCTCCACCGACGTGGACGGCATCGACACTTGGCACAAGGTTATCCTGTCCTCCAACATTGCCTTTGGTGTCACCGTGGATAAGCAGTCTGTTCCCGTGGCGGGCATCCGCAACATTCAGGCACAGGACGTGGAGAATTTCAAGGCCCATGGTCTGGTCTGCAAGCTGATCTCCACCGGCAAGCGCAATGGCGAGGGCTACAGCATCTATGTCCATCCCACGCTGGTGAAGGAAGGCGATCTGGAAGCCGCTGTGCCCATGAATTATAACCTCATCACCTTCGTTGGTGAGACCTCCGACCGGATGAGCTTCTACGGTCAGGGTGCAGGCCGGTATCCTACTGCATATAATGTGGTGCAGGATCTGGTGGATGTGCTGGAGGGCAAGGGCTTCTATGCTCCCTATGGTGAGAAAGTCTCTGCTGACAATTCTGTGGAACTGACTTGGTACGTTCGGGGCAATTGGACCGGCGCTGTGGCAGAAAATTGGGGCGAGGCCGTCGTGACCAAGGCGGTGTCCGTTTCCGACATGCACGCATGGATCAAGGAAAATCCCGATGCCTTCGTGGCAGCCATCCGATAATTGAAAATAACTGTGTCATTGCGAACCGGCGCGCACGCTGGTGTGGCAATCTCCTCCCTTCATGCGGGACCGACGGAGATTGCCACGTTGCCCTTTGGGCTCCTCGCAATGACAGCATATAGTTAAGAGAGGATAACAAAATGAAAGTAGTCAAATTCGGCGGCAGCTCCATGGCGGATGCCGGGCAGTACCGCAAGATCCGAGACATTCTCATGGCGGATAAGGAACGCAAGGTGGTGGTGGTTTCCGCTGCCGGCAAGCGGTTCAGCGGCGACCATAAGCTGACCGACCTGCTGTACCTGTGCCATGCCCACGTTCAGTACGGCGTGGATTGCTCCCCTATTTTTGAAATGATCACCAACCGCTATCTGGATATCCGGGATGAGCTGGGTCTGGACCTGCAGCTGGAGCCGGAGTTTATCGAGCTGAAAAAGCGGATCGAAGCCAAAGAAGTGACGCAGGAGGAGCTGGTCAGCCGGGGCGAATATTTCTCTGCCAAGCTGATGGCGGCCTATTTGGGCTTCCAGTTCGTGGACGCGGCCGACTGGATCAAGTTCAATATGGACGGCACCGTGAACCGGGAGGCCTCCTATGAAGCTCTGCGCAATCAGGTGATCTTGGGCTACGGCGCTGTGATCCCCGGCTTCTATGGCGCTATGCCTGACGGCACCATCCATACCTTCTCCCGTGGCGGTTCCGATATTACCGGCGCACTGGCTGCAGCGGCACTGGATGCCGATGTGTATGAGAACTGGACCGACGTTTCCGGTATCCTTATGGCAGACCCCCGGATCGTGGACGATCCTCAGGCCATTCCCGAGGTCACCTACGACGAGCTGCGGGAGCTGAGCTACTCCGGCGCGCAGGTGCTCCACGAGGATTCCATCTTCCCTGTCCGTGAGAAGAACATCCCTGTCAATATCCGCAACACCAACGATCCTGAGGCTCCCGGCACCATGATTCAGGAGGATTTCGACGGCGACCATGACCCCGACCGCTTCATCACCGGTATCACTGGCAAGAAGGATTTCTCCATCATCTCCCTTTCCAAGAAGGGCATGAGCAATCAGGTTGGTGTGCTGTATAAGGTCTTGAAGGTGCTGGTACGGCATAATATTTCTGTGGACTATGTGCCCAACGGTATCGACAACGTGTCCGTGGTGCTGCCTACCGCTGCCATTGAGAAGGAACTGTACACCATCATGGCGGAAATTCAGGAGGAAGCCCAGCCCGATTCCCTGACGGTCCACCACAACATCGCTGTGGTTGCCGCCGTCGGCCGAAAGATGGCCTTCCGTCCCGGCATTTCTGGTAAGATCTTTGCAGCCCTCGGTGAAAGCGGCATCAATATCCGCATGATCAACCAAGGCCCCGACGAATTGAACATCATCTTCGGCGTGGATAACAAGGACTTCAAGGAAGCCATCCGGGTGCTGTACAACAGCTTCGTCACCAAGTAAGAAAAACGCTGTCATTGCGAGCCAGTGCGTACACTGGCGTGGCAATCTCCCCGGACATTCCGGAAACCTTCGGAGATTGCCACGTCGGCCTAAGGCCTCCTCGCAATGACATAAATAATTGGAGGTAAGATTTATGAAACTGTATACTGTTGCTGTTCTGGGTGCCACCGGCGCCGTGGGACAGGAAATGATGAATATTCTGGAAGAACGGAATTTCCCTGTGGGCAAGCTGGTTCCTCTGGCTTCTGCCCGGTCTGCCGGCAAGACGCTGAAGTTCAAGGGCGAGGATGTTACCATTCAGGAGGCCTGCGATACTGCTTTTGAAGGCGTGGACATCGTGCTGGGCGCAGCGGAAAATGACATTGCCGAGAAGTTCGCTCCTGCCATCGTCAAGGCCGGTGCCGTCTTTGTTGACAACTCTTCCGCTTTCCGTCTGAATCCGGATGTACCTCTGGTGGTACCGGAGGTCAACCCTGAGGATGCCAAGAACCACAAGGGCATCATCTCCAACCCCAACTGCTCCACTATTATCACTGTCACTGCTGTCAATGCGCTGAACAAACTGTCCCCCATCCAGAGCATGGTGGCTTCTACCTATCAGGCAGTTTCCGGCGCCGGTGTTGCCGGTATGGCAGAGCTGGAAAACCAGATCAAGGCCCTGAGCAACGGAGAAGCCGTAGAGGCCAAGACCTTTGCTTATCAGATCGCCTACAACCTGATCCCCCAGATCGGCGGCGAGCAGATGGACGGCTATACCAGCGAGGAAATGAAGCTCCACTTTGAGGGCCGCAAGATCATGCACCTGCCGGAAATGAACGTTTCCTGCACCTGCGTCCGCGTGCCCGTCATGCGCAGCCACTCCATTTCCGTGAAGCTCCACTTTGGCCGTCCTGTTTCCGTAGAGGAAGCCCGGGAGGTTCTGAAGGATGCTCCCGGCGTGAAGCTGGTGGACGATCTGAAGAATAAGCAGTACCCCATGCCTCTGGATACCTCCGGACAGGATATCGTCTACGTGGGCCGCATCCGTCCCGACCTGACCGACGAGAACGGCCTGTGCCTGTGGTGCTGCGGCGATCAGGTCCGCAAGGGCGCTGCCACCAACTGCATCCAGATCGCTGAGCTGCTGGTGCAGGAATAATATTATAATAGTATGCAAACAGCCCCGAAGCAGATCCGCTTCGGGGCTGTTCTGATGGTTGAGGGATGGAAATCGCCTGCCTATCACGTCTTGCTCCGGGCCGCAATGTATAAATCGGAAAAGGACGGTGCATAATCCTTCCAAAGGAGGAATGATTATGACACTGCGGGATGTAATGACCCAGCCGGTGATCCGGATCCAGGAGGAAGAAACGGTGGCAGTGGCGGCAAGAATGCTGACCCGCTACAATATCGGCGCCCTTCCGGTCTGCGGACGAGATGGACGGCTGCAGGGATTGGTAACGGACCGGGATATTGTGACCCGCTGTCTGGCATCCGGACGGACCCCGGAGAAAACGGCAGTCAAAGAGGTCATGACCGGGACGGTGGTCACGGCACGGGCGGATATGGATACGGCGCTGGCAGCCGGGCTGATGGGCCGGGAACAGATCCGGCGGCTGCCGGTAACGGAAAACGGAAGACTGTGCGGCATGGTCAGCTTAGGAGACTTGTCAGTAAGGGAAGAAACCAGCATTGACGCCGGGGATGCTCTGACAGAGATCAGCAGCCATCTGTCCAGCCGGAAATAGGACACTGAAGGACGAATGTCCTTCAGTGAAACTATACAAAAGAAAAATGCGAATTTTGTAAAAAGTGCTTGACAAATCGATTGTGAAGTGCTAGTATATGCAAGTCGCCGCGAGGCGGCACGAAATGAATCAAAGAACTTCGAAATTCAAGAAAAAAGTGCTTGACAAATCGAAACTTCTGTGATATAATATCAAAGTTGTCCGATGAACGGCGAACGCCGGGAGGATAACGAAACATCAAAAAGAATTTGAAAAAACTTGAAAAAGTGCTTGACAAATTCGACAAGATGTGATAACATATTGAAGTTCGCTGCGGCTGCAATAGCGGCTGCGCGAAACGAACTTTAAAAGTCTGTACCTTGTAAATTGAATAACGTAAAGACAAACTATAACACCTTGGACAATTTATGGATTGTTTAAGAAATCGTGTATAAGACGAATTTATTAACAGCCAACGAAAATTCTTGAGTATATTTGCTAGACAAATTATTCAAAACTTTGATTTTAGAGCTTCGGCTTTAAGATACAACTTTTTGAGAGTTTGATCCTGGCTCAGGACGAACGCTGGC
>JAFSCK010000080.1 GCA_017436785.1 Oscillospiraceae bacterium | reverse complement strand
GCCTGAATGGATTCCATATCCAGATGGTTGGTGGGCTGGTCCAGCAGCACCACGTTGGCACCGCTCAGCATCATCTTGGAGAGCATGCAGCGTACCTTCTCGCCGCCGGAGAGAACATGGACCTGCTTGAAAACATCTTCGTTGCCGAAGAGCATCCGGCCCAGGAAGCCCCGGAGGTACACATCGTCCTTCTTAGCAGAGTACTGGCGCAGCCAGTCCACCAGTTCCATGGTGTTGCCCTCAAAATAGGGGGTGTTGTCCTTGGGAAGGTAGGAGCGGACGGTGGAGATGCCCCACTTGATGGAGCCTTCATCGGGCTCCAGCTCGCCCATGAGAATCTGGAACAGGGCGGTCTGAGCCTTTTCGTTTTCACCCACGAAGGCGATCTTGTCGTTGCGGCCCACGGAGAAATAGACCTTGTCCAGGAGTTTTTCGCCGTCGACGGTGACGGAAACATCCTTGACGGTCAGAATATCCTTGCCCAGTTCCCGTTCGGGCATGAAGCCTACGAAGGGATAACGGCGGGTGGAGCAGGGCATTTCCTCGACGGTCAGCTTATCCAGCAGCTTGCGGCGGGCGGTAGCCTGCTTGGCCTTGGACTTGTTGGCGGAGAAGCGCTGGATGAACAGCTGTAGCTCTTCGATTTTTTCCTGATTCTTCTTGTTCTTGTTGCGGATCATGGCCTGCACCATCTGGGAGGATTCGTACCAGAAGTCGTAGTTACCCACATACATCTTGATCTTGCCGTAGTCGATATCCACGGTGTGGGTGCAGACGGTATTCAGGAAGTGGCGGTCGTGGGAAACAGCGATGACCATGCCGGGGAAATCTAAGAGGAAGTCCTCCAGCCAGTTGATGGCTTCGATGTCCAGGTTGTTGGTGGGCTCGTCCAGCATGATGATGTCAGGATTGCCGAAAAGGGCCTGTGCCAGCAGCACCTTCACCTTCAGACGGGGGTCGGTGTCGCCCATCATATCGTAATGCAGGTCGGTGCCGATACCGAGGCCCTGCAGCAGACGGGAAGCATCGGATTCTGCTTCCCAGCCGCCCAGCTCTGCAAATTCCGCTTCCAGATCGGCAGCCCGGAGGCCATCCTCGTCGGAGAAATCAGGCTTTTCGTAGATGGCATCCTTTTCCTTCATCACATCGTACAGGTGCTGGTTGCCCATGATGACGGTATCCAGAATGGTGTATTCGTCGTAGGCGTTCTGGTTCTGCTTCAGAACGGAAACACGCTTGTCGGGGTCCACATGGATGGAACCGGTGGTGCTGTCCAGCTCGCCGGTGAGGATCCGCAGGAAGGTGGATTTACCGGCGCCGTTGGCACCGATGATGCCGTAGCAGTTGCCGGGCAGGAACTGCAGGTCTACATGCTGGAACAGCCACTGGCCGCCAAACTGCATACCGAGATTGCTAACTGTGATCATTTCGTACTCCTTATATATTCATAAAAATTATTAACAAATCGACGATGACGCATAATCATACACAATAATCATATCACAAAATTTGAAATAATCAATGCAGTAAGGATAATTTTGTACAGATAAATTGCAGGGGCGATTCCTGAATCGCGCCCACAACGGTATTTGTAAATAAAAGAAAAACAAATTATGAAAGGGCTTGCAATTTTCGGTGTGCGCGGTATAATATTAGCACTCTGATAGCTTGAGTGCTAAACATGAAAGGATCTGAATTTATAATTATGGAAAAGCAGCAATTTAAAGCCGAGTCCCAGCGACTGCTGGACCTGATGATCAACTCTATCTATACCCACCGGGAGATCTTCCTGCGGGAAATCATCTCTAATGCCTCTGACGCCATCGATAAGCTGGCCTATACTGCCCTTACCGATGACAAGGTAGGCATCTCCCGTGACCAGTTTGCCATCACCATCACCGCAGATGAGAATAACCGCACCCTGACCGTGTCCGACAACGGTATCGGCATGTCTAAGGAAGACATGGAAGAAAACCTTGGCACCATTGCCAAGTCCGGCTCTTTGGGCTTCAAGCAGGCCATGGAGAAGCAGGAGGACATCGATATCATCGGCCAGTTCGGCGTGGGCTTCTACTCCGCCTTCATGGTGGCCTCCTCCATCACTGTTATCTCCAAGAAATATGGGGAAGATAAGGCATGGAAGTGGGTTTCCGACGGTGCAGACGGCTACACCATTGAGGAAACCACCAAGGATGCTCCCGGTACCGATATCATCATGACCCTGAAGGATGATACCGAGGAGGATAAGTATTCTGAGTATCTGGAAGAGTACGAAATCCGGGCACTGGTCCGGAAATATTCCGACTATATCCGCTACCCCATCAAGATGGAGGTCAGCCGCAGCCGGAAGGCGGAGGATTCTGAGGAATACGAAACGTACAAGGAACTGGAGACCCTGAACTCCATGGTGCCCATCTGGCAGCGGGCCAAGAAGGATGTGACCGAGGAGGAATATGAGACCTTCTACCGGGACAAGTTCTTCGATTACAACAAGCCTCTGCGGACCATTCACTCCAGCGCCGAAGGAAGTGTCAGCTTCAAGGCCCTGATGTATGTGCCCTCCAAGGCCCCCTATGATTTCTATACCAAGGATTTCAAGCATGGTCTGCAGCTTTACTCCGCCGGTGTCATGATCATGGAAAACTGCGAGGACCTGCTGCCGGAGCACTTCCGCTTCGTCCGGGGCATCGTGGACAGTCAGGACCTGAGCCTGAATATCAGCCGCGAAATGTTGCAGCATAACCGACAGCTGACCATCATTGCCCGGAATATTGAGAAGAAGATCAAGTCCGAGCTGAAAAATATGCTGGAAAATGACCGGGAGAAGTACGAGGAATTTTACGCAGCCTTCGGCCGCCAGCTGAAATACGGCACCGTGGCGGAATACGGCGCCCACAAGGATTCCTGCAAGGACCTGCTGCTGTTCTACAGCCACAAGCAGGGCAAGCTGGTTTCTCTTAAGGAATATGTGGAGGCCATGGCCGAGGGTCAGGAAAAGATCTACTATGTTCCCGGCGAGAATAAGGACCGTCTTGCCAAGCTGCCTCAGGTGGAGGCCCTCAGCAAGAAGGGCTACGATGTGCTGCTGTTTACCGAGGATGTGGACGAGTTCATCCCCCAGACCCTGATGAATTACATGGAGAAGTCCTTCTGCAACGCATCCAGTGAAGACCTTGGCCTGCAGACCGAGGAGGAGAAGAAGGAAGCGGAGGAGAAGGCAGAGGCTATGAAGGGCTTCCTGACCTTCGTGCAGGAATCTCTGGGCGAGCAGGTGAAGGAGGTCAAGCTGTCTTCCAATCTGGGAAGCCATCCCGTCTGCATGACCCCCGAGGCCGGCATGAGCTTCGAGATGGAGAAGTACATGAAGAAGGCCAACCCTGAATTTGCCTTCTCCGTGGGCCGGATTTTGGAGCTGAATCCCGATCATGAAGCTGTGCAGGCTATGCAGAAGGCTATGACCGAGGACCCCTTGAAGGCCAAGGATTATGCCCAGCTGCTGTGCTGTCAGGCTCAGCTCATGGCAGAGCTGCCTCTGGAGGATCCCTATGCCTACACCGAGCTGGTGTGCAGATTGATGAAGTAAGGCGCTGACTTTCATACTAGGCACTGTAGGGCGGGGTCATGACCCCGCCCTACAGATGATGAATTGATCGACAATTCACACTTCGTTTCTTGTTATTTCGTCCATTTTGTGCTACACTATCCCCAGAAAAAGAAAGGGAGGCGTTTTTATGGCACCTGTGTATGAAACAGAACTGTTTATGCTGATCCCCAGCTTGTTGGGAAGTGTTCCCTCTGCCCTGCTGGGAATTGCCGGCTATGTGCTGACGGCGTTGGCAATTTACAGCATTTCCCGCCGCCGGGAGCTGCGGAAGCCTTGGCTTGCATGGATCCCTGTCGTCAATTGCTGGCTTCTGGGCAGCCTGTCTGACCAGTACCGGTATGTGGTAAAGGGAGAAAACCGATCCAAACGCAAGTGGCTGCTGTGGCTGAGCATTGCAAAGCTGCTTTTGACGACTGCAATAGTCGTGTTGGGTATCGCCGTTGCAGGAAGCGTTCTGTTCGGCGGCTTCCGCAAGGAATCCCTGCTTTTGCAGCGGATCATGGGACCCCTGATCGGCATAGCCGGAGTTAGTCTGCCCATGGCGGGCATTACCCTTGCCTATGCTGTGATTTACTTCATGGCACTGTATGATCTGTACCAGTCGCTGGATCCCAGCAATGCGGTGTTGTATCTGGTGCTCAGCGTGCTGTTCCCCATCACAAAGCCCTTCTTCCTGTTTTTTAACCGGGATAGGGATGATGGAATGCCTCCAAGAAGGCAAAAAACAGTCTATGAGGAAGCACCCCAGTGGCAGCCGCAGGAACCGGAGCAGGAGCCTTGGGAGCAGCAAAATAAAGATTATCTGTAAGAAAAAAAGTACCATCCTGCCGGATGGTACTTTTTTATGAAGCGGCTGTCCTTCGCATGTGCGCAGCAGCGTTCTTTTCTCAACGCAAGATGACTTTTCCGGTGCATTCCATGACAGCATCTTCCATGATGACTTCATCCACAGAATCCACGATGATTTCGCCGCTTCTGGGATTCTTAATGGAATCCACATGGCCGAGGATGGAGGCCTGCACATCGGAATATTCAAAGGCCAGATCAGTCCCCTCCATGGTGCAGTTTTTTAAGGTCAGGTCTTTGCAGTAGCACAGGGGCTGGGTGCCCACGATCTTGCAGCCGATGAGGGTCAGACCCTCGGAGAACCAGCCTAAGTATTCCCCCTTTACCACGCAGTTTTCCACAGTGACATTTTTGGAGTGCCAGAAGGCATCCTTGGTGTCCAGCACAGAATTGCGGATGGTCAGGTTTTCCATGTACTGGAAGGAATATTTGCCGGTCATTTTCACCTTGTCCAGCACCACATCCCGGCTGTCGAAGAACAGATACTGGGCATTCAGCGTGCTGTCGGTAACGGTGATGCCGCTGCTTTTCCAGCCAAATTCTTCGGAAGTGATGGTGCAGTCGCTGATCTTGATATTCTCACATTCCCGGATGGCTTTGGTGCCGTGGATATCACTGTCGGTGATGATGCCGTCCTTGGCGTACCAGATGGGTGCCCGGCAGCCTTCGTTCAGCTTAGAATCGTGGAGATGGAAGCCATCCGTATGCCACAGGGGATAGCGCAGGGAGAAGGTGCAGTTTTCCAGACGCACATTTCTGGCTTCCTTCAGTGCGGATTCTCCGTCGGCAGGACCATCGAAGATGCAGTCCAGCACATCGGTACCGGTCAAATGGTACAGGGCCCGTTCTTCATCGAACTGCTTGCCCATGATTTCTTTTCTCATTATGTAAAGCTCCTTAAGCTGTAAAATCCATCCAAGATTATAGCGAAAGGAGGGAAAAGAATCAAGATGTGTTTTCGCTATAGACTTTTGAAAAAAATAGGGATATAATGGTAAAAATCGACAAAAAGGAGTAAGAAATATGCGTTTTGCAAACTTTCATCCCATTGAAACGGAGCGCCTGTATTTGCGGCAGCTGCGGCTGGAGGATGTTTACGAATATTATGAGCGGCTGTTTGGCGACGGGGATGTGTCCCGGTATATGCTGTTTGATCCCCATCAGGACATTGGAGAGAGCCTCGAAAGCCTGCAGCGGAAGCTGGAAAGGTATGAGGAGGGTCCCTATTACTGCTGGGGCGTGACGACGAAGGAGGAAGACAGCCTCATTGGCCTCATTGAGTTGCTGCGTTTCGATGAAGCAGCGGAAAGCTGCAGCTTCGTCTATATGCTTGGCTGCGACTACTGGGGACAGGGCTACGGCACGGAAATGCTGCAGGCGGTGATCCGGTTTGCCTTTGAGGAGCTGGGCATCGAACGGATTGTTGCAGACCATATGACGAAAAATCCCGCCTCTGGTGCGGTGATGCGCAAGGCAGGCATGACCCGGATTGATACGGAGGAAGGAAAGTACGAAAAGCTGGGGATCCGTTATGATGCGGATGTGTATGAGATCTGCAATGCGCACAAAAACGAGCTGACGGTCAATAAATACCAGAAGCTGGCCATGGCCACATTGAATCCTGCCCTCAGTAAAAAGGATGTCCTCATCAACGGTGTCATGGGCCTTTGCGGCGAATCCGGTGAGGCCATCGATATCGTAAAAAAATGGCTGGCCCAGGGACACGAGCTGGACAAAGCCAGACTGGCAAAGGAGCTGGGGGATATCGCATGGTATCTGGCAGAGACGGCCTATGCACTGGAACTTTCGCTGGAGGACATTTTTCAGGCCAATATCGACAAGCTGAAAAAACGCTACCCGGAAGGCTTTGATTTCGAGCGCTCTATTTTCCGGACAGAGTGACAAAACTGTCATCCTTCGACTTGCTGACGCTTGCTCAGGACGATAGGGACCTGAAAAACAAAAAGATCGCAGGGCGAAAGCTCTGCGATCTTTTTGTTTCATAGGTAATTAGTACTGAGCAGCCAGATCCTCGTAGAAGGCCATCATTTCTTCTTCGGTGTCGAAGTTGGCAACGTACATCTGGTTTGCCATGGCACCGGACAGGGCATCGGGGATACGGCCCCACATGACCATCTTCTGGCCATACTTCATCATGACTTCGTAGTCATCCAGACGGTACTGCTTGCCGTCGCGGCGGCCATAGAAGGCGCAGTAGTGGGAGTTGCCGATGGACTTGGTGTTGTAGTCAAAGGCAATCATGTCAGCCCAGATCTTGTAGACGTCGGTCTCCTGAGAGTAGTTGTACATTTCGGGAGTGAAGCCGCCGGCGGGACGCATGTTGACCTCCAGACCCAGCACATCACCCTTCTTGCCCAGACCCTCCTGATCCTCGTTCAGGACGAAGAACTCCAGATGGATGAAGCGGGACTTGACGCCGAAGGACTTGACGGTAGCCAGACCTGCCTGACGGATCTTCTCGGGCAGCTCCTTCACCAGATAGTAGACGGAGTCGCCGTTGTCGTTGACGATGTCCATCAGGGACAGGGGGGTGATGTTACCGGACTCAAACAGCATATTGCCCTGAGAGTCCACGATGCCGTCATAGGTCTGGACATAGCCGTTGACGAACTCTTCCATGATGTAGATGTTGTCGTCCTTGGTATTGATGAACCACTGGACATCTTCGTCGGACTTCAGCTTATAGGTATTGGAAGCGCCAACGCCGTTATCGGGCTTGACAACAACGGGATAGCCGACCATGTGGGCGAACTCCAGAGCGTCCTCCAGACCTTCTACCAGATGATAGCGGGCGGTGGGCAGACCGGCCTTGGCATAGTATTCCTTCATGGCGGACTTGTACTTGATCTTGTCCATCTCATGGAGCTTGGGGCCGGTGGTGATGTTGAACTCGGTACGCAGCCATGCGTCACGCATCAGCCAGTATTCGTTGTTGGATTCCAGCCAGTCGATCTTGCCGTACTTGAAGGTGAAGAAGGCCACAGCCTTGAAGACCTCGTCGCTGTTTTCCAGAGAGGAGACCTTGTAGTATTCGTGCATGGACTCCTTCAGCTCCTGCATCAGCTCATCGTAGGGGCAGTCGCCGATGCCCAGAACACGCATGCCGTTGTTCTTTAGCTCACGGCAGAACTTCCAGTAAGTCAGGGGGAAGTTGGGGGAAATGAATACGAAGTTTTTCATTGAGATTTCTCTCCTTTTCTATAGAATTTGTAACAGGATATTTTAGAAATGTATAGTAGGGCGGCTTGCCCTCAAGCCGCCGGGCATCCACAGGATGCTGTTGTCCGAAGTACAACGCAGGAGGTTATCGTGGGTTCTG
>JAFSCK010000079.1 GCA_017436785.1 Oscillospiraceae bacterium | reverse complement strand
TTTGGATTATACCCTTTGGGTAGGAGCTGCAATCACTTTCATAATCAGCTCATCAATAATATCTGAATATCTCCCCTGCTGGGTAAGGTTATTCTTAAATCTGATCAGGCTTTTCAGAAGAACACGGGTTTCCTGTTCGTTTAAATATACATAATGCTTTTGCTTTCTCATAGGTATTCCCCCTTTCACCTCCATTATAGATGGCAAAAGAAATTCTATCAATGCTGTAAAGTGTTACGAAAAAGCAAAAGAAATTATGAGAAACAAAAATGTTCAAAAAAGTTCGGAGTTTCTATTTCTTCAATCTTCCAAAATCGCCGTAAACCCCAAATAAACCCCACGGACCTTTGGGGTTAATTTTGGAGTTAGAAAGTCCGAACTTTTTACAAAGAAAAACCACCGTTTTACCTTTGAAAACGGTGGTTTTTTGGTTGCGGAGGCAGGACTCGAACCTACGACCTCCGGGTTATGAGCCCGACGAGCTTCCAACTGCTCTACTCCGCGATATTTGGCGCACTTCTTGAGTGCTTAAGTATTATAGCACAGCTTTCTTCATTTGTCAAGCCTTTATTTTTTGTCGAAGCGTTGACATCTTTCCTGCCAGAGAATATAATAAAAAATATCATTCTAACTTTCATGAGAGGGACTTTTATGAAGAAAGCTTCTGTCCGCTCTGCCTTTCTTGATACCGTTCCGGTGATGACCGGGTATGTGTTTCTAGGGTTTGGCTTTGGAATCTTGATGCACCAGAATGGCTTCGGTGTTCTCTGGGCTGCGGCCATGAGCTTGTTTATCTATGCCGGGTCTATGCAGTATGTGGCCGTCAGCCTCCTGACCTCCGGTGCCGGACTTCTGACGGCTGCCCTGACCACCTTCGTGGTCAATGCCCGCCACCTGTTTTACGGCATCTCCATGGTGGAGCGTTACAAGGGCGCTTCCCAAAAGCCCTACCTTATTTTTGCCCTGACAGACGAAACCTATTCTCTGGTTTCCCAAAAGCAGCAGCCGGAAGACCGTTCCTACCATGGCTATTGCTTCCTTGTATCCCTGTTCGACCATATTTACTGGGTCAGCGGCACGATCCTCGGCAGTCTGGCCGGGTCCCTGATCCCCATCAACTACGAGGGCATTGATTTCGTACTCACCGCCCTCTTCGTCACCATTTTTGTGGAGCAATGGCTCAGCACCAAAGATCACAGGCCTGCTGTCATCGGTGTGGCTTCCACCGCCCTGTGTCTGATACTGTTCGGTGCAGATGTATTTCTGATCCCCTCCATGGGCCTTATTGCCGGACTGCTGCTCCTGCTTCGTGCGCCGAAAAAGGAGGTGCCCCATGCCTGATCTTCACAGCGCCGCCATGATTGCCGTCATGACGCTGGTAACCGCCGCCTTGCGGTTTCTGCCCTTCTGGATCTTCGGCGAAAACCGAAAAACACCGCCTCTGATCGCCTATCTGGGACAGGTCCTGCCCTATGCCACCATGGGCATGCTGGTGGTCTATTGCCTCAAGGGTGTAAACCTCACCGCTGCTCCCTTCGGCATCCCTGAGCTTCTCGGCTGCGCCGTTGTCGCTGGGCTGCACATTTGGAAACGCAATACCCTTCTCAGCATCGGTGCAGGCACCGTCTGCTATATGCTGCTGGTGCAATTTGTATTCTAAGGAGAACGCCATGACCAAGGATCTAACCACAGCCTGCGCCCTGCTGTCCTCCGGGGACTATACCTGTGTCGTCTGCCGCGGTGAAATGACCTACACCGCCACGGACCGGGGGGTAGCGCCCCTGCTGAACTGGGTAAACACAGGCCTTGACCTGCAGGATTTTTCTGCTGCCGACCGGGTGGTAGGACGGGCCACCGCCTTTTTATACGTCCTATTGGGCGTAAAAGAGGTCTACGCTCACGTTATGAGCCGTCCTGCTGCTGAGGTTCTGGCCGTCCACGGCATTGCCGCCCACCCCGGCAAACTGGTAGATGGCATCATCAACCGCCGGGGGGACGGCCCCTGTCCCTTTGAAGCTGCCGTTCTGGAGATCACCGAACCCGCCGCCGCACTGGAAGCCATCCGCCGCAAGCGGATACAACTGTTGGGAGGAAACTAATATGGAAGTCGGCATTCAAGTATCCAGCCTAAAGCCCCTGCTGCGCACCCAGTCCCAGACCGAAGAGGCCATTTCCCGCATGGCCGCCCTTGGCTGCCGCACCGTCCAGCTGCAGTGGATCGATCCTGCTGTGTCTGCAGAAAGCATCGCCGCTGCACTTAGGAAAAATGGCATGGTGTCTGTATCTGTGCAGGATTTTTACGAAACCGTCATGAGCAACCTGTCCTATTATGTCGAACTCAATGCCGCCACCGGCGGCAAATGGCTCTGCGTCAGCCGTATCCCGGAGCGGCTCAAATCCCGGGAGGGGCTGGACCATTATGTGCAGGCGCTGCGCTGCCTCCAGAAACAGCTGACCCCTCTGGGGCAAGTCCTCTGTCTCCACCCGGTCACTGCGGACTTCACCGCTGTTCCCGGCATGAATGCTGTGGAATATCTGCTGGATGCCATGCCGGAGCTGGATATCTGTCTGGACCTGTACCATTTAAACCGCAACTGCACCGATATGCCCGCCTTTATCCGCCGCTATGGCCGCCGGATCTGTATGGTCCATTTCAAGGACAGCATCGGTCCCACACTGGTCCCCGCCGGACAGGGCCAGACCCGCTGGGAGGGCGTCGTTCAGGCCTGTTTGGATGCCAAGGTTCCTTATGCCTTCGTAGAGCAGGAAACCTGGGATCGTGATCCCTATGAATGCCTGAAGGAAGCCATGGATTGGGTGGAAACCGAGATCACCAATGGCAAGTATTGATAAATGGGCATTTGTTGGCGAGATAAAACCTTCCCCCTCCGGGGGAAGGTGGCACGGCGAAGCCGTGACGGATGAGGGGAAATACGCTTATATCACGAACGTTGTGTGTAATTGCCGCCCTCCCATCCCCTCATCAGTCAAAAATCAAAGATTTTTGCCAGCTTCCCCCCAAGGGGAAGCCTTTTGCGCTCCCGTGCCACTGCACAATAAATTACGATTTCCCCATATCTTCCATCATCAAAACATCCGCATGGCCTGATGCCATGCGGATGTTTTTGCTTAGTCTCCAAATCGGATATTGATCCCGCCGCCGTCATTGTCCCCCACATGGATATAGGGTGCCAGCGCCTGTGCAGTGTGGATCACGGGCATGGACTGCAGGTATACCCTGCCGGGGCCGGTGATGCGGGTATGGAACAGGCCCTCGCCGCCGAGGAACATATTCTTGGCACCCTTCACGGTCTCAATGTCCATGGTGCAGCTTTCGCTCATGGCTGCCAGATATCCGGTATCCACAAGGATGCTCTGTCCTGCCTTCAGCTCATACTGCTTGCAGTGGCCGTCGATCTCCAGAAATACCAGACCATTGCCGGTGATCCGCTGCATGATGAAGCCTTCGCCGCCGAAGAAGCCCTTACCCAGCTTCTTCTGGAAGTACACAGACAGCTCCAGCCCCTTTTCCATAGCGAGGAAGCCCCGCTTCTGGACGATGATGCCATTGCCGGGTGTGACCTGATAGGGGATGATAGAGCCGGGGAAGCTGGAGGCAAAGGCGATCATGCCTTCACCGTTCATGGCGGTGTATTCATTCATAAAGATGGATTCCCCGGAGAACAGTCTTCCGAAGGCCTTTTTCAGTCCGCCGCCGGTGTTGGTGTCCATCCTCATGTTGGGGCTCATCCAGCTCATGGCACCGCTTTCGGTGCAAAGGGACTGACCTGCCTGCGGATAGCAGATGACAACGGGCAGATGACCGCCCTCAATTTCATATCGGATCATGCACATCTTCCTTTCTATGAAAGCTTTTCCATAGTATAGCAGAAAACTGTGAACAATTCTACCCTTTCCTGCAAATCAATCATGGAAAGCCACTACAGGTCAGGGGCATGAACCCGCCCTACAATTTTTGATTTGAAATCTTAATTCACATCTTCGGAAAACACGACCCGCAGAAGCACCCAGCCCAACACCGCCAGCACACCCAACGCGTAGCCGAGCAGCGCGCTGTTCGGATAATTGGGCACACTGGGATACAGGGCGGGAATGGCTTCGCCCACCGCTTTCACCGTAGTGCCCTCCATGATCCGGGCCACCTGCTCCGGCAGAAGCTCCCCGATGGCATTGGCCAGCATGGCTGTTTCCTTGGCATCCGGACCGGATACTGTGATCTGAAAAAAATCGGTTTCTTTCACTGCGGATACATGGATCCGCTGATGCAATTGGGTGTGGTTGTAGGGCACTCCGGTGTAGCGGATGACCTCCATGAGAGACTCCCGCATCTTCACCACTACCTCAAAGGAGTCTGCCAGATCCTTGGCAGACTGGGTCTGCTGGACATACATCAGCACCTGCGATTCGTACTGGGGTGTCACCAGCAGCCACGTCAGCAGCAATGCCGCCAACGCACCGGCAAGGCCTGCCGCCAAAATCGCCCACAGCTTCTTCCGTACCGCTGCCAGCAACAGCCAAAGATCCAGCTCCTGCATTTTTCCCTTGGGGTTCATGGGGTTTCCTCCCTATTTTTCAAGTTTCTCAGCAAAATTCCTTCCAGCATGAGATGGCAGTTTTCCCGCAGCTCCGGCAAGAGACAGGGAACCACCACCGCCGAAAGCACCTGCGCCGTCAAAGATGCCGCTGCTGCACCACAGATTCCCCATCGGGGGATGAGAAGTAGGTTTAGCACCACGTTGGCCCCGGCAGCAGCTCCATAGACCCACACCAGCCGTTTCTGGGCTTCCCGGCATACCACCCATGGATTCCGCGCCACCCCCAGATAGGAAAAGGCCGTATACCACCCAAGAATTTTTAGCGGCTCTACCGCCTCCCCATAGGCTTCTCCGTAAACAATGGCCACCAGCGGCTTTCCGGCAAAGGTCAGTATCCCCGCCACTGCGGCGCTGAGCCAGAAAACGAGGGCATACAGCTGCCGGTTCTTCCGGTCGAAATCTGCTGAGGACCGCCGGTAAGCCCCTACGATCTCCGGTGTCATGGCATCCATGATGGCACTGAGAACAAAGCACCAGCCGCTGCACACCGATATCGCCGCGCTGTAACAGCCCGTGGCTTCCTGTCCCAGCATTTTGGTTAACATAATTTTGTCACTTTGGGCATAGACCGCCACCATCAGTCCGGGCAATATAAAATGACGGCTTTTGTTCCATAGCTGCCCAGCCATTTCCCGGGAAATAGACATCCGCTGTCCCCGTTCCCGCCGGTAGGAAAGGAGCAGCAGTCCCCCGGCACAAAGGCCCTCCAAAACAGCGCCAAAGGCAAACCAGACCACGCTTTTGCCCAAAACCAGCAGCACCGCCCGGTAGACCATAGCGGCGCTATGGGCCGCCAGCAGTACCACCGCTGTGACCCGTGACCGCTGCCGGGCCTGAAAAAACAGGTGAATGCTGTCGAAACACCGCAGCACCATAGACGTGCAGGACCAGCCAAGCACCCAGCGGAGGGTCTCCGTTTGTCCCCATTGCACGGACAACACCATCACTGCTGCACACAGAGAGGAAACAGCCTGCATCGCCAGTGCTGTTCCCAAAACGGATCCTTCCTGATGGGGACAATCGATCAGCTCCCGCACCAGTATCGAGGGCAGCCCCAGTGTACAGAAGGCGGCGAAAAAGCCTGTGACTCCGGCAGCATAGTGGATCAGGCCGTAATCCGATGGCCCTAAGTACCGGGCCGTCAGGATCCCCACCAGCAAGCTGATACCCGACTGGGCAAGCCTGCCGCAGATCAGCCACAAGGCATTGCCCGCTGCCGGATCATGCTTCATGGAGCCTCCGAATTTCTTTTGCCGGGACACCAGCCGCCAGTGTATTGGGCGGAATGTCCCGGACCGCGCAGCCGCAGGCAGCCAGTACGCTTCCCATTCCCATCGTGATGCTGCCAAGCAGGGTGGTCTTCGCTCCCAGCCAGCAGCCATCCTCCACCCGGATACAGTAGCTTTCTCCCCTGCCTGCCCGCCGCCCGGCATCTCCGATGGCATGGCCTCCCGTAAGGAAGGTCACCTCCGGACCAAGATCACAGCTGTTTCCGATGATGACCTCGCCGTTACCGTAAATTTTCAGTTCCCGGCCAACCCAGCAGTGTTCCCCGACGGTGAGCTTTCCCGTGCAGAAAACCGGCCCAACCACCTTGGTCCCCTGTCCGATTTGATATCCTGCAATGCGCAAAAGCATCCGTTTTAGGCCAAAAAAGCGGGTCCCGGCACAAAAATGGTTGCAGATAAATAGGGCACCGCGTCGTTTTATGTTCATGGCTTCTCCTTTTTTCGAGGGTCCTCCGGGCTGCAAGGTCCCTCCTGATACAAATCTCGGCCCTCTTCACCCCGCAAAAGAGCCTCTGACAGGGCTACCAGCCGCCGCGCCGCCTCCTGCGGGCTCCATAAATTTCCAACCGTTTCACAGGCTTTTTCTCCGAAAACCACCTGCTTTTTCGGATTTTCCAGAAGATACCGCAGCTTCTCTGTCAGCACATCCACATTATTTTCCGGATATACCAGCCCATTTTCCCCAGCTTTTACCAGATACGGCACCGATCCCGGCCCCAAGCTCGCCACCACTGCGCAGCCGCAACCCATGGCTTCGTTCAAAACCGCGCCCCAGCCTTCCCGTTTATCGCTGGTAAAAAGGAAAATTCCCGCTTTTTCCATATATTCTGCCACTTCTTCTTGGGGCACTGCGCCGGGAAAACGGACACAGTGTTCCATATTCTGCTGTTTTACCCGCTGTTTCAGCTGTTTGTCCTGTTCTCCCCGGCCTAAAAAGGTCAGCATAAAGCGATATCCCTCCCGCTGGAGCCGGGCCGCTGCTTCCAGCGCCTGCTCCGGGTGCTTCAGCTCCAGAAACCGCCCGCACCATAGGATCTCCGCCGGCTGCTTTTTAGCTGCCAATTCCTCCCAATTTCGTACATTCCCCTCAGGGAAATAGCCCCAGCGGAAGCTTTTCCCCAAAAACAGGCCAAATTTTGCATAATCCGCTGCGGTATAGGCTCCCGTGCTCAGCAGATACAGCTTGGCCCAGCTTGGATTCCACCAGTGCCAACGCAGCAGCCGGGGCAAAAATTTCCACGCCTCTATTCCCTGCCGCAGTGGCCGCTCTGAATAGCGAAACACCAGCTTTCCCGTCCAAAACCGCCGCCGAAGCAAATACTGCGGGGCCTCCCCGGCAATGACCACATCTGCTGTCTTCAATTCCCGCAGGATCCTAGCCTTATCTTCCCTCCACCGTAAAACATAGTCCCGCTTCAGCTGAGGGTACCCCAATTCCCGCTGCTCCCGGGGCATGGAGGCCGTTTCCGCAAAATAGAAATTTCCGCCTGTCAGCGCCTGCAGAGCATCGCACAGCGGAGCCTGATGGTGGTTAAAATAGTTGCTTAAAAACAGGATCTTCACGGTATTTCCTCAGTTTCTTCATCATTATCATTTGCCAGTACTCCCAGCATCCCGGCATAGAGGCTGATACCCATTCCTCCGGAAAAGAGGCTGGCTTCCCCAATGCCCGACAGAAACAGGCACAGCAGTGCCAGCCGGAATTTTGCTGCCGTCCTGCCCTCCCCCTGCCGATACAGCAGCAAATAGGTCAGCCGCCACACCAGCAGAAAAACGCCTATCCCATAGGAGGCCAGAATATCCAAATGGGTATTGTGCATCTGGGAAGCCCCGGTGCCAAAGCTGATCTGGCTGTAGGCTCCAGTCAGGGGTGCTTTCCAAACGGCTTCCAGCGCAAAGCGCCAGATCTCCACCCGGGAATCCAGTCCCTTTCCCTCTCCTGCAAGGAAGGAAAAGCGCTGCTGTATCCATGGCGCGGACACCAGCAGCAGATAGGCCGCCGCAAACAGCAGCGGCAGCACTGCCAGCAGGGCTGCTGGCCGTTTTCCAAACAGCCGCTCTCTGCTGGGCAGCAGCCCCAGCACCAGAAAACAGGACAGGATCAGCATCGCATTTCTTGACTGGGTCCTGTACACAAAATATAGCAAAATACACCCAAGGAACCGGTGAAAAAGCCACTTTCCTCCGGTTTCCGACCGGGCAAACTGGATCATAGCCATGACCGCCAGAAACAATGCTGCAAGATTGGGATTGGTAAACCGAAAGGTCAGATAGCCTGTGACCATCCCGTTCAGCAGATACATTTCCTGCCGCCGCAGAAGATACAGTCCGCACAAAAGGCAGCTAAGAACTGTATTTCCTGCAAGGACAAAGACTACCTCCCCCTTTCCGGGACGGTATCGGCTTACGGTTCCCAGCAGCGCGGCCGTGCACCAGAAGAGGATCAGCTTTTTCAGATAGGAGAACGTCACCACCGTTCCCGTCAGCAGAGCATTGGCGCAGACACTGAACGCAGAAAGCCAAAAAATCGTCAGCACCAGACGGTTTTCTTCTTCCATTCCTTTTTCCACGCTCACCAGCCACAGGCCCAGCGTCAGAGGAAAGGTACAGGTAAACAGCCCGCTGGCAAGCCCCGGTTTTCCCAGTGCCTGCAGCAGGATGATCCCCCATAAGCACAGAAAATTCAGCCCCAGCAGGGCGGTATCAGTCCGCATTTTCATCCGCAAGCCTCCGGTACAGCGCCGTATATTTTCCCAGCATAGCAGATAAATCGTATCGGTCTGCCGCCTGCACTGCACACTTCTCCCGGTTTTGCGGCCCGTTCAGGGTATTTTTCACCGCCGCTTCCAAGGCATCTATATCTCCAAAGTCTACAAATTGAGAAAAGTCCGGCAACGCGATTTCCTCCGGTCCTCCGCACCGGAAGCCCACCACCGGTGTACCGCAGCAGAGGCTTTCCGCTGTCACCATAGAAAAGGTCTCTCCCCGGCTGGTCAGCAGGGTCATATCCGCAAGGGCATACTGCTCTGCCATTTTTGATCTTTCCCGGATATCACCCAGAAGCACGACATTGGAGGGCACCGGACCGGACAGCTTGTGCTTTCCTGCCACAAAAATGGTTGCGTCTTCCAACCGCCGTGCCAGCGCCAGCACATACCAGCCGCCTTTTAAATGGGCCGGATCGTCAGAAAAGAGGGGCGTGGCGTGGAAGATCCGGGTCTTTTCTCCGGTTTTCTTCCTTGTTTTCGGCGAAAAACAGGACGTATCCACCCCATTTTGAATGATCTCATGGTGTATAGCCCCCAGCATAGGCGATCGGGCCGCCCGATTTTGCAGCCATGAGGAGACAGACACCACCGTCAAGTCTTTTTCAAAGCCCCGGTACGCTCCCTGCAATCTCCGGAACGCTTCCGCCGTACCATCCCGGAAGAAGCTGCCGGTTTCCTGCCGCCACCGGGGGCAATGGCCGCAGCCTGTACGCCAGCGGTCGCAGTTCAGGCTATGAGCGCAGCCTCCGGTGTAGGGAAATTCCGCATGGAGGGTCAGCACAGTCTTGATCCGGCGGTGTTTCAGCCAGCTCAGCAGAAGCTCTCCGTTTACAAAATTGCCGTTGAGGCACTGCAAGTGCACCACATCCGGCCTTTCCCGATTCAGCAGATACAGCAGATGCAGTGTGGACAGCAGGCAGCCTCCGTTTACCTGCCCGCTCAGCCGGGAATACAGGGCGCTGGCCTTGGCATACCACTCCGGGCACAGCTTTCGCACTCCCGTTCCCCGGCATTTTGGCCCCCGGCCGTAGATCACCCGGGACGCGATGCCCTGCGAGCGCAAATGGTGGTGGATGGCCTGTGTGATCTGCCCCGTGCTGCCCTGCGGATAGACGCAATTGATCTGTATCACCTTCATCGGTCACATACCTCCTCCAGCACCTGACGGATCAAATCGCTGCCGCCATAGGGGTTGTGATTTTTTGCCGCCACCGCCCGAGCCCGGGCTACTATTTTTCGCCGGAGAGCTTCATTGGACAAAATGATCTCCAATTGGGGCCGCAATTTCTCCGGGTCCGTTATGCAGTAGGCAGCCCCGGTTTTCAGCAAATAGTCCATGGATGCGATACCTGCCGGACCGTAGGCAATCAGACAAGGGCCGTTCTGCAGGGCATCGGGGATCTTAGCAGAAACACTATGACGGACAATGGCTTGCATTTTCGGGCGGAAGGACTCCGTGTGGATCACCGCAAGGCAAGAAGCCATCACCGCCTGCACCTGTTCTCCCGGCAGGGGGCCATGAAAACGGATGCCGTTTTCCATGGTCATGTGCTTCAAAATTTTGGAATCTTCTTCCCCGGAATACACATCCAAATGCTTCGGGATCCCAGGAATCTCCAGCATTTGCAAGGTCCGGCCCAGCTGCACCAGCGATTCCTCCCGCTTTAGCTCCAGATTACCAATGTAAGCGATCCGGTTGGTCTGCTCCGGTGTTCCAGAATAAGGCACCGCCGGGGTATGAAGCAGGTAACAAGGTCTGTCGAAAAGGACTTCATACTCCCGTTTCAGGCTTTCACAGATCACAAACACCGCCTGCACCTGATCCATGGTATGGAAAACCCTTTTCAGAAAACGGCGGTGGAGAAAGCTTCCAAGGATGCTGTCTGCATTTCGGTTGTGAAGATAAAAATCATCCACGCAGCACACCAGCAGCGGGATATTCCGCGCCTTGGCGATCCGGGCTGCGATCTCATAGGAAAAGCTGTAGTCTCCTGCTGCAAAAAACACCGCATCGGGAGAAAAATCCTCGATCCATTGCCAAAGCCGCCGGGTCTCCCAGCGGCTGCATTTCCAGAGCAGATTGCGCAGGCAATGGACCATAGCCGTGCGCCGCTGGCCCCATCGGTATAAAAAAGAAAGGGCGCTCCCGCCCCCATTACTATTCTGTTCATCAGGCGTGAATAAACCAAAGCTTTCGCCCTGCTCCCGACGGGTAAACAGAGATTTTAGCGCATCTCCGTCTGTGAAGCGATAATAGCGGCAGCAGGCCGTCTCTGCCGGTGTCTCCCGGTGGAAATACAGCTGCGCCAGCTCCTCCGGCGCAAATCCCCGAAAATAGGACAGTAATGTTTTCCCCATATTGTTGTGGGTGCTGAAGCAGGTGTGGCTGACGATCAGAATTTTCATACCCGTTCTGCCCGTGCATACAGCGGAAAACCCCCGCGGTCCTCCGTCTCCTCCAACGCCCGCAGGCGTAAAAAGCGAAGAAAGGCCAACCGCCGCAGCTTTACAGGGATCAGCATCGCGCCCACAAAACGGACCGCCACATTTTGGCCACATTCCCAAACCGTGATAAGGCCGGAACGCAGGAGAAAGGCTTCCATCTTGACTGTGTTTTTAAAATACTGCCAGCCGCCCCGGCGGCGGTACATGGCTGCATCTGCCCGGACACGGCAGCAAAGCTGGGGAATATTTGCCATAGAAAAGCCCCGGGATATCAGCTTGATCCAGAGAAAATAATCTTCAAATCCAGCCACCGCTTCATAGCCGCCTGCTTCCAGCACATGGCTTTTGCGCAGCAGGGTCGTAGTGTGGTTCATAGGACTGCGGCGCTTCAGATAAGCACAAATGGCCTCCGTCTCCGTGGGGACCTGCCGGTAGGCTGTAATATTGTCAGGAAAGTGGGAAAATTCTGCGATCTGGCCGCCCAGCACGCTGAGCCCGGGACGAGTTTCCCAAGCCTCCAGCTGCAGCCGCATCCTGTCCGGCAGTGCGATATCGTCGGAATCCATCCGGGCCACCAGCTCATAGCGGCACTGCCGCAGGCCCGCATTCAGCGCGGCACCCAAACCCTGATTTTCCTCCAGCCTCAGAATATGAAAAAGCGCCGGATATCCGGCACAAAATTCTGCAATCACGTCATCCAGCTCCCGCGTCAGCGGCCCATCACAAACCAGCACAAACTCCGAAGGCGCCACAGTCTGCTCCAGCATGCTCTCTACCGCCAACCGCAAATTCTCCGGCTCCTCCCGGCAATATACCGACATGAGCACAGAATAGCAATTCATGGTTATCCTCTCCTTTTCGGTGATTTTCTATATCATACCGTATCAGAGAAAGGGAATGCTACCGCTATTGAGTTTTTTTCGACAAATTCTGCAAAAATCCTAAGAATTATGCGTCCCTTAAATGTGTCACAAACACTATCTGAAAAGTGTATCGATCGGAAGTTTTGATAGACTAAAAGCGGTGGATCATAAGATCCACCGCTTTGGCGCACATTCCAACCATTACTTTTCGGGGCGAAGGGAATCAATCAATTCTGCATAATACCGCAGAATACGAGTTGCATCCTTAGTATTGACATTGCCATCGCCATTAACATCAGCAGCGACGAGATCAATCTCGGAATCAGAAATCAGACCTGCATAATACCGCAGG
>JAFSCK010000078.1 GCA_017436785.1 Oscillospiraceae bacterium | reverse complement strand
TGGTGCCCAGCTTCTCATTGACCTTGCCCATGTACTTCTCAACGATGGCGGGCAGAGCGTTGTAGTACTTGTTGCAGGCCTCACGGTGCTGGAAGAAGATGTCGTCGTTCTCGTGGGAACCACGCATAGCGGGACGCTCGGGGTTCAGGGAGTGCTTACGGAACTCAGCGACAGCCTCCATGTTGGTCATTTCCTTCAGGTCCTCGTAGTCCCAGATAGCGATCTTCTGGATCTCATGGGAGGTACGGAAACCGTCGAAGAAGTTGATGAAGGGAACGCGGCCTTCGATAGCGGCCAGGTGAGCGACAGCGCCCAGGTCCATAACTTCCTGAACGTTGGTCTCAGCCAGCATAGCGAAACCGGTCTGACGGCAGGCGTAAACGTCGGAGTGGTCACCGAAGATGTTCAGAGACTGGGTAGCGACGGTACGTGCGGAGACGTGGAAGACGGAGGGCAGCAGCTCGCCGGCGATCTTGTACATGTTGGGGATCATCAGCAGCAGACCCTGGGATGCGGTGTAGGTGGTGGTCAGAGCACCGACGGCCAGAGAGCCGTGGACGGTACCGGCGGCACCAGCCTCAGACTGCATCTCAACGACCTTGACGGTGTCGCCGAAGATGTTCTTGCGGCCGGCAGCGGACCACTGGTCCACGTTGTCAGCCATGGGGCTGGAAGGGGTGATGGGATAGATGCCAGCGACTTCAGTAAAAGCGTAGCTGACGTGGGCGGCAGCAGTATTGCCGTCCATGGTTTTAAATTTTCTTGCCAAAACGAAATACCTCCTAAAGTATTCAATTTTTGTCCTAAGTATCATACCACTTTATCCCCGGTTTGTAAAGCCACCAATGGGGGCACCTGTCGAAAATTCATGCTTTTCAACAAGAATCCTGATGGAAAACTGTACAGCTTGCGCTAATGGTGGAAAAATTTGGATATTCCAAAGCTAACTCAAAAGCGGTAGCCTTTTCGCCCGAAAGGAAATATGATAGCATAGATATATTATAATACAAACTCTTAATAAAAATCTTTAACACTCAGCGGATTAAATTCCGCCATAATGCGTTCTCGTCCTAGGTGGGCGTCAGCCCACCGTCGTCCTCGGCCTTTTCTGGCGAAATCTATTCTCGCTGAGTATTTAAATCATTTTACTAAGAATTAGTATAAGGAGTGGATACCAATGATCTGCAGTGTAAAGACTTTGGGCATTACGGGCATCACGGGCAGTCTGGTGGGGGCGGAGTGCTTTCTATCGACAGGACTGCCGGGCTTTGAGATCGTCGGATTGCCGGACGCAGCGGTGAAGGAGGCCCGGGACCGGGTCCGGGCGGCAGCGAAGTCCAGCGGCCTGACCTTTCCCACGGGCCGCATCACCGTAAATCTGGCACCGGCCAGTATGAAAAAGGGAGGCACCCATTACGATCTGCCTATTTTGTTGAGCATTTTGTGTGCTTCAGGCAGTGTGCGCCGGCCCAAATCCACCAGCGCCTTTCTGGGAGAGGTGAGCCTTGATGGACAGCTTCGCCCGGTATCCGGCGTGCTGCCCATGGCTATGGCCGCCAAGGAGCAGGGGATCCAGACCCTTTTTGTTCCGGCAGAGAACGCTCCGGAGGCCACTTTAGCCCGGGGACCGGCAGTGATCCCTGTCCATACCGTGGCTGAACTGGCGGGAGGCCTCAACGGGGAGCTGGTCTTGCCGGAGCAGCCCCTGTGGGAACCGGCAGGGGAGAACAGGAACCTGCTGGACTTTAAGGATGTGCTGGGACAGGAGAATGTGAAGCGGGCAATGGAGGTGGCGGCGGCAGGCAGTCACAATGTACTGCTGATCGGTCCGCCGGGTTCCGGAAAGAGTATGCTCAGCAAACGGCTTCCCTCCATTTTGCCGGACATGACATGGGAGGAAGCGCTGGAGGTCAGCAAGGTCTATTCTGTCATGGGCCGCCTGACGGCAAAGCAGCCACTCATTACCAGCCGTCCCTTCCGGTCGCCCCACCATACGGTATCCAATGCAGGCCTTTCCGGCGGCGGTACGAATCCACGGCCCGGTGAGATCTCCATGGCCCACAAGGGCGTGCTGTTCTTAGATGAAATGCCGGAGTTTCGGAAGGATACGCTGGACATGATGCGCCAACCTCTGGAGGACGGCAAGGTTACGATCTCCCGTGTCTCCGGAGCGGTGACCTATCCTGCGGAATTTATGCTGGTGTGCGCCATGAATCCCTGCAAATGCGGCTGGTATGGGGACCCATCAGGCCGGTGCCGCTGTTCGGATATGGCAGTGGAGCACTACCGCAGCCGGATTTCCGGTCCTCTGCTGGACCGCATCGACATCGTAGTGGAGGTGCCTTCGGTCCACTTTGAGGACCTGCGCTCCCGGCAGGAGGCAGAGCCCTCTTGCGAGGTCAAAAAACGGGTCAACGCTGCCCGGGCCATCCAAAACCGCCGTTTTGGTGCCGGAGGTATGTGCAATGCCCGGATGGGCCCGGAGGAAATGCGGCGCTACTGTGACCTGAACGAGGAATGTGCTGCCTTGATGAAAAACGCTTTTGAAGCCATGGGCTTGACAGCGCGAAGTTATGACCGTATACTAAAGGTTGCGAGAACCGTAGCCGATCTGGAAGGATGTGAAGCCATCCAGCCCCAGCACATCGCAGAGGCCATCCAGTACCGGGCGGTGAATCTTGGTAATCGATAGTATTAGATGTCATTGCGAGCCGGTGCGCACACTGGTGCGGGAATCTCCCGTAAGGTTCTGCGAGGATCTTTGAAGGGGATTGCCACGTTGCGGCGCTCCTTGCAATGACAGGAAAGTATATGAGGTCTATAGAATGAAAGAAATCTTTTTGATGAAGCTGGGCGAGATTGTCCTGAAGGGCGCCAACAAGCGCCAGTTTGAATCCCGCCTGCGGCAGAATGTCCGCCGCCGGATGAAGAAGTACGGCAATTTTGATGTGTATATCATGCAGTCCACGGTCTACGTGGAGCCTATGGATGATCTGTGTGATGTGGACGGTGCATGGGAGGCCTGCCGGTCCATTTTCGGCGTGGTGAGCCTGTGCCGGTGCCGGCCCTGCGAGAAGACCACCGATGCCATTTTTGAGGCCATCGAGAATTATCTGGGAGATGACTTAGACTGCGCCCGGTCTTTTAAGGTGGAGTCAAAGCGCTCTGATAAGCGCTTCCCCCTGACCTCCATCCAGCTGTCTCAGGAGATCGGCGGACGGCTGGCAGAGGCCCATCCCGGCGTGGCGGTAGATGTGCACCATCCCGATTATACCGTCTATGTGGAGGTCCGGGATCTGGCGGCTTACGTCCACGGTCCTGCGGAGCCCGGTGCCGGCGGCCTGCCCACCGGCGTGGGCGGACGGGCCATGTGCCTGCTGTCCGGCGGCATCGATTCTCCCGTGGCGGCCTATATGATCGGCAAGCGGGGCGTGGAAATTGAGGCGGTCCACTTCTTCTCCTATCCCTACACCTCCCAGCTGGCCAAGGATAAGGTCGTTGAGCTGGCGCGGCTGGTGACCAAGTACACCGGACGGATGACCGTCAATGTGGTGTCCTTCACCGAGATCCAGGAGGCCATCCGGGACAACTGCCCCGAGGAGTTCTTCACCCTCATCATGCGCCGCTTTATGATGGAGATTTCCCAGCACATTGCCAAGCGCGACGGCTGCGGCGCGCTGATCACCGGCGAAAACTTAGGTCAGGTGGCCTCACAGACCATGGAGGCCATGGCAGTCACCGGCGCGGTGGTGGATATCCCCATTTTCATGCCCCTTGTTGGCATGGACAAGGAGGAGATCGTCACCATCGCCCGAAAGATCGGCACCATGGAGACCTCTATCCTGCCCTATGAGGACTGCTGCACCGTTTTCACCCCCAAGCATCCCAAGACCAAGCCCACCATTGCCCAGCTGCTTGATGTGGAGAAGAAGCTGGACCGGGAGGCCCTGATCCAGCGGGCGTTGGAGAGCGTGGAGAAGATCAAGGTCAACTATCATGATGACGCTGTGCTCTGAAGTTTTGCAGGCCCTCCGGGGCAAAACGCTGGTGACGGCGGAGAGTCTGACAGGCGGCGGCATCGGAGCGGCCCTGACGGCGGTTTCCGGCAGCTCCGCGGTCTATAAAGGCGGCATCATCAGCTATACCAATGAAGTAAAGCACCGGATCTTGGGTGTTCCTCAGGAAATCTTAGACACCTGCGGCGCCGTATCGGAGCCCACCGCCCGCGCCATGGCTCAGGGCGTCCGCCGGGTGCTGGAGGCGGATGTGGCGGTGTCCGTTACGGGTCTGGCCGGTCCCGGCGGGGATGAATTTGGCAATCCGGTTGGCACCGTGTTCATCGGCTATGCCGACGGGAGTACCACCGTGGTTAGAAAGTACCGCTTTGACGGCGGCCGGGAGGATGTCAGAAGACAGACCATAGAGGCTGCTCTCCGGTTGGTGCTGGAAATGCTGTAACTTGTAGGCAGCTGCAGTTACATGTTTCCCAAGACGGATAACTCCCGCCAAAGGTGCGCCATCGGTCCAACAGAAAAAATCCCACTGCATTTTCAGCAGTGGGATTTTTGTTAGCCTTCTGTTTCTTCGGCGGCCTTAACGGTGGGATCGTAATTGACGATGATGTCCTTCTCACGCAGGAGCTTTACGTCGGGGATGGGATTGCCGTAGATGTTGACCTGCACCAGACAGTAGCAGTCGGCGAGCGCATCGATATTGGTGATCTGGTTGTAATCCATGTAGATATGGGTCAGAGAATCCATGGATTTCAAAGCGTCGATATTTTCTAGTGCGTTATAAGAACCGTCGATGGTTTTCAGGGGCATATCCTCGGGCCACTTGGGCAGGGAGGTGATCTCCAGATTGCCGGAGAAGTCGAAGACCTCCAGCTTGGTCAGGGGATGCAGCGTCATGATATCGTCGATGGCGTTGCTGGCGATGCTCAGATTTTTCAGCTCAGTGTTGCCTGCCAGCAGAGCGATGTCCTTGATCTCGTTATAGTCCACGGACAGATGCTCCAAAAGGGCAAGATTCTGGACGCCGTTCAGATTTGTCAGCTTATTGTGGTCGGCCTCCAGATGGGTCAACCGAATGCAGCTGCTCAAGGGAGAAAGACTGGCGATCATATTGTGGTTGAGGGTCAGCGTGGACAACTGCTCCAGACCGGACAGGGCATCCAGCGTGGTAACGGCGTTGTCGGAAAGGTGCAGCTCTATAAGACCTGCCATACCGGACAGCACATCCAGCTTTCGCAGGCTGTTATGGCTCAGATCCAGACTGGTGAGGCTGTCTGCGCCATCCAGCCCATCAATAGAGCTGAGGCTGCAGTCTGTCAGATTCAGGCTGGTCAGACTGGGCAGAGCTGCCAGCACGGCCATCTCTTCCGTGGGGAAGCGGCTGCCGGTGAGGTCCAGCATTACCAGCTTGGTCAGACTGGACAGATGGGAAAGGGAATCGATCTTCTGATTGGAGATAGTCAGCTTGGTCAGCTCCGGCAGCAGAGAAAGGTCTGCATAGGTGCTGACACCCTCGGGGGTGGTGAACTCCGTGATCTCCCACAGCTCGTTGGTGTAAAGTCTCCGGGTTTCGCTGGCATGGATGGCGGCTCGGATGGCCTTCTCCATGGCGGGGTCGGTGAAGGTTACCTCTTCAATAATGCCGGTGATGGTGTACTCCATGGCAGCAACGGGGCTGACTAGTCCGCTTTCGCTGACGGCAATGGACCGCAGCTGGGTCAGACCGGCATCCATGGGGATGCTGCCGTTATACAGGCCGTCGGAAATGGAGGGGTACTCTCCATCGGTGGAGTAGAAGATATACTTGCTGCCCTCGGAGGTCATGTGCAGGTCCAGATATTCGCTGTAGAAGCCGGGGGCGGCATCGGGCACCGGGGCCTCGGGACGCTGAGCCTCCAGCGCTTCCTTGATGGCACTGTCACTGATGTTTTCCAGCAGCCAAACGGCATCCATCAGCTTATCCTGCTCCACAAAAGCCTTGCAAAGGGCAGTGTACAGCTCAGGGGTGGGGGCGTTGCGGATGGCGTTGGTCAGAGTCGCCTCAGCCTTGGTATAATTGCCGTCGTGCTTATACTGGTTGGCAAGCTCGATGGCCACATTTTGATCGTGTCCGGAGAAATTGTAGGCTGCATCATAGAACCAGGCGGACAGCCGGGAATTGCCGTAGGTGTCCTGATACCGGGCCTGTGAGAGCAGCGTATCCCGGGTGAAATCCCGGTCGTAGACAAACAGGTACCAGACGATGCTGGCGGCAATGGCCGCACCCAGCACCAGCGGCACCAGAAACTTTAGAAATTTCCTCATAGAATTGCTCCATTTCAAGAGAATTAAAAGTTATTATACAATATCACAGAAATAAAGTCAAGTCCGGGGGAAAAAGGTAACAGTTTCCTAACATTTTCAATGTTTATGTAAACTGAGGACCGCATTATAGGGAGCGGATTTATCCGCACCCTACAAGCGTGGGCCTTTATTCTTTGACCTGCTTCATGGACAGGCTGATGCGCTTTCTCTTTTCGTCTACGGAAAGCACCAGTACCTTCACTACGTCGCCTACCTTCACCGCTTCACTGGGGTGGCGCAGGCGCTTTTTGCTGACCTCGGAGATGTGCACCAGACCGTCCTGATGGACGCCGATATCCACAAACACGCCGAAGTCGATGACGTTGCGCACAGTGCCGGTGAGGGTCATGCCGGGTTTCAGATCCTTCATTTCCAGCACATCCTTGCGCAGTACCGGCTTGGGCAGCTCGTCACGGGGATCCCGGCCGGGTTTAGAAAGCTCCTTGGCGATGTCCAGAAGGGTCATTTCGCCAACGGCGCATTCCGCGGCGGCCTTTGCTAGGCCGTAGGCCTCCAGCTTTGCCGTCAGGCCTGCGAGGTCCTCGTCTTTTCCGCAGCCCAGCAGAGAAAGCAGGGCTTTGGCAGCCGTGTAGGATTCCGGGTGGACACCGGTATTGTCCAGCAGCTCCTTGCTTTCGGGGATCCGCAGGAAGCCTGCGCACTGCTGGAAGGCTTTGGGACCCAGCTTGGGCACCTTTTTCAGCTGCGAGCGGGAGGTGAAGGGACCGTTTTCCTCCCGGTAGGTCACAATATTTTTGGCGGTGGTGGCATTCAGACCGGACACCTGCTGCAGCAGGCTTGGGGAGGCGGTGTTGGCATCCACGCCCACGGCGTTGACGCAGTCCTCCACCACGCCGCCCAGCGCGGCAGACAGCTCCTTCTGGGGGCAGTCGTGCTGATATTGGCCCACGCCGATGGCCTTGGGGTCGATCTTCACCAGCTCTGCCAACGGGTCCTGCAGTCGCCGGGCGATGGACACGGCGCTTCGCAGGTTCACGTCAAATTCCGGAAATTCCTCCGCCGCAAGGGGAGAGGCAGAGTACACCGAGGCACCGGCCTCGTTGACGATCATATAACTGGCCTGGGGGAAATCCTTTAGAAGCTCCACGGTCATGGCTTCCGTCTCCCGGGAGGCGGTGCCGTTGCCGATGGCGATGTGCTGCACGCCGTGCTTTTTCATCAGGCTGGACAAAGTGACGATGGCCTCCTGCTTTTTCCGCTCGGAGAAGGTGGGGTAGACTACGCTGGTCGCCAGAACCTTGCCGGTAGCGTCCACCACTGCCACCTTGCAGCCGTTGCGGTAGCCGGGGTCGAGACCCATGGTGACGAAGCCCTTCACAGGGGGCTGCATCAGCAAAGGCTTTAAGTTCAGGGCAAAGTTGGCGATGGCACCGACATAGGCCCGGTCTGACAGCTCGCTGCGGACTTCCCGCTGGATGGCGGGGAAGATCAGCCGCTCGTAGGCATCTTCGGCAGCAGCCCGGACGAAGGCGGATACCTGCATCACCGGCTTCAAGGCTGCCCGGCACACCAGTGCGCAGCCCTCGTTGCCCACCATGGCCACATTGGGCTTCAAAATACCTTCTTTCTCACCTCGGTTCATGGCGAGGATCTGATGGTCCAGCAGCTTGGAAATGGGCTGGGAGAAATCGTAGTAGAGCTTATACACGCCCGCCTCATCAGCATCATCGGAGGCCTTGCAGGTGAAGACACCCCGGCGCAGCACCAGCTCCCGGAGACTCTTGCGGATGTCCGCATTGTCGGACAGGTCCTCCGCAATGATATCATTGGCACCCTGTAGGGCTTCCTCTACAGAATTGACTCCCTTTTCCGGGTCCACGAAGCCCACTGCCAGAGCAGCCGGGTCCGCGCCGTCCTGAGCGAAAATGGCCTGTGCCAGCGGCTCCAAGCCCTTTTCGCGTGCCATGGAGCCGCGGGTACGGCGCTTTTGCTTATAGGGTCGGTACAGGTCCTCCACCTCCGTCATGGTGGCGGCGGCATCGATGGCGGCGGACAGCTCCTGTGTCAGCTTGCCCTGATTTTCGATAGATTTTTTGACCTCCTCCCGGCGCTGCTGCAAATTCCGCAGATAGGTCAGCCGGGTTTCCAGATTGCGAAGGGCGGTGTCGTCCATGGCCCCGTGCATTTCCTTGCGGTACCGGGCGATGAAGGGAATGGTGTTGCCCTCGTCCAGCAGGGCCACCACATTTTCGACATATTCCAGCTTCTGGCCCAGCTCCTGCGCCAGAATTTCGGTGATGGATAACATTTTGCTTGCTCCTTAGAAAAAAGTTTCGGTGGGTATAATACCATATTTTCCCCCAAAAGGAAAGGGAAAATATTGACATCCTTTTTGCTTGGCGCTATAATCGAAACACAATATGGGCTTGTAGCGCAGTTGGGAGCGCATCGCATTCGCATTGCGGAGGTCGGGAGTTCGAATCTCCTCAAGTCCACCAAATTAGACCGATCATTTGGATACGCGAAGTATCTGAATGGTCGGTCTTATTTTTGAATATTGAATTCTCACCTAACTATGTTATAATTAGTTAGACAAATCTAGCTAATGTTTGTCAAGCCCTAATTTTGCACTATTGTTCGTAAAAAAGGGCGCAGAAAGTTAACCCACCAGATTGCGGGCTTAAAAAATTCGTGTATAATGAAAGTGATCTATCTGTAGAGCTCCATGGCTCTTG
>JAFSCK010000005.1 GCA_017436785.1 Oscillospiraceae bacterium | reverse complement strand
CTGTCCGGTGGTGTTGGCAAGATTATTGGCATGGATCAGCTCAAAAGGACCGTACCCGGCCTCCGTACCTTCGAAACCGTGCAGACCCCGGAAGGAAACACCTGCCACATAAACAGAGGGCTTGTCGCTGTCAGGAATGTTCTTTGTTCTGCTATCCAAATCTTCCTGGACGCCCTTTAGGTAAGTGGTCAGTTCTTCTGCCCGGTCCTCCATACTGTAAAGCTGCCCCAGAATACGGATGGTTTCATAGGCATTATCGTCCAAAGTCGTATCACTGCCCGGAACCACCACAACCGGTGTGCCAGTCTGGGACTGCAGCTCGTCAGCATCGGCATTGGCAGACTTGCTCATAACAATCACCTGGGGTGCCACAGCGATGATCTCCTCCGCATAGGGTACACCGTTGGTACCGGTAATGGGAAGATCCTTAAACTTTTTGTGATTCACATAGTTATATAGCCGATCAATGCCCCTTATTATCTCGTGATCTTCTACACCGACCACCAGATCCTCAGCACCCATGTAACAAGTGTAGCGCAGCGCGCCAACACCCACGCAAACGATAGATTCCACTTTTTCCGGAACTTCCACCTGACGGCCCGCACCGTCTGTAATGGTGCGGGTATTATCTTTGTTACTTCCAGCTGTACCGCAACCTACCAGCAAACCAACACAAGTAGCTACAACCAAAATCAAAGCTACAATTTTCTTCATAGGATTTGTCCTCCTTGTTTTTCATTGCACTAATTATAAATTGGGACAAGCGCTGCCGCAAGCCGGGTGGGGGGATATTTTTCGATATAGTTTTATCAATATCCCCCGGTGGGGGTTGTGGATGTTTCCTGTCTGCATTACAATGAAGAAAACTTTGGGAGGTTGTTATATGGACAGCGTAGCAGCAGTGGTAAAGTCAAAGATCGATATGTTACTGGGAGAAAAGGATTTTGTGATCGTGGCCATTGATGGCAAATGCACCTCCGGCAAGACTACCTTGGCTTCCAAACTGGCAGAGCTCTATGATTGCAACGTATTTCACATGGATGACTTCTTTCTCCGCCCGGAACAGCGCACACCTGAACGGTTTGCGGAGGTCGGCGGCAATGTGGACTATGAGAGATTCCGGGAGGAAGTTCTGCTTCCCCTGAAATCCGGAAAGGCTTTTTCTTACCGCCCTTTCGATTGCAGCACCTTTACCCTTGCCATGCCTGTTACTGTTACTCCCCAAAAGCTGATCATCATAGAAGGCACATACAGCCACCATCCCTATTTCGGCACCCCCTACGATCTGAAGATCCTGCTGACCGTGGATGAAGAAACCCAGCGGCAGAGAATACTGGAGCGCCCCGCATTCCTTCATAAGCGGTTCTTTGAAGAGTGGATTCCTATGGAGAACCGATATTTTGAAGCTTTCAGGATTTCTGATCGATCAGAGATAATCCTATAGCGCAGAAATGGCCGCTGATGCAAAATTCGCACCAACGGCCTATTTTAGCTATGGAGTTCTGAAATCAAATGTGCGCCGTATTGTAGGCCATCCAAAAATGCTTTATGCTCGTATGCAGTACAGAGGCTACAACAGAGGTTGAAGACGGCATTGTTATCTTCTAATGACAAATGCCTCAGAAGATCATCCAGTTCCCGGAATCCATCCCGGATGTCCGGTGGGTCGGATTCATGGGATTCCTGATAGACTTGGTATAGCTGATCCAGGACGGTTTCGTAGTTGCTGTCGCCGGGGTCAAAGGGGTGTGCTTCGATGTAGGCTTTCAGCCGCAGGGCGATGTTATCCATTGTAGATCAGCTCCTCCCGGATGATTTCTTCTGCTCTGGCGGTGATGTTGTTCATGTGCTGGGTCCAGCTCATGGGATCGGTTGCTTTCAATACTTCCGTAATGCCCTCTGTGGATTTCAACTGGGCAACTAGGGTTTCCATGCGCTGTTGGGCTTGCTCGTTCAGGTCAGCAAGGCATGTCCAGAGATTGCCAGACAGAGCTAAATTATTAAACTGGACGGGATGGTGTTCTTTGAGGTAGTCCCGGTGCATACGACCCCACTTGCCGATGGGCCGGGTTTCCTCCGGCAACTTCAGATCCGGGATGAAATAGTCTCCGGAGCGGATGTATGGGATATTCATGTGTATTCCTCCTTTGTTGGTTTCATTGTACAAAGGAAAAGTCTATGCGTCGAATGTGCCACAAAACGAAAAAATCCCGGGCTACCATTTCTGGTAACCCGGGATAAAACTTATTCAGATAAAAACCTCACATGTGAGATCTTCACACTGAGAGGGTCTTAGGTACTGACCCTTGGCTTTTCTGTATGCAGCAGCTTCCTCGTATCCGATGGAAAACTTGAAGTACAGATTAGGCCTCCCCAGTTTTGATAGCAGCCTGAGCGGCAGCATATAATCGTAGGAAATTAACAACAGGATTTTTTTCCGTAATCTCTATATCTTTCGGCATGATTCATTGTTACTCAACTTTCAATACCGCATTAACATTTTCTGCTGCCTTGTGATACCGCAACTGCATTATCACCATTTTATTATTGTAGGCTGTCTACCCTAAACTTCCTCTTGGCTACCGATAATAGCATCCATTTTTATATCAACACAGGAAATATAGAATATCTCCTCATTTCAAGCCTTCCATATTTCTTTTTGTCGACAGTAGAAGCCCCCATTCGGCTTTCGCCGAATGGGGGGGATTGGATTTTCTAAAAATTAGTTGCTGGGAACAGCCTCAGTTGCAACAATGGTTTCACCAGGCATGTACGCATCCCAAGCTTCATTTGCGGCACTAGCAGTTCTGTTGAAGCCCTTAATGACATTAACGTTAGCACCCTCTGCAGCATCGATGTACTTAGTATAAGAGGGGATAGCAATAGTAGCCAGGATGCCGAGGATAGCGATAACGACAATCAGCTCAACCAGAGTGAAGCCGCCATTTGCCTTAAACATGTTCATAATAATCTTTTCCTTTCAATTGTAAAATTTTATATCACGGGATATTCCGGGATACACGGTAAATTATTCGCCGTCAGCGGGAGTAGCTTCGGTCAGGGTGATGGTGATGGTGGCAACCTTGGTATTGTTTTCGCTGATAGCAGGTGCATTTGCGGGGACAGTAACGGTAGCTTCAACAGAATCCTCCTGAGGGCTACCAACAGAGCTCTCTTCGAAGGTAACACCATCAGCAGCGTTGCCCATTTCCAGGACATTGTCCTGGCCATCAGCGAATGCGATAGCAGGCTCGATACCATCAAGGACTTTATTAACAGTAATGGTTGCATTCACAGCAGCGTTAGAGCGGTTGACAGCATTAATGGTATACTTTGCACTGCCAGACCAGCCGTCATCGGCCTGAGTCGGAGAAGCTTCGTACTTCAGCGAGGTGGGATTCCAGACATAAGCAACGCCATTGTCGGTATAAGTCAGATTGTTATTCACGTCAGGTTCCCAAGTAATTGTGACGGCGTAGATAGTACTAGGGACCGCAGCTGCAACTTCCTCGAAGTCGGCAGTAACATCGATAACGGTGTCTTCGGGCAGTTGGCTAGCCATAACAGTCAGGCTCAGGGAGAAGATCATGGTCAGGGCCAGGATCATGCTGATCAGTTTCTTCATTGTGTTTTGCTCCTTTTTGGATTAGATTTCTTCGGTTATTTCAAAGGGTCATACCCTTATGCCGACGCGATGGTGATGGTGATGGTACCAACGCTGGTGACGCCGCTGTTCAGGGTGCCGGAAGCGGTGATGTCAGCAGTGATGGTATCGCTCTTTGCAGAGCCGGTCAGGATGCCGGCTTCGACCTCAGCCTGGGTGGGGGCAGCGGAAGCGATGGTGCAGTCGTTATTCTCGAAGGTGCAGTTGACGGTGGCACCAATGCCATCTGCCTTGACGAAAGCAGCTTCGGCAGTGATGGCATCGTTGGACTGGTTGGTGATGTTGATGGTGAAGGAATCGCTGGCATCGGACCAACCAGCATCGGTACTGCTGTCATGCTTGACATAGGTCAGGTTCTCGGAATCCCAGTAGTAGTAGGTGTTGGCTGCCTCATAGGAAACACCAGTAATGGCGGTCCAGTTCAGCTTGACGGAATAAACGGTTGCGGTGGTGGTGGTTCCGTCGGGACCAACGATTTCCACGGTGCCTGCGGTGAAGCTGGCGGGAACATTGATGGTCTCGCTGTCGATTTCGTTGGCAAAAGCGCTGATACTCATGCTCAGTACCAGGGCCAGCACCAACAGGATGGAAATTGCTTTCTTCATTTGTTGTAACCTCCTAGATTATTTGACTGTGATGTCTGCGGGGATATTGGTATCGACCACGGCACGTTCGCCGGTGTCGGGATCGAAGAACAGAAGTCGGATCACGCCTTCGTAAATACCTGCCGAAAGCTTCAGATCCTTCTCCATGGTCAGCTCAGTCACCATGTATCCGGGGTCAATGCCGCCGGACTGGGCCACCAGATACTTTTCTTCGCCCCGGATGATCAGAATCTGCACCACGATGGAGTGGCTGGAATCCGAGGGGTTCTGGTAGAACAGGCCTACCTTGCCGGTGGCAAGATCCACGCTCACTTGATCGGAATAGATCAAGGTCATGGAACCGCCACCCTGTTCAACCTCGGGCTTTTCCGCAGGCTCCGTTTCACCGGGGATGGTCTGTGCCTGCTGGTCCTGCTCCACCAGTTCAAAGTCAGGTTCCAAAACAGGTCCTTCCTGAGGGGCATCGCAGGAACGCAGAAGCAGCAGAATAATAATGATGATCAGCAGGATGATCAAAATCAGCTTAAACAGGAGGTTGCTGTCTTTCTTCTCCTGCTCGCCAGGATTCTTATTGAACATTCCCATCTTGTTTTATCTCCTTTTCCAGGGTAATTGTGATTGTACCCAGAACAATTGTGGTTTCGCCGTCCTCCGGTTTTTGGGGCTTGGCATCCGCATCGGGGGTAACCGCAAAGCCTGCCTGGCCGGAGCTTCCCTTTTCTATGGTCAGATCCCAGTCATCTGTCAGGTTTTCCCAGGAGAAGGTACCTGTCAGAATGGGGGTATAGCGGAAGCTGGCAACGATTCCGGTGTTAGAGCCGGTATTGTCAATGGTGAACTTCACCTGAGACTTTCCACTCCAGCCTGTTCCGGTGGTTTCGGAGGAATAGGTCATTGTACCGGGGTTCCAGGTGTAGTTGACAATTCCTTCGGAATAAACAGCAGATCCCGTCTGATTCCAGGATATCTTTACTTCGTAAATATCCGGTATCTCCTTGGTATCCGTAAACACCACACCGCATACGGTGGCCACCGCAGTGTAAACCGTTTTGTCTGCCTTCTGTACGACGTTAACAACACAGTTAACAGGGAGGGATTCTTTACAGGTGATACACGAAGAGGTAGCAGAGCAGGAACTCAGATCCTCTTCCCAAGTGAATTCAGGCTGTGCGGGGTTGTGGCCCGATGCTTCGATGGTTTCTGTCTTGACATCGTTACACTTGGTACAGGTTAAAGTTTTGCTGCCGGGCTGGGTACAGGTTGCGCCGATCGTACCCGTGACCTGATAGTTGTGTCCGGTGGGCTCTTGGTGTTCATCCACATAGGAATCACCGCAAACCTGGCAGGTATGGGTGGTGTAGCCCTCGGTGGTACAGCTGGGGTTTGTTACCACATTTGTGTAGCTATGTCCCAGGGCCGAAATTTCTTCCGTGTAGGTATGCATTTCGTCATTTCGGCAGGTGAACAGCTTCGTACCCACAGCATCACAGGTTGCCTCCTGGATCACTTGGCCCTGATCCCAGCTGTGGCCGGTGGCAGGAATCTCCTCAGTTTTTTCGTGGTTCAGATCGTTTTCACAGAAATAGCTCCGACTTCCGGGTTCCTCACAGGTGGGGGCCACATACGCCGATTCCTCTTCCTTCCAGTTGTGACCGGTGGCAGGAATCTCCTCAGTTTTTTCGTGGGTCGGATCGTTATCACAGACATAGCTCCGACTTCCGGGTACCTCACAGCTGGGAGCCACATACGCCGACTCCACTTCCTTCCAGCTGTGGCCGATAGCGGAAACCTCTTCTTCCCGGAGGGTTTCACCGCAGGTGGGACACACGAAGACATTCAAGCCATCGTTTTCACAGTCCGCAGCGACGGAGTTCTCCGTATCGAGAACTTCTTTCCCATGGCCGGTGGCTTTCACTTCCTGGGTTTCTGTCGCGCCGCATACAGTACATTCACGCATTTCCAGACCCGCTCCTGTACAAGTGGGGGCATTCTCTTCAGTCCAGTCGCCCCAGCTGTGGGCCAGGGTGGGAATGTCCTCCGTGTAGGTATGGGCCGGATCATTTGCACAGGTGTAGGTCATGATGCCCGTTTCTGCACAGGTCGCTTCCTTCGTAACCACGCCGGTATAACTATGCCCTGTGGCTTCGATTTTTTCTGTCTTTGTGTGGTTTGCATCATTGCTGCAGACATAGTACTGGCTGCCGGGTTCCTCACAGGTGGGGGCTTTATTGTCCTCCGATTCAGCTTTCTGCCAGCTGTGACCGGTGGCAGGAATCTCCGCCGTGTAGGTCCTTTGGGTACATTCCTCGTTCTGACAGGTGTAGGTCATGACACCGGGTTCCTCACAGGTGGCTGCCTGCGTGATCTCGCCCACATAGTTGTGACCCAGCTCGGGGATTACAGTGTACTCGTCATCGCTGTAAGAGGTTCCTCCAATGGTCACAGTGGCGGTGTGGGTCATCTTGCCCTGCGCTGTTTCTGTGGGGGATACGGTTTCCACGGAGGTTACGACACATTCCGCTTCAATGGGATGACCGCATTCCGTACAGTTGGTGGATACCGTACACGCGGAGAAGTCCGCTGCCCAGGCCCATGCAAAGTTTTCCTTAATATAGGTATGAGGAATCATGTCGATCGGTTCCGTCTTGGTGTGATTTGCATTATTCTGGCAGATAAATCCCTGGCTGCCCGCTGCAGTACAGCTGGGGGCAGTATAGGCATTTTCGTCTTCCACCCAGCTGTGGCCGGTAGCAGGAATTATTACTTCCCCGAGCTTGACACCGCAAACTTTACATTTGTAGACATTCAAGCCATCCTTTTCACAGTCCACAGCGACGGAGTTCTCCGTATCGAGAACTTCTTCCCCATGTCCGGCGACAGGAAGCTCTTCCTCCCGGATCCAGGTACCGCAGAGCTCACAAATGTAGACATTCTTACCCTTGGTTTCGCAGCCTGCAGGGACAGAATTCACCGTATCCAGGATTTCGGTATGATTGCCGGTGGCTTTCACTTCCTGGGTTTCTTCCTCGCCGCATACAGTGCATTTACGCATTTCCAGACCCGCTTCTGTACAAGTGGGGGCAGTCTCTTCGGACCATTCGCTCCAGCTGTGGTCACCGTAGTCTCCACTTTCTGCAACATGGGTAAATGTAAGCGACTGGCCGTTGAGAGAGACGGTTGCCGTGTAGGTGGTGCTGGCCTTGGTTTCGCAGTCACCGGGATCGTAGGTTCCGGAAATGTTCTCCACAGTTTCCGACAGAACCTTGCCATCCGTACCTTCCTCACAATTCGCGCAGGTAATGGAGACAGTCAGCTTTGCCAGGCCGGTTTCGCTGTCCACAGTCCACACATCCACAGGGTCGCCGTAGGTATGGACATGCTTGGGAACATCGATGTAATAGCACTGGTAGGGGGTTTCATCGATCGTAACTTCTCTGGTTTCGGTGGTCAGCGACTTGCCTTCCGGATACTTCTGGTCATCCGGCTGGTAGATGGCATAATCACGGTTCATTGCCCCGCTGTAGTAGTCACCGGCAACAATTTCGGTGATGACGGCATTTGTTGTATTGTGAACACCATAGCCCGTTTTGGCCGTTGCCAAAGCGACCAGGCCTTCGCCCAAGGTTTTGATCTTCACGTCGGTGTAGTTGGCATTTCCGTCACCGTTTTTGATGGCATAGGTGGTGCCCTGGATCACCGTATTTTGGATCAGATCAATGTAGGCGCTGATGTATCCACCGGTACAGGCCAGACCCTGATAGTTGTACAGGGCGACACCTGCTGTGGCAATGATCCGGGTTTTTTCTCCGGAACCGCTGTCGATGTTGGTGATATTGCCGCTATTGAACACCGTATTGGTGGTTGCCTGAATGGTGTTGCCGGCTCCAATGGTGCCAATGGTACACTGGGCCTCGTATACACTGGTGCCAGTAGCGGTTGCGGCATACTTACCTGTGGCAGAATCAAATTCGGGACCTGTAACAGCATAGGTAATGCCGGTACGTGTTTTGCCAATATTGTTGATGGCCCGTTCTCCGGAACCAGTGATTGTACTTCCAACAATTTCACCAATATGGCCACCGTTGTACAACACATAACGCCTACCGGAAATGGTGCTGTCTTCGATCAAATCGATCGTCGCCTTTGCATAGTTCATCGTTTGCGTATCGATGGCATTAAATTGGCTTGTTGTGGTACCAAATGCCTTGGTTGCCAGATAATACTGCTTCGTGACCCGTTCACCGGACCGGGTACCATCGGCAATATTTGCAATGGTATAGTCAGCGTAGGCGCTGCTGCTTCCACTTCTGACAGTAGCATTCCGAATCGTTCCGATATGGGCATAATTCCGGATCGCATAGGTGGATGTGGTGGTGATGTTTGCACCGTCAATAGTTCCAATGGTAGCTGGCAGATAGTCGTACTTACGGGTATACTGTGTCAGATAGTTTTCTGCAACATTCGCATCTGCCGCCGTAACAATCTCATCCTGGTATGCGTTATAGTGATCTACATAGTTTTGAATGGCATACTGGCTGGAACTGATGGTGGTGCCTGGGCCAATAGTAGTGATTTCACCGGCATTGTTAATGCCGTAGGCGCCGGAGGTGGTGATCGTAACATTGTCCGAAGGCGATGCGCCGATAGAGTCAATGGACGCATTGTAATAACTATAGGTATTCTCTCTTTTGGTTTCCGTACCATCTACCCAAGTTTTGAGGATTTTATAGGATTTTACAGAACCAAGAGGATTTACCGCAATGCCGTAGGTTTTTGCACTGATCGCAACATTGCCGGAAATGCTTCCCAGCTGTCCATTGACCTGGATAGCATAGCTGGCCGCCGTGCCAATGGTGGCGGAGCCGCTGATGGTATTGACTCTGGAGGGATTGTATCTGGGATAATCGATTTCATACTCGGGTGTTTTGTAGCCCGGGCTGCGTGTAGAGCTATATTCCAGATTCCGATATCCATTGATATACACTGCATAGTTATTGGTAGCATATATGTTGGCGCCTCCATCGATGGTGCCCACATAGCCGCCGTCAACTACATTCAGCGCGTTCCTGTAGCCTGTGGTAATGGAGGCCCCTCCGGTGATCCGTCCGATGTAACCACGGTTATGTACTGAAACACTGGTGCCGGAAGCCGCTGTTGCGTTGATGCTGGCGGAGTCGGTGATCTGGGCAATGAAGGGGATCGTGATCTCCTTGCCCCCGGACTCTCCCTTCATTCCGGCAATCAGATCCTCGGGGGTAATGCCGGTGAAATCCACTGTGGAGTCGCTGTAGTAGGTTCTTTTGCTGCGGCTTGCAGTTTCGGTCTGAACATACCGGTTCCAGGTGGTGTCCTTGTACCAGGTATTGTCGTTGTATATTGCATACCGCAAAGCATTGATGGCGGTATCGCCGCCAATGGTGCCAATGGCACCACGGTTATAAATGCCATACTGGGCGGATACATTGATCTTTGCGCCCATAATTTCAACGATCTGGGCCTTATGGTCGATCCGATAGCCATCACGATCGGTCTGCGCACCGGAACGGACATTCATGTTATAGATGCCGTTCTTACCGGTGATGGAACCATCCCGGATGGATTCAATGGTGCCGCCATAATTGTAAATGGCATACATCATGGGAGCGCTGATATCCACATTGTTCAGACGCAGTCTTGCATCATAACCGTTGAAAATTACGGTACCATACTCTTTTTTTGCGGTGTTTTCCACCGTGCAGGCTTCCAGATCCACATTGGAAATTTCCAGGTCGCCGGAGTAGGTGTTTCGAATCAGAGAAACATAGTTTTCAACGGTAACGGAGGCCAGATCCAGCACCAGACCGCTGCTGATTTTGCCGGCAGGGTTTTCGCTGGTGTCGGTGATAACCAGCTTACCGCCATTGACAATTGCCGCTGCCGTCTGGGCCGCAGTATTCGTGGTAACATAGTTTTTGGGATCCGCGTCCTTCAGAATACCGTATTCGATGGTACCGCCATTCAGATCCAAGGTCATCTCGTTGCCTTCAGGCAGATTCAGAATGGGGCTGGTGGTGCCGTAGCTTTTCACATGGCCGCCATTCAGGTCGATATACATCCTGCCTGTATCAGACTGATCAGTGAAGAGGATACCTGCAGTTTCGACGGTATGGCCATTCAGGTCAAAGATGAAATCCTGTCCGTCACCGGGAGCGATCAGCTCGGTGAAATCCGTCAAGTCAGTCTGCAGAACCACCCGGTCACCGGTATTTACGGCAGCCTTGATTGCCTGACGGACGGTAGGATACTTGGTGTCCTCAGAACCGTCTGCCCAATCCACGCTGGCCTGGTAGCTGCCTTTATAAAACAGGTCGGCATCGCTGGTGACGGTAGTCGCAGCGTTTGTGCAGGCCGCATCGGTATAGTAGCCCTTACCCGTCAGATCCGTTCCATGGGCAAATTTATACTGGAGGGGCACGGTACTGACCTGGTCATCCACCACGGTGTACACCGATACATCATAGTTGTACCAGCTGCCCTGAAGAATCAGGCTCACATTTTCTGTAATGGTTTTCTTAGCTGATGTGGAATCGCTGTAGTAATACAGATCATAGGTGTAGGAATCGATTTTATCCGAGCCGGAAGCAGGCATATAAGTCAGACCGGGCTGAATATTGATCCTGTCACCGGTAGCAGTATCCAGTATCTGTCCTGTCAGCGTGCGGGTCGTAGCACCGGCATAGGAGTATTCTTTCTGCGCAATGATCAAATTAACACTGTAATGACCTGTCATGCCGATCTGCGTAGTAGTGCTGGTACCCATGGATGCATCCGTGTTGATTCTTGCACTGCCGGTGCTTGATGTCTGAACAACACCACCCAGAGAAGATCCGGATTTCAGGTTCAGGGTGCCGTTTATGATCAAGTCTGCCGCGCCGCTGCCGTAGAAGGGACCACCCATCAAAACCGCAGAGCTGGGATAATTGTTGCCTGGTGTAACCGTCGCAACATCCGGATAGTCTGCCGCATAGGTGCTCAAGACCACCGGGTCTGCGGTTTCCTTACCGTTGGTAGTATAGTCGTGAAGTCCGTCATATACGGTCAGGGCACCGGTGACATTCATCGTTGCGCCGGAATCTACGGTAACGCTGGCACCGGGCAGAAGCATGATGCTGTTGGGAACAGTAAAGGTTCCACTGACGATCCGGACATCAAAGTTGTAAGGAAGCACGAAGTTGATCTGCCGGGTGTCCACCGTTACGGTTTTGCCCGCGGTTACCGTCAGTTCCAATCCTCCATATGATGCATCGCCGTTAACCTCCAGGCGCATCTTTCCCACGGCGGGATAGGTGGAGGCATACAGATCTCCATCGTAAGAGATATCCACATAAGCCCCCTCACCGGTCAGCGCCAGCAAAGCATTGGAGGGATCACTGCTGATGATGTACGAATTGGAATTTTGATGACTGCTATTGGCATACAGGTCTGCATATGCGATCACAACCGCACCATTATGGATCCGCTGGTCACATTGGATCGCCTGGAAAGAATACCTCATGAAGGGAGTGATTGCTTTCTCATCCGTTATCGGGTCTAATCCTTCTCCATCCAGAGGGCCTGCCGAGCCAACAGTATAGCCGCCGCCACGGAAGTCATGAACTGTGAAGGGAACATAAACGGCACTACCATTGTGAGCAGTAAGATTTCCGTCACCGTAGATAAAGCCGCAGGATGAGAGACTGCCCTTCACCGTTATGTTTGCGCCGCTTTGCAGCTTCACATCCGCATGGGGCCCTCCCGCGATCATTTCCACACCGTTGGTGGTGCCGCCCACAGCCATGATACCTTTGGTGTCCACCGTCAGGTTTACTCCGGTGGGAACGGTAAGGGTCATATAAGTATTGCTGTCCCCGGGCTTGGCGCCGCCTGTTCCGCTGGTGGAGTCGACTTTTGCTTCACAGGCATAGGGATGCTTACTATCATTATTATACTTATAGGAGGCTGCATAGGGAACGATCAGTGTAACGCCGCTTCTGACGGTATAACCGGAACCGGTACCGTCATTCATATTTCCCCAGACCGCTTTCCTGTTCTCGGTTTGGAAGGTATAGTCCTTCAGCAGAACCACCGTGTTTCCGCTGACCGATGCTGTCAGAGCATCCTCCAGCGTGTAGTAGTTGGTACTTCCGATTTTTGCCACCGGCTCCAATCCGGTGGTGTAAGAATCAGCGGTGAAGGTCACGCTACCCTCTACACCATCATAGGATGAGGTGAATGTCACCGCAAACTCGTCTTCCCACTGGGTAGTCAGGGTAACAGACTGGGTTCCGTCTTTCGAAAGCGTTCCGGTTTCCACCACATCTCCGTCCCGGGTCACAGAATACTGGACGGTCGCATCCACCGCATCGGTATAGTTCGTCGTAAAGGTATATTGGGTGGCGAAACCATACAGGAAGGAATCGGTTTGCTCTTTGCTCTTGTAAAAATGCAGTGTTGCATTTTTGGGGCCGGAAATCTGCACCGTGGGGAAATTCACCATTTTTTCCCATTTTGCCGTAAGCTGGGCAGTACCCGTGAAGAGATATTCAGTGTAGGTCTTATCACCTACGGTAATGTCGCTTACTGAAACTTCTTTACCCGCAGCATCGGTAAATCCGGTGAACTGAGCATCTCCGGAAGGCTGGGCCGTAAAGTAAATGGGCATATGGGGGATAGCTGTACCATCGGCACTGAGGGTCACCGGTTCTCCGAAGATGTTTATTGCCTCGAGTGTACCATCGCTGCCGGAAGTCACGCTCAGGGTATCGCCGGTCTTGGTGACCGGACCCAGTTTTACATCACTGGTAAATTCCATGGCCAGAACTGTATTATAGGTATGTTCAGTTACTGTCCAATTATTATAATAGTACGTTTCATTGTTCAATACTGTGGATTGAGACTTTGCATATGTACCTGCTCCGTTATCACTCGGCGAGCTGCTGGTGCTTTTGTTCGTAGGTGTGAGACTTACTTCGTAGCCTTTCCAGGACAGATAGTTTACTGTCAGGTCCGTATAATACCAGTTTGTACCCGAAACCTGGTTAAATGTACGGGCTATCTTTATTTCATTGCTAAAGTCATTGTTCGACTCATAATCTTCCAACAAAGCATAGTGGAAAGTATTTATGGGCTTACCTTTTTCAGAATACACATAGATTCTGTAGCTACCGACAGAATTGGGAACCACGCTGTATCTGCAGGTGCCGCCGGTAGTAACCACAGGAATGTCAAACCCTGTTTCGTCAGCGGACACAAATGTCTTTGCTGTCAGTCCGCCGTAGAATTTATCAACCGTGTATGTTGTCAGCGCTTCTCCGTCTGTAATACCGCTTCTGTTTTTAATTGTTAATTCACCGTAGAGCTTATATCCGTTTTGGGTGGCTGTCGTTTGGTTCTTAGATGCAGTGCTGGTATAATATACGTATTCTTTTCCTTCGTTCTGAATATTAAACGGACAGTTCGTATTATTATAAGCACCAGCATCAAATGCAGATACATCGCCCCAGGAAAGATGATCAGCTTCGAAGGTGATATTTGCTGCATTCGCAGCATATACCGTCATCATTACAATGGCAGAGCTGGCAAACAGATACACTGCCGTAAGCACGACAATGAGGATGCCAACCAGCTTGGTATTGAGTTTTTTAGAAGTCCTTTTCATATTGGTAACAACCTCACAAAAGCCCAAAATGATATCCGATACCGCAGAATACGGCAGTATAAATAACAATATGGCTCACATAGATGATCCCGCTATGGCGGCCCAGCCACTGAAGGGGAGCCGTCAGACGGCTGACCCAGGGACAAGGAATGCGGGTCTTCTTTTCAAAGTAAAACCGCCTTCCTAAAACGACCCCCATCAGAAACCAACCCAGCATAGGGAAAATCGGCCACCAGTCGCTGGAAACATTCCCCAGCTGCGGTACACCGAATATATACAACAGCGGCAGCCTTGTGGGCTCCACGTTATAATATCGAAATAAATAGCCGAGAACAAAAGGAGGAATCATCGCCAGCAACAGTATCTTGTTGCTTTTGTTCTCTAAAAAATAGACATAGATCAACTGACAAAAGGCATAGCAAAACAGCACGCCAAAGCGGATAAACCGGGTAGGATCCCCCGTCCATACAGCCAGAAGCTTCGTAAATCCTGCCACAAAGGCACCGGCGCCCAGCATACGCAGCGCCCTGTTCAGATTGTTCCGGCTGAAGCTACAGACAATGCCGGAAATAATAAAGAAAGTGTCCACAGCCAAAAAGTTACAGGATTCCCGCAGATTGAGTACCCAATCCGCAGAGCGAAGGATTCCCTCCGCATCATAGGTATACCATACTCCCAAAGGATCCGAGATCCGCGCAAACATGGCAGAATCGATATTGTAGTAACCATTGATGCAAAACGCATTGACGGTGATATTCAGATGATTGATCAGCACGGAAAGGATCAGAAATCCCCGAAGGGCATCGATCTCCCACACCCGCTGCTTTTTTCCGTCAAGGCGGCCTTGCTGGTTCATGGTTTGCTGAGTTCCTTTCTGTCGATCTTGCCCATTGCGTTTTGCGGAAAAGCCGACATAAATACGATCTCGCCGGGCACCGCATACCGGGGCAGCCTTTCCAGACAGATTTCCCGAATGTGCTGCTCCAGATCTGCCGTCTCTGCTTCAGCGGACGGGATCACAACCGCGCGGATCTTTTGTGTGTGAAGTGCTTCTTCCTCCACACCCACTGCACATACATCCAAAACACCGGGTACGGTGCGAATCACCGCCTCCAATTGTTCCGGATAAATATTGTATCCATTACGAATGATAATGTTTTTTATTCTTCTTTGGAAATGGAGGAAACCCTCCTCATCGATCAGAGCCTGGTCTCCGGTACGGGTCCATAGTCTTCCCTGGGCATAAAACAAAGTATCCTTTGTCGCCTGAGGATCCCGGAGATATCCCATCATCAAGCTTTTGCTGCTGATCACCAGCTCCCCTTCTCCGGCAGGAGAAAGGCTGCCGTCGGCATTTCGGACGGCAATCACCGTGTTTCTAACCGGGTATCCGGCAGATCCGACCTTATAATGCCGGTAGGTGTTTACGCAATTGGTTGTTGTTGCTTCGGTCAAACCAAAGCCCTGAAACATGTGATGTCCGCCGCCAATGCGGTCATCAAAGGCCTTTACCAGTTCCGGTTTCACAGTATCGCCCCCCACATAGCATTTCGCCAACTGGGAGATCCCCTTTCCCCGAAATTCCGGCTCGTTCAGAAGGCCGTAGAACATGGCAGGCACACCTACCATAAGGGTGATTTTATATTTCTTGATCAGCTTCACCGCCTGGCGGGCATTCCACTTGGGAAGCTGCACCAGCTGGGAGCCGAAGCATAGATTTCTGTGCACATCCATGGCAAGACCAAATCCATGGAACAGTGGAAGCACACCAAGGGAGACCTGCTTTTGCATATCCCCATTCTCAAAAAAATCCGCCGTGTTTGCAGCACAGTGATTCAGAGCGCTGTGACTTAACAGAATGGTCTTTGGTTTTCCGGTAGTTCCACTGGAGTGAAGGTACACCGCCGGCATTTCTGCCAACAGACTTCCTTCGGGATATTCTCCCAGGGATGCGGCTCTGCGCTCCAGCAGTCCGAAGGGCACTGCTGCGGAATGTGTTTGCGGTTTGTGTTTCAGCCTCCACAGGGTTCGTACCGGAAGACCCATATAGCAGGACAGATCCACAAAAAATTCCTGCTCCGCAGAACCCAGGCAATCCGGTGCGGATGTGATCAGCCATTGGCTTTCTGTGAAGCACAGGTTCTCCCGCAAAGCCGCCACAGGAGTCAGCGGGTGAACCATATTGCAAATACCACCCAGCTTCGCCACCGCGTAAATGGCCATAACGGCCTGAGGGCAGTTGGGTAGATGGATGGTCACCACGGTACCCTGCCTGACACCACGGTCATACAGATTCCCGGCCACCCGGTCAATTTTTTCAAACAGAGACTCATAGGATACCTGTTTGCCATAAAACCACAGAGCAGGCCCGTTCCCTGAAAGAGACAGCCCCTGCCGGGCATATTCATAAATACTGGTTTCCTCCGTCATGGGAATCCTCCTAGAATAAGCAAAACAAATAAGAAAGAATATCCCAGACTGTATGAACCACCATATTCAGCGCGAGATTGTTCCATTTCTTCTGCATCCAGCAAAACACCATGCCCATAACAAAGATCAGCAGGGCCCGCCAGGACACCAGACACAGAAGACTACCTCCAAACAGCAGCTCCGGATAGTGATACAGGGTAAACAGCGTGCTGCTGATCAGAGCACCGGGCCAGAAGCCCAAACCCTTTTCCAGTTCCAAAAAGCAGCAGCCCCGGAAGCCCGCTTCCTCCACAATGCCTGCACTGAGGGAAAACACAAGATACATCCAGTCCCAAACCACATAGGTATTCCCTAGCCCCTGAAACAGACGAATGGTATGCAGAAAGCAAAGGCTCAGGCTGCACAGTGCAATGCAGGCCAGCCCGGGAAATTGGCCTGAAAACCAGCTTTCCCCCAGGGCTCTGCCCAAATTGCGGTTCCGGAACCGAAGCACACAGGGCAGGAACCCCCAGAGCAGGGGTTTCACAAGAAGGCTGTCCGTCAGCACCGGGATCCAATAACCCGGAACCTGTGGCAGCAGTAACTGCTGCCACAGGCCGTAAAGTATCCAGATAAGGACGAACAGGCTTATGGAAATCAGAGGGGATGAAATACTGTTCTTAACCTTCAGCACCAGACCACTGACCGGTGAGAATCTGCTCCAGGACAGCATCCAGGTCTCCATCATTTGCAAAGGCATCCAAAACATCTTCAGAGCCATAGTGAACCGCACCCAGACCGCCAGTAAAGGCCTGGATATCGGTGGTAGCCTGGCTGCTGTTCAAATACTGTGCAAAGCTGTCGTTCTTGACACCATTTTCGTCGGTGGTGACACCGGCGCCAACCACACCGTTCAGGTAGGTGATCAGAGTACCCGCACCCTTCACGGACTCCTGTTCACTTGTGAAGTAGTCCTTGGCCGCCTGAGTAGCATAGTCACTGTTGACATAGCCAGCAATGACAGCAGCCAGAGCTGCACCGTCCAGCGCCAACTCGGCAGGTGTGACATCCTCACCATGCATAATGGTGGACATGTCAAACAGATCAAAGCTGTTATTCGCAGCATCGTATCCACTGACCAGGCCTGTGTGGATTGCGGAGGGGTTCACATCGGACAGCTCCTGAGCGGCATACAAAACCATGGCCTTACCAATCATTTCGGTGTTGTCCTCGGGAATGCTGTTAGCCTCGAGGAAAGCGGCAAACTTGGGGTCAGACAGCAGCTTTTCCTTCTTGGCATCATCATTCAGGAAATCAGAAAGGGCAGTGGAGAAGGTGCTGACGGTGTCCAGCAAATCATCTTCCGCACCCAGGTAGCTGTTATTGCTGTCGTAGTAATCCTTGGCAGCATCGGCATATTCCTTACGATAGCCGGTATCGCTCATCAGGCCAGGGGCTTCATCGGAAAATTCGCCGGTAGCCTTGATGTAATGCAGTGCAGTGTAGTACTTAAACTCGCCTGCCTCGTAGTACCCGGCAAAGTTGGCTGCGATGTCTGCATTGCCGATAGTAACAACGGCTTTACCTGCATTCAGGCTGACACTTACGTCAGTTCTGCCAATGTTGCTCTCGCCTTCCTCAGCGCAGGCAGCAATGAAGGCCAGGTTCAGGTTGTGCAGCTCCTGCTGGTCGCCTGCGATCTGGGCTTTTTCAATGTAGCCGTTGTAGCTGGGGATCGCCACGGTGGCCAGGATGCCGAGGATGGCGATAACAACGATCAGTTCTACCAGCGTAAAGCCGGCATTTTTCTTAAATAAACTCATACTCTTTTCGTTCCTTTCGTAATTTATGCAATTCAAACCCGGGGGCGATTATCAGCCACACGGGATTTTGCCTTTCTTATGGCGGTCTCTGTTTTTCTGGGAGCCTTTACCACACTGGCACAGATCGGGCAGCCTGCGTGCTTCTTTCTCGTCCGCGAATAAATTACTGCCTGCCAGACGTGGCCATCGCTGCATTGCCACCACACCTTTTTGTTGCTGCCCAGGGTCACATCCTCCGGCCGCAGCGTACCGTTCAGACTCTGATACCATTCCTTCGCCACCTTGGGCTTCAATGTGGCAAGATCATTAAATCCGGCCAGCACCTGGCGGCCAGTGCAGTAGGGGCAGCCGGAGCTATTCTCCCGGGTTCTGGCAAAAATCATTGCCTGCCAGGAATGGCCCAGTGCACATTTCCACCAGACCTTCTCATGGGACGAAGGAAGCACCTTTCCCGGGTCGATCCCCCGGTTTTTCTCCCCATCCCACTGCTCCATGATGTCCGACCGCAGGGTCTGCAGATCCGTTTCTCTGGGAATGGCCCGCTTGCCTGCACAGTAAGGACACCCACTGCCCTCCTCTGCAGTAATTGCAGATACCCGGGCCTCCCATTCATGGCCTTTCTCGCAAACCCACAGCACACGTTTATCGGAGCCGGCAGCAACCTCTTCAGGCAGCAGCGTATTCTTTTCGCTCCAACGTTCTATCAGCTCCGGATGGGTTGTAGCCAGATCTGTTTCTCCGGGAATGATCTTCTTGCCGGAGCAATAGGGACATGCACAGCCTGCTGTCACAGAATACACCATCGCCTGCCACTCGTGGCCTCGGCCGCATTGCCACCAGGCATATCTGCGGCTGCCAAAAGTTATTTCTTCCGGTTTCAGATCCGCATTTCGTTCCGGATGCCACATTGCCGCCATTTGCGTATGATCCGCAAAATAATCCTGCAAAGTCATTACCATCCTCCTTCCACAAAGATCCCTTGCCACGAAAGCCAGAAAGCAAATCACATAATGTTGATTATGTCGTGCTCAGCAGACATTCTTATGCATGCTATAATAGCACAGTGCCTGTAAAAAATCAACATCACCGGAAATAATTAAATAAAAAATCTTCAGTACTTAACAATTTTTAACAATCTAGTAAAAATATGCGCAGTAATGCAGGTCACGGATTCCGTCAGGATTCCGTGGCCGGGTATTTGCTGCGATTTTTTATTTCTTAAGAGAAAAAAGCTGCACAGATTCCGGTATCCTTCCTCGCAGATCACATGAGCGCACAACATAATCTACATTATGTCGTTAACAAAATCTGTAAGCGTTCCATCTGCTTTCTGTGGGTCTGACCACTTTCCATCGTATAGATCCGCGTGGTGTTGATATTGCTATGGCCCAGAATGTCTGCCAGACGGACAATATCATGCTCTATACTATAATATAATCTGGCAAACAGATGCCGCAGATTATGCGGAAACACCTTTTCTCTGCGCACCCCAGCGGTGCTGCAGAGTTTTTTCATTTCTGCCCAGATATTGCATCGGTCCATCGGTTTGCCTGTGGCCGTGATAAAGATGCTGCCGCCTGTAATGTGATTCTCCTTGGCATACCGCAAAAGTGCCTTACACAGCTTCTTTTCCAGAAACACGGTCCGGTGTTTTCCTTTCATCCGCACCTCCGCATATCCGGTTTTTGCCGCCTCCACTGTAATAAATCTGTGCTCCGATACCCGAATACCGGTGGAGCAGATGGTCTGCATCAGCAAATACAGGCGCGGTTTCCGTTCCGCTGCTTTCAGCAGCCTTCCATATTCTCCTTTGGTCAATTCCTTTTCCTCCGGAATAAATACCCGCCGCTGCTGCTTGATGGTCTTCACCCGGCAATCCGGTCTGCCAATGAACAGCAAGTAGGTATTGATCGCGGAAATCATACTGTTGACGCTGACTACAGCATAGGTTTCCACTGTCAGCTCGCTTTTCTCTTCCTGAATTAGATATTCTCTAAAGTTTTCCATGCTGAAGCCTCCTCATATTCTTTGCCGTTAGTACGTTCCATTCTAATGAGAATATGTTAAATTATCCAGCATTCGGCATCCATGCTTTGCCGGTATGCAGGATGCCGGTTTCTTTTTGCAACAGCTCCATTTCTTCTGTCCAAAATCAAATACCGTATAAACCGCCATTTCCTGCAAACAATACCAGAGGATAAGTTTGTAACCAAGGAGAGGAAAGATATATGAAAGCAACCGGCATTGTAAGACGCGTGGACGATCTGGGCCGTATCGTCATTCCCAAGGAAATCAGAAGAACCCTGAGGATCCGGGAGGGCGACCCCCTGCTGAAGACATTGACAGTGTCAGAACGGTACTTATGGGCTATAGCCAATCTAAGGAGGCGCGGTTATTCCGCCTATAAATAATCAGTGTGCCGCTCCCAAAGGAAGCGGCACACTGATATGTTTTTATATTGCGGGAATTTGCCTCTGGTTTTTCCTGATATCATGGTGATAAGGGGCAAAATTCATTCCTGCTAAGAACAGTTCAACTATAGATGAAAGCTTTTAAACAGATATTAGCCGTTTCTCCACTTCTTGATTGCGGCACCAACAGCGCAACCAGCACCATAGCAGAAAGTGATGATACCAGCAATCGCTGCCAAGGTTTCCAAAATGGCACCACCCGCAACATTGTCCAAATCAGATTCATTTAGCTCGCCGCTTTCCATTGCTGCCATAGCGTCAGAAAGGCGGCCTAAATAATCGTCCAACTCTTCCTTGGTCAGCTCAGGGATTTCTGCAACAACTGCAGCATAAATCTCATCCAAAGTAGTCAGATCACGAATCTTCTCAACATATTCACGGTTTCCAAACAGTGCATTCAGCTTCATTTCAATAGACATAGTTATTTCTCCTTATCCGTATTTCTTTTATTTTTGATTATTATTCCTACTCGTGTTCCAAGCCAGTACATAATAGGAATCAATATGATCCCTAATAATAAGACTTTCATTTATCAGGTAATCAGATGGTGTTATAGACACCCAGACAGAACGCACCCAGACATACTACCCCCAGAATAACGTACCCCCAGACACCGCCTGCAACATTATCCAGGGCATCTTCTGTCAGTTCATCATTATCATTAACCTTTGCAGCTTCTGCGATTTCTGCACACAGTTCCTTGACCTCGTCCATAGACAGTTGAACTTCGTATTTAGCCAGCAGTTTCTGTAGTTCGTCCAAACTCTTCAGAGTCTGCGCTTCTGCTTTGAACGCCTCGTTGCTGAATACTGCAGTCAAAACATCAGCCTTATTAGCCAGAACATTACTCATATTGTCTCTCACCTTTCAATACATGTTTAAAGATTATTACGCTCTAACTTTTGTAGACTCAATTTCTTTGCCGTTGCAGAAGAAAATCACATCATCCTGAGTCAGACCAATTCGCACGGAGATGCGGATAGCATCAATCGTACCATCAGTATTTTGAATCTCACCATTCAGATCAAAATTGACAAATTGAACAGAAAAAGCACCCTTTTTCTCAGCACAGAGTTTGTCATCAATCAGGAGTTTTGCACCCTGCAAGCCACGTTCTACAACAACGCTATGCCCCTTATAATCAAACTTCGCTCTCAATTGGATCCCTCCGATATATTTTGTTTACTTCTAGTACATAATAAAAAAACACACTTAACGCCACTTGCGTCCGTACTTATAGAGATGCCAAGTGCCAATGATTGCGATTGCTGCAGAAACAAGTACAGCAGAACCACCAGCCACGTCATCCAATGCGTTCTCATCCAGCTCTTCGCTTTCTGCCTTGGCCAGTTCGGTCTCCAGCTGTTCCTTGGTTACTTCCACACCGGCCTCGGCGCAGACCTTAACCAGGTCTTCCAGAGTTTCCGCGCCCTTGATCTTTTCTTCCAGTTCGGGGGTAATGAAATATGCCATGTTAATTGTCTCCTTTTCTATAATTTATAAAATAATTAATGTAATTTCCACATAGAATATCAGTTGGACTTATTAGCGGCCACCGCCGCCACCGCCGCCACCGCCAAAGGAGCCACGTCCACCGCCGCCTCTGGATCTCTTGACGGAATAGACCTTTTTCCAAATGACGACTATGGCACCAAGTGCGAGTCTGAGGACGGATGCACCACCGGCAACATCATCCAGTGCGGTTTCGTCCAGTTCGTCGCTTTCTTCCTTGGCCAGCTCAGCTTCCAGCTGTTCCTTGGTTACGTCGATACCGGCTTCGGCACAGACCTTTGCCAGATCGTCCAGAGTTTCGGCACCTTTGATTTTCTCTTCCAGATCGGGGGTAATGACCTTTTCCATTTCAACAAGCTCCTTTCGCTGTTTGCTTTCAATCATATATACACACCAACAGGAAACGTGTTACATCTTTTTTGAAATTATTTTACGATCACACAAACTGCTGTGTAATTATCCTGTCTGGGGTCTTTTGCAGCCTCCACGATTCGGATCATCGCATCCAGCCATTGCTGCGGCGTTTCGGTTTCGGAAGCGGTACGAAGCATATCTGTCTCTGTGACGGGCTCCCAGAAGCCGTCGGAGCAGAGAAGGAAGCGATCTCCGGGTTTTATTGTCAGTTCACAGCTGTCCACCCTCGGCAGCTCCTGTTCGCCCAGGACGCGGAAGAGTTTGTTGCGGTCTTTATGGTTCCGCACGGCCTCCGGCTTCAGTTCTCCCACCAGAACCGCCATCTGCACGACGCTGTGATCTACCGACTGATATCGGATCTTTCCGTCCCGGATGTGATAGATCCTGCTGTCGCCCACATGGGCTGCAACCGCATTGCTGTCATCCGCCCAAAGCACGGCAACTGTGGTATGTCCCGAACCCGCGTTTTTGCGGACAGCTTCGCTTGCGTCCATAATCGCATAGGCAAGTGTATCTTCATCGACAATCTGTCCTGCAAGCCGTTGACAAAGAACCTCCACCGCAATACCGGATGCAACCTCGCCATTTTCATGACCGCCCACACCATCTGCAACAAGCGCCCAGAAGAAGTGCTCTGTTTGCTTTACGCAAAATGCATCTTCGTTGTTTTCGCGCTTACCAACATTGCTGTAACTTGCATACTGAAAAGTCATGAACATTCCTCCTTTGCACCTTACTCTACCCGTTAATACACAGCAGGAATCGAAATGTTACAGTAATTTTCAAATTTTTCTCAGATCAGCTTTTTTTCTCAAAATCGTTGATCCAACCCACGCCGCCGGGAACATTCTTTGCCCAGTTGTCTTCTTTTTCAACCCTGCTCCAATCACCGGAAGAACCGTTATAGTGCAGCGTTTTCAAAGCCTGGGTTCCGTAAATAAATTCCGCGCCAACAGACTGGATCGTACTGGGCAGCGACAGTTTCCGCAGGGCTTCGCAATTATAAAACGCACGGGGACCGATCGTCTGGGTTCCTTCGGGAAGCGTGACCTCCAGCAGCTTCTTACAGCCATAGAACGCCTGCTCTCCGATTGCGGCTGCTGTGCTTCCCAAGGTAATGGATTCCAAGGTTTCGCAATCCTTGAAACTTCCCACACCGACGCTGGAATTGCACTCTACCGTTTTCAGTTCCTTGCAGCCGCTGAAAAGCAGTTCGCCCATAGCGGTTACATTGGAGCCAATCTGAGCGGTCAACATTGCGGTGCAGCCAAAGAAGACACGGTCACCGATTTCCTCCACACTATCCGGAAGTGCAATTTCCTTCAGCTTCGTGCAGTCAGAGAAGGCATAATCCCCAATGGTTCTGAGGTTATTGGAAAAGGTAATGTTCTGCAATTCCGTGCAGCCACTGAACGCGCGGCTTTCCAGATGCTCCACCGTATCTTCCAGAACGACACTAACCAGCTTGGTGTTGTTGCTGAGCGCTGCCTGGCTTACATTACAGCCAATGCGCAGACTGGTCAGACCGGTACATCCATCAAAAATACAATTTCCCAGTTTCTGGATGTTTTCTCCCAGAATCGCATTTTTCAGACTGGTGCAGCCGGAAAATACATATCCGCCAATGGAGGAAATGCTCCCACCCAGATTCACGTCGGTAAGTTTTGTACAGCCAGAGAATGCATAATCCGCAATATCCGTCAAGCCGGAACCAAAATCCACTTGGGTCAGTTCCGTGCAGTTGGCAAAGGCATAATATTCGATTTTCCTTACATCATCGCCAATAACAACTTTCTGAACTTTTTCCGCTTTCGCGAATACCTTTTCACCGATCAAAGACACGCTTTCTCCGATCTCGATAATGGAAATATCTTCTTTATAGTCTTTAAAGGCCTGGGTATCTACAATGCTTTCTGTGATATCTCCGCCGGAAAGCACCAGCCTGCCGTCTTCATGCAGGGAGAAAGTCACATTATTGCTTAATGTTTCTTCATAAATCACGATAGGTTCGTTGCGGGAATATCCGTTTCCCTGCACATTTGCTTCCACAGGTTTTGTTTCCAACTCCTTAAGCAACGATGTATCCGGTCCGGATTTACTACATCCTGCAAGGAACAGGCAAAGACCAGCTAAGATCGCAAGATGTTTGATTTTCATGCTGTGTAACTCCTTAAATTGTAATCGAATAATACTCCAGCGTTGTATCGCCAAGGCGAATCTGATCGCCGGAGGACAGCAAACGGGATTCTCCGTGGGACATTCGGCTGTTATTCAGATAGGTGCCATTACCGGGTTCCGGACTTTCATCCACCAGGTGGATACCGTCATCTTCCTGCTTCAGCAAAGCATGTGCCGCACGGTGCACTTTGAAATCCTGAGAGAAGGTACCGTCCGACCAGGGATTGTTTCGGTTTAACGCAACCGCATCCGCATCTACAATTCGGATTGCAGAACTTCCTTCTCTGGTCAGGAATGTAATCTGCTTTTTACCGATCCACTTGCGGGCCAGCATGCTGGTAAGCAAAATAAATCGCTCATCATTCAGATAGAAAACTGCAGGGTTCTCCAGTTCCACCTGACTGCCGGTATCCAGCTGCGTACCCTTTACAAAGGTGCCATTGGTTGAATTGGCATCCCGGAGGAAATACTTTCCGTTATACTGAATGATTTCCGCATGGATCTTGCTGATGGACTCTTTTCCTTCAACCGCAACATCGCATTTGATTGGAGAGCGGCCAATTTTTGTCTGCGGCTTTCTCAGAATATAGGCACGCTGCTGCGCAGGCTGAAGGAGAAGGGCCTGCATACTACTGTTGGACAGAATGACCGTTGCGGGACCGTCATCGAAAGTGCCGCTCACCAGTTCCGTTTTGACTTCTGCCGTCTCTGTATTTTTTTCTTCATTGCCCGTTGTCAATACCGTTTTAGGAATATTGACCGCAGGCTTTTCTTCGGTTTGCTCAGGTGCGGACTGTATAGTTTCTGCGGATTCTGTTTTTCCAAGGGTTTCCTCAGTCGTTACAGGCGTTACCGGTTTTTGTTTCTTTACGGTAACAATGACCTTCTTCTTTTTCTTATCTTCCGAAGAAGCTGTCTTTTTAGAAATATCCGTTTTTACAGACTGTTTTTCTTTTTCTGATCCAGAAAACTTGGCAGGATTGTACTTCTTCCAGAAGTCATCCTCTTCCTTTATTGATTCTACATCAGCTTCCTTGGCTGCGGATACTTCTTTCAGTTTCAGCGAACCGGGTGTGGTCTTGCATGCAGCGCACTCTTCCGCTTCGTATACCTTGGCAAGCAGTGCTTTGTCAGAAGAAAAATCACTGCGTTTCAAATGGTGTAAATGACTCAGCTGCATACGAAGGCCTTTGGGAAGATCCGCGTCGTCAATCAGGATGGGAATCACTTTCTTTTTGCACTTCAATGCATATACGATCTCACATTTACAGTTGTGGGACAGGCTGGAGTTTCCCGAGATAAAAGCCACAACAGCACTGCTGTCCTCCAAATGATTCTCAATATTCTCCAGCCAATCATCGCCACCGTGGTTACCATCATCATACCACATGCGATATCCGTCCAGAACCAGCTGTTCAAACAAGGGATACAGCTGTTCCTGGTCCTTATGGCAGTAGCTTACGAAGAGATACGGTTCGCTGCCCTCAAAGGGTATTGCGCGGCAAATCATGTTTCTTCAACTCCTATTATTCTTCAATCATTAGTAACTCTGTGATACCGGTATCATCCATTTCCTGATAAATCGTGCCGGGAATATTTTTCAGCACGATCTCTCCCTTACGGAAGAAATCAATCAGCTGCTGAGAATTCAGCAAAGCATTCAGAACAGAAGGCGCAGCAAAGACAACCTCTTTGAAATCGATGGTTACCTTCATGCCCACAGTGGTAAAGGCATCCAGTTCATCCTGAATATGGTAGGCTGTTTCACTTTTAAGATCGCCTTTGAGCGACATCAGAATGCCTCCATCCACCTCTGTTTCGTTAACAGTAAGAATCAGATGGTCGCCCTCATAAAACAGCATCGCGTCATCTTGAATTTTTCTGGTTAACATAAACTACACCTCATTCTGCGATCTGACGGCTTGCCAGCGCATAGAACAGACCATTTTTATCTTTCATCAGAGATTCATAATTGCCTTCCTGTACAATGGTTCCACCGTCCATTACCAGAATACGGTCACAGTTTTTAATGGTGCTGAGGCGGTGTGCCACAACGATTCTGGTAACATTCATCTTATCCAGGCTACTGCTGACTGCCGCCTGGGTCATATTGTCCAGCGCACTGGTGGCTTCATCAAAAATCAGGATTTTGGGGCGACCGCAAATGGCCCGTGCAATCAGAATGCGCTGCTGCTGACCACCGGAAATGGTATTGCAGTTTTCGCTGAGCATTGTGTGCAGTCCCATTGGCATCTGCGCAATATCATCCTTCAGCCCCACCTGCTGAATCACATCATTAACACGGGCCATATTGGCATCCGGAGCTGTTATGGTAATGTTCTCATAAATGGAACCGGAAATCAGCTTGCCATTCTGCAGAACAACACCCAGCTGACGGCGATATGCGCCCTTATTGATAGAACGCAAATCCTTCCTGTCCACCATAACCATGCCGCTCTGAGGCGTTTCAAAACCAAGCAGCAACTTCAACAAGGTAGACTTACCGCAACCGGAAGGACCAACAATACCCACATACTCTCCGTTCTTGATATCGACGGAAAGATCATTCAGGACATTTTTACTGCCCTTATCATAAGCAAAGGTAACATGATCGAGAGACAGGCTGCCGGAAAGGGTACCGGGAACCTCTTTGGAGTCATCGTCTTCCGGAACCGTTTCAAAAATAGCCCAGAATCGTTCCATTTCATTCTTTTCCTGAAATAGTTTCAGCGCCTCATCCACCAAGGATTCCAGCGCACCGGTAAATGCTCCAAACGCGGAGTTAAAGGCAACAAAACTGCCCACGGAGAAGCCAGATGGGTCCATTTTCTTTACGATGAACCAATACAGCACCATGGAGAAGACAGAGGAAATAACCGTTGTCAAAGCTTCTTCCACAGAGATCAGGCGGTTCACGCGAATTGCTTCATATTGCTGCCGGGTATAGGGCTGCATATAGGAAAGCAGGGCACGATCTTCGACGCCTGCCATTCGGATCTTATCAACACCGTTCAGATACTGATACAGTTTGCCGCTGGCTTCCGATTCTGCCTCTGCAATCCGCAGCTGTCCTTTCCGGGAAGTGGATGTAATCACAACGATAACCGTAAGGTACATCGCGTAAATGGCAATACTCAGCCAGGTCAGTTTGCTGTTATAGGTAAACATCCGGATCAGATAAAAAATAGAGAACAGGGAAGAAATTCCGCTGACGATCAGCGTGTTGGCATAATCAGAGGCGATCTTGCCGATTCCGGAAACACGCCCGGCCAGGTCTGCACTGTCATAACTGCGGAAAAAGGATTCCGGCAAATGAAACAATCTGTGATACACTGCATTCTGCAAATCGATGTTCACACGGCTGATAATCCGATAGCTGAACAGATTTTTGACGATGGAAAAAGAAATATTACCCATCATAAAGCTCAGCATAACCAGACACAGCTGTGTCAGATTACCGATATTACCCACAGGAATATAGTCGTCATAAATCATTCCGTTCAGCGTAGGAAGCAGAACACCGATGAGCGTACACAGAATCACCAAAGCGATATACGGTGTAAGATCGCTGGCACGAATGCTTTTTTTACAGAAGGCAAATACATCCTTTTTCGTCAAGGACTTTAAAGGAAGGGTGCGGCCAATGGAGTAAGACTGGGGCGACACCTGCTTTGCCAGTTCAGGGGTAAGGGGTGTAATGCTTCCGTCAGAACTGCGGAAGAGCTGATACTTTCCCTTTTTATCCGGAACACAGGCAACAATTTCCTTGTCAATGGTACTGACCAAGCCACCGCAGTCAAATTTATACCAGTCAGCATCCAGAACAACTCTTCTGCAGATGAAATGAGACGCACGGGCGATATCGTTAATCTGGGGATTTTTTCCGCATCTGGTGTGAAGCTCCTCTGCTTTCACCAGTGTGATGTCCAACCGTTTGCAGACAAACTGAAGTGCCTGATAGTAGTCATTTCCTGTATGTTCTGTTTGTCCATCGTCTGAAAAAGCTTCGCCCAGCGCAGTAATGACCTTTTCCTGAGATTTGGTTTCCGCATGTTCTGCTTTTTCAATAAAAGCATTGTCTTTAAGGACAATCTGCTTCGTATAGAACTCCACCAAGCTATTCTCGAAGCCCTCTTTTTCATAAGTGGTAATTTCTCTGCACGCCAGAAATTCCTTCTGTAGTTCGGATGTTGCACCATCCACGATCCGTGTCAGGACAGCTTCCTCGCTGGAGGGTTCGATCTGCAGCCGCCAGTTTTTGTGGTTCATATCCTTGTACACCAGCGCAGGAATCGTTCTTTGGGAATCGGAAGCCTTTACCTCGCAGTAGAACTCCCGTTTGCCGGGATGTCCGTTTTCCATGGGAACAATGTAGACAAAGACTTCGCCGCGCTCCAGACGGTATGCATTGGCAGGGTCTTCCGAAAGGTGATGCTCTGTACTGGAAAGGACGATCTGACTGTTTCCCTCATAAAACGCGACCAAACTTTTTTCAAAACCCAGTTCTTCATAGGTTGTAATATTTCCACGCTTCAGAAAATTCTTAAACAACACACTTGTGGGTGCACTGGGGGTATAAGTAAGGGTAGCTTCCTCCCCGGTGGTAACAATTAAGATATGCCAGCTTTTCCCGGTAGCATCAGCATATGCCAGAGATGGGATCGCCCTTTGATTGTCCGTATCTTTGATTGTACAAAAGTATTTCCGGCCATCGGGCGTGCCATCCGACATAGAAACGATATAAACCTGAACCTCACCTTTTTTCAGGCGATAGGTTTCACTCTGACTTTGGGAGAGAATATATTCACTGGCAGACAGAACGATTTCGTTTTGTGTTTCAGTCATTATGCAAATCCCCTCCTTTAAACATTCTGAATGAAGGTTCTGTAAATACCTTCCTGATTCATCAAGGTCTTATGCGTGCCCCGCTGCATGATTTTTCCATTCTTCATAACCACAATCTGGTTACAATCCCGGAATGCACTCAAACGATGGGCAACAATAATGCAGGTAATGCCACGGCGCTTGATGTTGTTGAGAACCTGTTTTTCCACAACAGGATCCAATGCAGACGTAGCCTCATCCATGACGAGAATGCTGGGATTTGTCGCCAAAGCTCTGGCAATCTCCAGACGCTGCCGCTGACCGCCGGAGAGATTCATTGCATTCTCAGTCAGATTATAATCATAGCCGCCGGGACAGCTGATAATAAAGTCATGGATACAAGCATCTTTGGCCGCCTGAATCATATCCTCTTCCAGGATGGCGGTGTTCCACATGGTAAGATTATCCCGAATGCTGCCGGAAAACAGGGTAATATTTTGGCTGACCGTTGCAATACTTGCATTCAGGCAGCTTTTTGCAATTTTCTCCATGGGTTTTCCATCCAGCAAAATCTGCCCGCCCCAGGGATGGTATAAGCCGCTGACAATCTTGGAAACGGTAGACTTTCCGCATCCGGAGGGACCAACAAAGGCAATGGATTCGCCGCTGTAAAGATGGAAATCAAAATGCTCCACAAGGGCCGCCTGCAGGGTGCTGTATCCAAAGGAAATGTCTTTCAGCTCAATTTCACCGTTCAGCTTCTTTTGCTGATGGATCTTTTCTCCTTCGGTATCATAGCGGGCATCTTCCGGATATTTCTGAACGTCCTCAACCCGGGTAATGCTGGCTTTCATGGTCTGAATTTTCTGAGCGAATGTGACCAGCTTATTTACGGGCTCGATAAAAGAATCAAACAGAGAGGTAAATGCCGTCAGCATACCAAGGCTCAGCTGGCCGTTGATTACCAGAATACCGCCTACCAGCAGATGCAGAACATCAGTAATATTGCCAACTGTCTGGGGAATCGCGTTCAGAATTCTCTGGAAGGAGCTTTGCTGCTGCTCGAGGTTGGTATGCTTTACCTGATATCCCAATACGCGGGAAACATATTCGTTTTCCGATCCGGAAGCTTTCAGCGTATCGGTAATACTCAAGCCTGCGCAGACTGCGCCATACAGCTTACCGCCACTCATCTGCTGCTTGATGGAAGCTTCCGAAATAAACTGGCGGCTGAAATAGACCATGCCGACACAGACCGCAACATTGATCAGGCCAATGAAGGTCATAAGGGGGCTGTAGAAAAGCAGAATCACCAGATAAAATGCCGCAACCAGAATATTCAGTACTGTTTCCGCCAGATCACCCGCCAGGAAGTCACTAACCTCGGTATTATTATGCATCCGATTAACCAAATCGCCGGCGAAACGCTGGTCAAAGAATCCCATCGGAAGATGCAGCATATGGGTCAGGAATGTGACACCGGAAGTCAGTGTGAGCTTACTTTTAAGTTTTTGGAGAACAAGGTCCCGGTAATACTGCAATCCAAATTTCAGAACCACCAGACAGCCCATGAAAACCAACAATTTAGTAAGCCAGTCGGTATAGCCAGCAGTCAGAATATCGTCAATGAACATCTGGCTGAGGACCGGCAAAATCAAGCCGGGAAAAACCATCAGAAGGCCCACATAAAAAAGCTTGAACAAAACACCATACTGACCGGTCAGACGAGCCTTCAGCATATCCCACGCAGTATTTACCTTCTTCTCTTTTTCAAAAGCCTCTGTTAGTTTGAAGGTCAGAACCACACCGGTAAAGCCTTCGTCAAACTCCTCCAGTGTCAGTTGTCTACGACCCACAGCAGGGTCATTGAGAATTGCGTATTCCTTTTTCTTTTTTCCGAATCCTTTTGTCTTAAAGCCTTCCAGAACAACAAAATGGTTGAAATTCCAATGGATAATGCAGGGCATTTCCAGTTCCCGCAGTGCCTCTGGTTCCTTTCGAAAACCCTTGCATTCCAAACCATACCGCTTTGCGGCACGCATTATATTACCGGCTTTGCAGCCATCACGGGACACGCCTGTTTCGATGCGCATCTGCTCCAGCGGCAGAAATTTTCCGAAATAGGAAAATATCATCGAAAGAGATGCCGCACCGCATTCTGTTGCCTCCATCTGAAACACGGTAGGCGTTTTTTTGTAGTTATCCATGTTAGTCCCCCCAGATGTCTCTGAGTTTGGAGAAAAGCTTTGTAATGGGTGCTACTTCATCTGTCACAATTTTGGCAGTTATCAAAGAGCCGTTCTTTACATTGACAGAAGCACCCTTTGCATTGGACCAATAATAGCCGCTGATGGTACCGGTATCGGGATACAGCTCACAGGCAACCGCAACAACCGCACCATCCTTATTAAATGTAGCTGCCAGATTGTTGTCACTTCCGATGACACTGCTCATTCCACCGGTGGGCGTTGCATAGGCATCGATGTTGATAATGCGGGCCACCATATGACCATAGGCATTGCTGTCCAAAGAGTCCAGTGTGATATTGACCTGCATACCACGCTCCAGCTTTTTTGCATTGGCAAGGGGGACATAGCAGACAATGATCTGATTATCGTTTGCCACAGGAGAAACCCGGATAATGTCTTTACCGGGGGTAAATTTATCATCTTTTTTCATCACAAGTTCTGAAACAATGCCCACCTGATCCGAGTATACCTCTATGATCTCATTGGAGGAGTTGCGATATGTCATAACAGGATCACCAAGGTGCAATTCATCGCCGGTGCGCACTCTCAGAGAAACCACGGTTCCGGCATCTTCTGTATAAACAGAATTGGAGCCAACAATAGAACTGACAATCCCCTTGGTGGTAATGGTTTCGGGGATTGTTCCGATAAAGGACCAGATTACCGTAATAATGATAATAACGGTAATACCGATTAACGCAAGCCAGCTCATGGGAGAGGTAACCTTCAGGACTTTGTCCAGTTGTTCAGGATTTGACATGCGTTCGAGAGAAGACTTTCTGTAAAGATCAGCCATCGTTTCTAAACTCCTTCCAATACTTATCATTGTTCTGCGATAATTTGTTAAGTGCACGGGATAGCAACACACGGACATTGCCGGGAGTTGTTCCCAACCGGGCAGCAATTTCCTCACCGGAACAGCTCTGGAAATACCGCATCATTACGATTTTTTGCTGTCGCTCAGGCAATGTCCTGATAGCTTTCATCAACGCACTGTGAAGCTGTTCCAGATACACGCCCTCATCCAGGTCAATATTCTCATCCTGCATAATATCAGCTACCGATTCGAAATCCACAAAGGAACTATGATCCCGGTAATAATTTTTAACTCTGCTGTTCACGATCAGGTAAAGCCATGTAACGATAGAACTTTTTTCGGGGTCATAGCTTTCATAATGGCTGTAGCAATAAAGGAATATCTCACTGACGAGATCCTCTGCATCTTCAAAATTACCGATTTTGCCCCGCACATAATGGAGAACACGGTCGTAATTTTCAGCATAAAAATCTTCGTAAATCGGCTTTTTATTTTTGGGTAAAAGTTTCAGCATTTTTTCACTTCCCTGTGTAACGTTTTCTTTATTTCCGTGTATATAGAGATAGTAAAGAATAACCTAAGAAAGGAACGCAATAGTATGGCTGTCAATATCGAAAAATTACTGCACCTGGCTGCGGACTATCACAATTTTTGCAGTGATGAATATTGGAATGTGAATAACCGGGATCAGGATGAACTGAGCCTGGAGGAGTTGGACTTTGTGGCAGCTGCAATGGGGGCGACCGATCCGGAATTGGGCGATACACGCGATACCCCATAATGTCACGCTTTCCTCTATTCATGAAAAATTAATATTTTATGTATTTTATCATGCCATGACAAAAAAAGCAACACGGCTCCCAAATTTTATATAATTAGAAACTGTATGTGCATATTTCTATCACAACTGCACATAGAAATACTGCTTCTGAAAAGCAAAAGAATCCCCATAGAACAGCTCCGATATTGCTGTCCTATGGGGATTCTGTTATGCAGTTTTGTCAAACGCCTTCAAAGAAGAAGGTCCAGTAAATATCGCCGATCAGCGTACCGTTATTCATAAAGGAATCATAGGCAGTGACCCGCGAAACATCCCAGGAAGCAACTTGAGAAGCATCAAAAGATGCATCAAAGAACATATATCTCATGTTGGTTACCCGGGAAACATTCCAATTGCTGACATTCAGATTTCGCAGACTGCTGCAGTATTGGAACATATAGGACATATTGGTAACCTGAGAAACATCCCACTCACTGACATCCAGTTCCTGCAGGCGATAACTGGAGAGGAACATCCGCGACATATCCGTTACATTAGAGGTATCCCATCGGCTGATATCCAGTTCCGTCAGGCTGCTGCATTTGCCAAACATACTGGCCATGGTTTTGACTTTGGACACATCCCATTTCCGCAGGGACAGCGACGAGAGCTTTGTGCAGCCATAGAACATGGAATTGGTTCGTCCGACATTGGAAACATCCCATCGGCTAATATCCAGCGTATCTACAGAACTGCAGTTCTGGAACATGCAAGACATGTTTGTGACATTGGACACATCCCAGTTACCTACATTCAGTTCCTTCATGCTGCCGCAGCCATAGAACATATACTCCATGGAGGTACTCTTCGCAGTATTTAACACCCCCACATCTGCTGAGGTCATGCGCTCACAGGAACGGAACATGGACCCCATGTCGGTCGCCAACTCTGAATGGAAGGCATCGCCAAAGGAAACGCTCTGCATATTGGCACATCCGGAGAACAGTCCTGCGCAGGCGTTCTGGGCGTTAATACCGTCTTCCGCAGCAATGTACACATTGTAGCCGTTGCTCCATTTTCCCCATGCCATAACGGTGCCATCCTGATTCATAGATACATCAACGGCATTCCAGGGCATACCCTCCAGCGTGTCAAGGAAAGTAACAGAGTTGATACTCTGCAAAGACTGCCCCATCTTATTCAGTGGCTTGGACATAAGCTGGTTGCGGTACCATGCTTCACCACTGTAGTCCGGTTCCGTAGGTGCCGGAGCTTCCGATGGCGCAGTGGTTTCAGGAGGCGCTGTAGTGGGGGGCGTGGTTTCGATGGGAAGTGTGGTGGGTTCGGCGACGATGGCTCCGGTGACGGGGATTGTCTCCTCGGGTGTATCAGGACGGGTACCGGGCCAGACGCTCATCAGGACCTCTGTGCAGGTGTCTAGGCCCCAGTACCAGACTGCGCCACCGGCTCCGGTGGCAAGCAGCAGGAGGATCATCAGAGGAATGAGCCACTTTTTCTTCTTTTTCGGTTTAGGAGTCTCCTTTACTACAGAGACATTTTTATAGAGGGCTTCGTGGAGGGCTTCCATGGAGCCGAAACGGTCTTTGGCACGCATCTCCATACCCTTTTCCAGTGCTGCCCGCTGGTTGGAGGTCAGTCCTGTGATGCTGTCCCAGTCCGGCTGGACTTCATCCATAGCTCTTGCAGGCGCATCCGGGGGAACTTCGCCGGTCAGGCAGTAGTAAATGGAAGCGCAGAAACCGTATTCATCGGTCCAGGGACCGAGATTGCCGCGGCTCCGGTACTGCTCCATGGGAGCAAAGCCATGCTTCAGAATGGCTTCCGTAGAGTGGCTCAGGTCAGCATCTGCG
>JAFSCK010000077.1 GCA_017436785.1 Oscillospiraceae bacterium | reverse complement strand
TTGATCAGCTGCAGAAGCCGTTCTGCCTCACTGCAGATGTAACCGGTAAATTTCTGCACATCCTCAGGCTTTACCAAGCCGGACTGCAGAAGCTGGGCGCTGTTGAGAATGGACTGCAACGGGGTCTTCAGCTCGTGAGATACATTGGCGGTAAATTCCTGCCGGTTTCTCTGAGCGTTGACCTGCTCAGTTACATCAAAGGCAAGCACTACCGCACCTAAAAGCCGATTCTCGGATAAAATAGGGCTGATCCCGATCTGATACTCAGAACCGTGCTTTGTAATACGGAAATCGCAGTGCTGTTTCGCAAGGGCCTGCTTGACACCGCACGACATTGTCTGGCTTCTGTCTACCACCAGGAAGTCCAAACCAACGCAGGCCTTGCTGGTTTCAAAGAGTCTGGCTGCTGCGGGATTGATGCTCAGGATCTTACCCTCACTGTCCAGCAATACAAGGCCTTACTCATGGAAGCGGTGGTCTGTTCAAACTGGTCGGTCTTCTCCTTCAAAAGCGCCACTTGAGAACTAATCTGCTTATTCTGTTTTTCAATGCGGTGCAGAAGCGGCGATATCTCATCGTATGTGTCGCATGACAAAGGATTGTCCAAATCCAGATCATTGAGGGGATTGACGATCCGTTTGGCCATTCTCCGTGCCAGCATCAAAGAGACGGCAATGGCAATGGCATAGATCAGAACCAGGGGCAGCAGAATCTCCAAAAACAGCGCAAACACAGAATCCTGTGCTGCGGAAATCCTCAGGACAGAACCGTCCTGAAGCTTTACCGCCTTATACAGCATCTTGGTAGTCAAGGTATTGGAATAGCGCTGGCTTACACCGGTACCATAGGCAAAAGCTTCCTTGATCTCTTCCCTATCTGCGTGGTTATCCATAAACTCGTAGGAAGTTTGGGTGTCATGGAGCACATTACCGGATTTCTCGATCCAGGTAAAACGGAAACTACCCTTAGACAGTGCATCCAGGTAATCCTCACCATATTGCTCCAAGCCATTCTTTGCAATGGTCAGCTCGTTACCTAACTGCTGCCATTGCAGATCAGAATAGTGGCTGTAAAGAACACCCAGTGTAACACCGAAGCAGACAAACAGCACCAGAGTGGCCACAATAACGATGGATCGGAAGATTCGTTTAGTCATCCGACCGCCTCCATCCGGTAGCCTATGCCCACCACTGTCTTAATGCAGCCGGCGGCCTCACCCAGTTTTTGACGCAGGGTCTTGATATGCATATCCACGGTACGGCTTTCCCCGATGAATTCCTCACCCCAGACTTCATGCATCAGAGTTTCCCTATTAAATACCTTTCCGGGGTTCTGCAGAAACAGCCGCAGGATGGCAAATTCCTTTTTGGTCAGTTCCACATCTTCACCCAATACACGAACCTCATGGTTCTCTACATCCATGGTGATGCCGTGGGCCGATAACAGATTTCCATCCTCCTGCTTGCCGCATCTGCGCAGCACAGCCTTGATTCGGGAAACCAGGGTCATAATGCCGAAGGGTTTTACCAGATAGTCATCCGCACCGGTATCCAAGCCGGTAATCATGTCCATTTCAGTACCCTTGGCCGTTGCCATAATGACGGGAATGTCCTTTGTGGTGGGATTCCCCCTCAGCTTTTTCAGTATGGTAATACCGTCATCACCCGGCATCATGATGTCCAGCACGATCAAGTCCGGGTGCTCCGTCTTCAGAGCTTCAAACATGGGGGCGCCGCTGGCAAAGCTCTTTGCCTCGAACCCCGTAGAATTCAGGGTATAGACCTCAATATCCCGGATTGTGCTGTCGTCATCAACGATCCAAATCATAATTCATTCCTCTTTCGTATGCTGCCCTGTGATAGAGAACTCTACCCACTCAGCAATATTGGTGGCATGGTCACCGATCCGTTCCAGGTACTTTGCGATCATCAGAAGATCCAGACTGTACTGACCGTCCTCCCGATTACAGCTGATCATATGGATCAGCGTCTCCTTGGTGCGGTCAAAGGCATCGTCCACGACATCGTCCATGGAGATCACCCTCTTCACCAAAGCCATATCTTGGTTGACGTAGGCGTCAATGGAAGAGCGGACCATCTGCTGTGCGGTTTCTGCCATCAGGCGGATATCCTCGCACTCCACACCGGTGCGGCCGTTCAGGAACGGCACGATCTCGCCGATATCCTCTGCCTGGTCGCCGATTCGCTCCATATCGGTAATGATCTTCATGGCAGCGGAAATCTGCCGCAGATCCCGGGCAACAGGCTGCTGCTGCAGAAGCATTTTCAGGCAAATCGCCTCGATATCCCGTTCCATCTGGTCGATCTCCCGGTCATGGGAGGCAGCCTCGTGGGCAATATCCGCATTGCCCTCCAGCAGTGCCTTAACAGCAAGATCGATGGCGGTCTCACAAGCAGAGCCCATCTCAATAAGTTTTCTATGCAGCGTGTTCAGCTGGCTATCAAACAAATTACGCATTATCCGAACCTCCCGGTAATGTAATCTTCTGTACGCTTATCCTGCGGCTGAGAGAACATTTGCTCTGTATCGCCAAGCTCGATGAGCTCACCAAGAAGGAAGAATGCGGTGTTGTCGGAAATCCGGACCGCCTGCTGCATATTATGGGTGACCATAATAATAGTATAATCCTTCTTCAGCTGCTGCGTCAAGTCCTCGATTTTGGATGTGGAAATGGGATCCAGTGCAGAGGTGGGTTCGTCCATCAGCAGTACTTTCGGTTTCACAGCCAGGGCTCTTGCGATGCAAAGCCGCTGCTGCTGACCGCCGGAAAGACCCAATGCGGACTTTTTCAACCGGTCCTTTACCTCATCCCAAATCGCCGCGCCCTGCAGTGCCTCTTCCACGATATCGTCCAGCTGGACCTTGTTCTTAATGCCGTGGGTACGGGGGCCGTAGGCAATATTATCGTAGATGCTCATGGGGAAAGGATTGGGCTTCTGGAACACCATACCGATCTCCTTACGAAGATCATTCACATCCACACCGGGGGCAAAGATGTCCTGACCGCTGTAGGTTACTGTTCCTTCAATCCGAACGGTGGGGATTAGGTCATTCATCCGGTTCAGTGTTTTCAGGAAGGTAGACTTGCCGCAGCCGGAAGGGCCGATGAGGGCGGTGATGCTGCGCTCGGGGATCTCAATATTGATATTTTTCAGTGCCTGGGTAGCGCCGTACCACAAACACAGGTCTTTTGCGGTAATGATACTCATG
>JAFSCK010000004.1 GCA_017436785.1 Oscillospiraceae bacterium | reverse complement strand
AATGTCACAGGTTTTCCATTTCGGAAACCAAGTAACAATTCTGCGTGATGGTACTCCTTTTTGAACCGTGACATAAGATCCGGTGGAAGGGAAGTAAAATCCTCTTCTCCCAGACCACAGATGAAAAAGGTTCCAACAACTGCATCATACCCGCCGGGAACACTTCGGTTAAAATCCAGGTTAAGCAACAATCCTTCTTCGTTGCAGACAATGGCAACCTGCTCCGGATAGGGATAGATTGCTTGGATCAAACCACCAACCGTTGCCTGCATTTCCTCCAGCCCATTGATTTCCTTTTCGTATGGAGCAAATCCCGGCTCTACAACTAAGACGTTCATGGGAACCTCCTTACCGGGTAGGGTTGGTCACTTCCTGCTTCTTTGCCTGCTTTTCCTGCATCCGTTTTCGGAGATCGAGTGCGTCAAATACCGCACGCTTTACCTCCGGGACAGTCGGATTCTGGCCGGGGAAATAGCTTTTCAGCTCGGCCCCAGTGAAAATGACCTTCAGCTCCGGTTCCGGTTTGTTCTTCATAATGGACGCAAATTTCTTTTCGTCCACGGGAGCCGGTGGCTTCAGGGCAGGTGCCGGTGCAGGGGCAGGAGGAGAAAGCTGTACAGGAGAAGACGGCGTGTATGGAGCTTTATCCGATGTGGATTGGGGATAAGAAAGCAAATCTGATTTTGCCGCAGGCTGTGATCCTTGTGCTGGTGCAGATTCCGGTTGCTTTGGAGCAACAATCTGAATGGCCGGTTTGGGAGCCTTGGCTGCTTCCTGTGCTGCCTTTGCAGCTTTCTGACTTTCTTCCTTCATACGTTGAGCCTGCGCCAGAGAGGGAACAGTCTGCTCTCGCTTCATTACACTGACAAGATCCTTCTGCTCCTGGGGATTCATATAAGACAGCTCTACACCCACATTAAAGGGGACTTTCTTGCTGTCTACCATTTGCTTCAATTCGGGAATCAGCGAGTCAATGCGAACCAGACGGGTCAACTGGGTTCGGCTATATCCCATCTCTTCGGCAACAAGCTGGTCAGTGCGTTTCTGAGGAGCTGCAAGCTGATCCATTTTGGAACGGCGTCCGACCTTTCTGCTCATAGCTTCCAGTTTCATCTTGGCAGCACGGGCCAGTTCAGAAGTGGGAATATCCTTTCGGTGCAGGTTTCCATCAACACATTCGATCTGTGCGCTGTCATCATCTGCCCGGACAATAACAACCGGAACAGGATAATTCAGCTGCATTGCGATATCGTGACGGCGATGACCAGAAATCAGCTCCAAGCCACCCTTTTCACGGGGACGGGCTTTGATAGGTTCGTTGATACCGTTTTCCTTAATGGAATCGAACAATTCCCGGTAATCATCGGTTTCCCGGTTGACGGAGAAGGGATGATCCAGAAACTCAAAGAAATATGCCGGGTGCAGGCGCATGGAAAAGCCTTCACCCTCACCGGGGATAGGCAGGCTCTCCAAATCCTTCTGCGTGGGCTTATCCAGACGATCCTCAAAGATTTGGGTAATTTTCACACCCTTGGGAGGTTCTACCGCAGTATCCTTTGCTTTCGGATTGGCAGCCGTATCCTTTACAGGTTTCGGCTCAATCGGAATCTGCTTCATTTCCTTACCGCTAACAGTAATTGCTGGCTTTTCACCGTCTTTGTTCGGTCCGCTTGCAGATGCAGTTTTGGGATCGATTGCTTTCGGCTTTTCCTCCGTTTTCTTTTCACCGACAGCAGGAGACGCCTTGGGATCTGCTACGTTCAGCTTTTCCTCCGGTTTCTTCTCACCAGCCATAGGCGCTGCATTAGGTTCAACCGCTTTCGGTTTCTCCTCTGGCTTCTTTGTCCCGGCAGATGATGGTGCTTGCGGTTCGGGAGTCTTGGGTTTTTCCGCTGGCTTCTTATCACCAGCGGCAGCCGTTACCTTTGGTTCAGTCACTTTGGCTTGTTCCTCTGCTTTCTTCTTCCCGACAGCGGTAGTTTCCTTGGCATCAGGGGCTTTCGGCGGTTCGGCTGCTTTCGGTGCTGGGGAAGTGGGAGCTTTGGGCGCATCGTTTTTCTGCTGGGCATCCGGCTTTTTAACTTCTGCTCCGGGAGCGGATTTTGCTTCTGGCATTTCATTCCTCCTTCAAGTGTCCAGAAATGGAAAATGCGTCCCAAGTTGGGACGCATTGTTTGGCAGCGTGGGCAGTTAGAATCACCTCATTCCTGCCCAGATTGCTGACTTGCCAGGTCATGCTGTACGGCTGCCTGATAGTAATGTTCAATGGTGGTCGGAGCATTGTACAGAGCCGTCAGCAGATAACCTCTAATGTTGCGAACCTGAGTCGTATTCTTTCTCATGCAGTCTAGCACGTATTCAATGTGATTTTGCTGAAGCTGTGACAAGCGCTCCTTCACGATCTGGCTCTTCATCTGAACGCCCCCTATTCGGAAAGATGCCTGCGGACTGCATAGCGCATCGGTTATCAGCTCCACCAGCTCGTCTACTTCAGAACGCTTCTGGATGGAGAATGCGATATACCCGATATTTTCTTTGACCAAAGTTCTGCATCTGTTTCGATCCATCGCATCAATCGGTTCATCTGATTGATGGATAGATGGGTAAAGATAACTATTATCAGTCTGATTCTTACTATATATAAAGGCTTCCTGTTTTGGGAAGTCTGCACTTCCGCTTTCGGGAAGTCTTGACTTCTGATTATGGGAAGTCTTGACTTCCGATTTTGGGAAGTCTGGACTTCCTGTTTCGGGAAGTCTGAAATCATCAGCTGGACAAATCACCGGCAGCTTTCTGGATGTAAAACGTTTGACGTAAATGATTGCAGGCTTGCCCTGGCCTTGCTTCACTCGTTCGATCAGACCAATACCGCTGCTTTTGTCCAGTTCTGCCAGCAGGCGAACAGCCTTGTTGTGACCGCAGTTCAAAGCCTCCATGATCTCCTCTAGTGGATAGTAAATGAACACACGGCCAACGGCATCGTACCATTGATTCTTCAGAGAAAGGCCCATCCGGTCAAGCATCAGGCCGTACAGCAGTTTTGCGTCTGTGGACAGAAATTTGAATTGTGCGCCGATCACAAGCAGCCGTGGAATACGGTAGTAGCTGAACTGCTCGGATTCGCCTCCATAGAAATAATCGAAGCTGACCGCAGATTGCAAATTGCTCACCTCCTAGCTCTTTTTGTTGATAGAAAACGGGGGAGGATGGGTGAAATTGAACCGCTGACCTCTTGACTCGCGTTCAAGAGGTTGGAGGATCTCTTTATACTTGGGAGAATCGGGTGGGATGATCGTAATTTCAGGTTTTACATAAGGTTTCTTGGCTTTGCTCATGTCGTTCACTCCTATTTTGGAAATAAAAAAAGCGATGTTCAAAAAAGAACACCGCTCTAAACACGAAATGCGTCCCAAGTTGGGACGTTTTTCGTGAAAAATATGTAGTTAAGTGGATATCATTCATTTAATGAAAAGAACAGGGTAGTCACTTCGACTCGATTGTAACGCAAAGTCCCACTTTCTAGGAATGGAAAAATATATCCCATTCGATAGAGATAAGAACTATAAGAGTGTGCACGATTTATTATGCTTTTCATGTTCTTTTCTAGTGAAAGAGACTACACGCCCCCAACTGAGCAGCAAAGCGCTTCAATCTACGGGGATATGGAATAACTTGGCAAATTAAGGAATGGAGACATTCACATTGATTCCATCATTTGGAGCTTGGAATCTTACTGTTGTTGTAGTGGATTCATATGTCTCATACTGTTCTTCAGGAAGTACAGAATCCAATTCCTCGACATCGTCAACAACAGTAAAATGCTCAATCAACTCCGCACTCCATCCGATTTGTCGAAATAGGTCAGTTTTACTCATTACAGTTCACCTTTAATTTCATTATTTTTGAGGAGCTTGGCTACGGAAGATAGTGTAATCATAGGAACTAGCAAATACTTTTGTTGTCATAGAGTTTTCAAGCAAGAAACACATAAGTGCCCAAAAACGCTTCAAGGCACTTGCTAGACCGATATCTTCTGGATGTGTAATCTTCAAATGACAAGTATCCCAAGCCATCTCTCGTGTTATACGGCTTGAATGTGACAGCCAAATGGAATGTTCACACAGTTGTGCCGCAATTTCGGCAGCACGTTGCTCTTTGTCCTTATCTGTCACATCAGTGCCATCCTGATGCTTTGTCCAGTCCTTGAATTTATAATTCTTCAGGTAACTAGACACCAAATTTATTGACAACTTACTTGCATTTAGTGCATTGCCAATTTCTTTGGCATCTAAATTACGCAAAATCTGAACATCTGTCCAATCTGGCTGCTTACCTTTTGCTAGTTGTTCTTGACCACGTTTTTGAATGTCCGCAATAAGTGTGAGGATGGATTGTGCAGGAACATAGCGCCCATTTTTTGAGGGCACTTGGGGATCAATTGGTCCAAAGAAAGCTGCCTCATCCATAATCAATTCATCGCCGGACATACAGAAAATAGTACCTGCACTCATAGCTTTATAAGGAAGGATAAAGGAAATACTATCGAATCGACTACGCAGTTTCTTTACCCAATAGTCTACTGTTTCAGCTGAACCACCTGGTGTTACAAGAATAATGTCGATAGCCTTTTGATCAGCAGGAATACTTTTTAATGTTTCGAGGAAAGGTGCATCATCAGCACTGTCAATGGAGACAGACTGTGATATGCGACTGTTTACCACATTTGCCACATAGCAGATAACAGGTCGATTTCTAACTGCTGATATTTCACTGAGACTACGAAGAAGTTCTGTTCTAGCGTCGATATTTACATTCTTTAGTCCAAGAATACTAGAGTACTCATTGCCCTCCTGCATGTAGTCCAGAATGGAATTCTTAACAGGCTCTTGGTGGACAGGTGGATGAGGGTTATAATTAGGAATACGTTTTTTGTTCTTTCCCATACATATTCATTCTCTCTTTCTATAGGCGTATGCCTGGAAGGATCTTTGATTAGTGGTATTACTTGGGATAAATATTATTATAGACTATTAGGTTGTCAAAATCAATAGAACGATTTTCGTGTTTTTATATACCACACATCGGAATATAGGTTGGTATTCCCGTAATGCAGGACGGTTTTATTCTGTGTGTAATCTTTTAATGCATCTTAAGCGGTATGAGAAAAATACTTTTTCTTGTGTAATCTTGCTGCAAAAAAGATTATCGCAATAAAAACGAAAAGCGTCCCAAGTTGGGACGCTTTTCGTGGAAAATATGTAGTTATGTGGGTAGCATTCATCCGGCGGAAAAAGTGGGGGTTACCAACCATCCGGGTGTAAATGGAAAGGAACTTGAATGGCACAGGTATGTCAATCCGGTTGAAAAAGTTATGAAAAAAGCCCGTTTTCTTGTGAAAACGGGCTTTTCACATGTCCTTTGGTGGAGATAAGCGGGATCGAACCGCTGACCTCTTGAATGCCATTCAAGCGCTCTCCCAGCTGAGCTATACCCCCGAATACTCCGATTTAAGTGTCGGAAAAGGGGACATGTGATATTAAATTGAAGAATATGGTCGCCGCTCTGTGGGTGGGTTTCTAACTATCCACGCTCCCAGCTGAGCTATACCCCCATATGAGGGTATCCGATGTTTATTATTAAGTTAATGAGGGGTGCGTAACCGCTTCAACCGGGCTCCCAGCTGAGCTATACCCCCATATTTGGTTTGCTGTCAGACAGCTTTTGTATTATAGCACAGTTAGCGGAAAAGTCAATAGGTTTTTTGACATTTTTCAAAAATAATTCCCCGGAGAGTCCTCCGGGGAATTTTGAATTATTGGGGGTTAAAGAAATTGACCAGACCGATGATCAGGATGGCGGCTACGATGACGGGCAGAACGTAGGTCATATATAGGCGCATCCAGCCGGCCACCTTGGGGCCGTTTCCGGTGTTGGCCTCAGCGGTGAAGTTCTTCCAGCCCCAGCCGTAGCGGCAGGTACAGAAAAGGACGAACAGCAGAGAACCAATGGGCAGCAGGAGGTTATTCACAAGGAAGTCCTCGAAGTCCATAATGCTCAGGCCAAGGATCTTCACATTGCTCAGCACGGTGAAGCCCAGCACACAGGGCATGCACAGCACCATCAGGGAGCCGCCGCAGACCAGACTTGCCTTCTTGCGGTCCCATTCCGTCAGGTCCCGGACACAGGCTACGATGTTCTCGAAGACGGCGAAGACCGTAGACAGGGCGGCAAAGGACATGAAGACGAAGAACAGGCTGCCCCAAATGCGGCCGCCGGCCATATTGTTGAAGATATTGGGCAGGGTGATGAATACCAGACCGGGGCCGGAGCTGGCTTCCACACCAAAGGCGGAGCAGGCAGGGAAAATGATGAGGCCTGCGGTAAGCGCCACAAAGGTATCCAAGCACACCACGTTAATGGTCTCGCCCATCAGGGTCCGCTCCTTTTTCAGGTAGCTGCCAAAGATAGCCATGGAGCCGATGCCGAGGCTCAGGGAGAAGAAGGACTGGTTCATGGCGGCTACCACCACATTCCAGATGCCTGCCTCCTTAAACTTGTTGAAGTCAGGCTTCAGATAGAAGGACAGGCCTTCGCCGGCGCCCTCCAGACGGCAGCTGTTGACAGCCAGCAGGATCATGATGCTCAGCAGAGCCAGCATCATCCATTTGGTGACCCGCTCCAGACCACCCTGCAGGCTGAAGGAGCAGACGATGGTGGCCAGCGCTACCACGGTGATGGTATAGATGACCATGGCAGCCGTATTCTGGGTCATTCCGGAGAACATGGCGCCAACCTCGTCCACGTTCAGACCCACGAACCGCCCAGCTGCGGTATCCACAAAATACTGGATCATCCAGCCGGCGATGGTGCAGTAGCACATCAGCAGGACGACATTGCCTGTCAGCGCCACATAGCCGTGCAGGTGCCATTTGCTGCCCTTGGGTTCCAGTTCCTGATACATTTTCACAGGGCTCTTCTGGGCTGCACGGCCCATGGCGAACTCCATAGACATAATGGGAAGGCCCAGCAGAACGAGACAGGCCAGATAGATCAGGACAAAGATCGCGCCGCCATTCTGGCCGGTAATGTAGGGGAATTTCCAGACATTGCCGATGCCAATGGCACAGCCGGCACTGAGCAAAATGAAGCCCAGACGGCTGCCAAGATGTTCACGTTGCATATATATTCCTCCGGATAAACGAAAATACCAAAAAATTATAAGATATTTCGTATAAGATGTCAACATGTATTTTTGTAAAGACACAAAAGTCTTTTTATCGCGGACGAATAATATATTTTGTCCGCCGTATGCACCCTTCCTTTCGTTACTATCAGACCGTTGCCGTACAAAAATCCCCCGTGCCGTGCACGGGGGATCTTTCAGCAATGTATATCAGATCTTTTCAGCAGCTTCCACCACATGCTTCATCAGCACGGAGGTGGTGACGGCGCCTACGCCGCCGGGAACGGGGGTGATGGCCTCAACAATGGGCTCCACCTCGTCGAAGATGCAGTCGCCGGACATGCCGCCCTTGCCCTTGGAGGTGATCTTCTCGGGGTTCCAGTTCATGGAAACGTCGATGACGATCTGGCCCTCACGGACGAAGTCCTTGGTCAGGGAGTTGAGAACGCCGGCTGCGGTAACGATGATGTCAGCATTGCGGCAGATCTCAGCGGTGTTGACAGTACGGGTATGGCAGACGGTGACAGTGGCATTCTTAGCCATCAGCATCATAGCTGCGGGCTTGCCCACCACCAGAGAGCGGCCGATGACAACGGCGTTCTTGCCCTTGCAATCGATGCCGTAGTGGTCCAGAATCTCCATGCAGGCAGCGGGAGTGCAGGGAGCGTAGCCCAGATCCTGACCCTCGAAGACACCGGCGTTGGACATGTGGGTCATGGAGTCAACGTCCTTCTTAGGAGCCAGACGGTTGCAGATCTCGTCCTGATCTGCCTTCAGGTGCTTGGGCAGAGGACGGAACATCAGGCAGCCGTGGATGCTGTCGTCTGCATTGATCACATCGATAGCAGCCAGAACCTCTTCCTTGGAAGCGGTCTCGGGCAGAACGAAGTTCTTGATGGCAACGCCCACTTCCTCGGCACGCTTGGTAGCGCCCTTTTCGTAGGACAGGTCAGAGGGGTTCTCACCCAGACGCAGGATCGCCAGCGTGGGGGTAACGTTCTTCTCCCGCAGTGCAGCGGTACGGGCCTGCAGGGAGGCAACCAGAGCCTCGTTGACTTCCTTGCCCAGTAATCTCTTAGCCATGTAATTTTTCCTCCAAAATATGTGTGTTGTTGCTGTCATTGCGAAAAGCAGTGCACACTGGTGTGGTGACCGAAGGGAATGCCTGTGGTGAAATTCCCCACCGATATTCCGAACGCTTAAGGAGATTGCCACGTCGGCCTATGGCCTCCTCGCAATGACATGATCTTTCTTACTGACCGAAGCCGGCCTTCACGTCGTTGAAGATCTCATCAGCGATCTGGCAGTACTTGTTCAGCATCACGTTGGCGTGACGGTTCATGTCCTCGGCAACATCCCGGTTCTTAAGAGACTTGGTGTTGATGAAGACATTCAGAGAAGCAGCCTGCAGAGCGGCCTTGCAGCACACGGCACCGCAGCCGGCATCGGAAACTGCCAGACGGGAGCCCTTCTCGGCGAAGACGGCGATGCAGTCGATGGCCTCGCAGCACAGCTCCATGATCTTCATGGGGGTGGAGCAGGCAATGATGGTAGCCTCTTCCATGATCTTATCCCGGTTGGGGTCGTCCTTGGGGATGCCGTAGGCCTTAGCCAGAGGCAGGAAGTTCACTTCGTCAGCCTCCACCTGATTCAGCAGTTCGGTCTGCAGGGCATCGCACTTTGCCTTCAGGGCGATGATCTCCTCTTCCACAGCGGCGTACTTCTTCTTGCCGACAGTCAGGGAGCCCACCATGTTGCCCAGAGCAGTGCCAATGGCGCCCACCAGAGCGGCAGCACCGCCGCCGCCGGGAGCGGGAGCGTCGGAAGCCAGAACGGAAACAAATTCACGGCAGGATGCCAGAGTCATATCCATAGGAAATATCTCCTTTTGTATCAGTCTTTATGTCATTGCGAGCCAGTGCGCACACTGGCGTGGCAATCTCCTCCAGCATTTTGCTCACCTTAGGGGATCGCCACACCAGTCTGCGGACTGGTTCGCGATGACATGGTGTATTGTCGTTTTCGGATAAATCCGGGAAAGGCACAGGCAGTTTCCTGCCTGTGCCTTGGGGGATTACAAATTAGAACAGGCCGGAAACCTTACCGGTCTCGGTGTCAACGTCAACACGGCGGTAAGCGGGGTCAGCAGCAGTACCGGGCATCATGGAGATGGTACCAGCCATGGGGCACAGGAACTTAGCGCCGCCGTACTCCAGAATGTCGCGGACGAACAGACGCCAGCCAGTGGGCACGCCCTTCTTGGTGGGATCGTCGGACAGGGACAGGTGGGTCTTGACCATCATGGTGCAGTAGTCTGCGTACTTGGGATCGGTCTCGAAGCGCTTAGCCTTCTCGGTAGCCAGAGGAGCCCAGTCAACGCCGTCAGCGCCGTAGACTTCCTTAGCGATCAGCTCAACGCGCTGACGCAGAGGCATCTCCAGATCGTACAGGAACT
>JAFSCK010000034.1 GCA_017436785.1 Oscillospiraceae bacterium | reverse complement strand
TATGAAAGGACTGTACTACGAATGAAAAGTGAAAAATCTCTTTGGTCAAGTGTCTCTATCCTGATCGGTGCCGTAATTGCGGTTTTAGCATTTGTGCGAGGTGACGCACAGATCTGGCTCCTCTTGGGTGTTTTTGCCATTTGGGGAGCCTGGGTCATTCTCTTCCTTCTTATGCCGTTTATCAAACAGGCAAAGAAGAAACAGATGCGAAAGGCCAGAATGAACGCACTGTACCGGGAGGGCCATGGCACTTCCCAACAAAACAACCTTCACCCTGCGGAAGGTGAAGGTGGAACTCAGCTTCTGCTGTGTCATGTGAATCTTCGGATCACCGGCTATCTCAGAAGCATTTATCAAGACGCGACCTGGGAATGGTGTGAAAAGAATCCCGCCCAGCTGATCCTTAATGGCGGTATTGGCCGCATCCGTGTCTACGGCGCGGAGGAATATGACCACGCAGATGTGAAGATCGACAAGCGTGGCAATATCAGCTGTAGTATGGTGAAATCTGTTCCTTTGGAAAAGGTCAATGGAGCTGACGACGGAGAGGAAAAACTGCCTCCTAACCAGCAACCCGTAAATACGCAGATCTGGTATGAACTGCAGGCAAGAAAGGTTCTTGAAACTACCATTGCGGATCTTCATTCCCGTGGCATCACCACACTGACCATCCGTGAAGATGGCGATGTGCTGATCGACCAGGGTGAAGAAGAAACGCCCCGGGAGCATCTTTCCAGTTTTCCGGCAAAGGTGTACTGGCCCCAGCTCATTAAGGTTCTACAGAGCGAGGGTATGGCTGCGCAGATCGTTCCCAACGGTATCCAGCTTACTTGGTAAGTCTATGTTTCAATACAGAAGAAAGGAGCGTAAGTACGAATGAAAGCGGGTTTGACGCTACAGCAGCTTGCGATAGAGCTGCACCGCCAAAATGAAGCGAAACAGGACTTCCTTGTTAACACAGGTTCGATGCAGTTTGAAACCTTCGGTGATCAGGTCTACTTACAGTTGCACGATAATTCCATGGCTCCTCTGGAGCCTTTGGAGGTCAATTCCATTGCCCATCAGCAGTTGGGAACCTTTACCGAAGTGCCGGCAGCATACTACAACAAGATGCTCACGGAACACCCTGCCCTGCTTGCTCACAATTTGAATGAGTGGCTGCACAGGGATCCGGCCCAGCGTCTCGTCCGTACACTGTTCGGTACTGCCCGAGCATTTCTGAGCAACCGTTACCGACGTATAGACAATATGCACATTGCAGAAATCGTACTGCCTGCTTTACAGCAGATCGATGGTGCCATCTTTGAAAGCTGTCAGATCACAGACAGCCGTATGTACATCAAGGTGGTAAATCCCCGCTTGCAGGCAGAGGTGGTACCCGGCGATATTGTTCAGTCCGGTGTTATTATCAGTAACAGTGAGGTTGGACAGGGATCTGTTTTGATCCAGCCTTTGGTGTATCGCCTGGTGTGCAGCAACGGTATGGTTGTCAACGATGCCAAGGCCCGAAAGTACCACATCGGCAAAACCAACAGTCTGGACGGTAACTTCGAACTGTATGAACAGGATACCATTGATGCCATTGATACCGCATTTGTCAAGCAGATCCGCGATACCGTATATGCAGCGGTGGATCAGACCCGGTTTGATAAGGTCATTGACATTATGCGTAATGCACGGGAAGCAAAGCTGAATACAGAGGATATTCCAAACCTGATCCAGCTTACCGGCAAAGAATTTGGTATCACGGAAGATGAGCGCGGTGGCGTTCTGCAGCATCTTATCGAAGGAAAAGATCTGTCGCTTTACGGCCTGTCCAATGCCGTGACACGGTACGCCCAGGATGTTGAAAGCTATGACCGTTCCACAGAACTGGAAGGTGTCGGCTACAAGATCCTGACGATGCATCCGCGCATTTGGAAGCACATCAATCAAGCAGCAGCTTAAGAATGAAACAAATTTTGGAGGTAATATTATGTACGAACAGAACAACGGTATGATGACCCAGCCCACAACCCCCGATATGGCCTTTGCACTGCCTGCCATGGTGGAAAGTTGTGATTTCACTGCTGAGGAACTTGCGGAGGATATGGATGGCCTGTCTATGTCCTTCACGCGTATCAAGATTCCCAGCGGCGGCGGTAAGTTCTTCGAGATCCCCACTGACGATCCGGACAATCCTGAAAGTGCGACAACGCTTGAAGGTGTTATCCTTCATCACCACGCCCACTGCGCCTACTGGCCTGAGAGCAATGATGATGAGGACAACAAGCCTTTGTGCAGTTCCTACGATGGCAAGGTAGGTATCGGTGATCCCGGTGGTCACTGCGCTACCTGTCAGCTGAATACCTACGGTACTGCAGCAAAGGGCGCAGGAAAGGCATGCAAGAATATGCGTGTCATATACCTGCTCCGCAGCGGCGAGTATCTGCCCATTCAGATCAATCTGCCGCCCACAAGCATCAAGCCTTTCAAGGATTTCTACAGCAAAGCTTTTGCTCTGCGCCGTCGTGCCCCCTACGGCAGCATTGTGCGCATCGGTCTGAAGCAGGAGAACAACGGCAAGGAAGATTACAGCGTTGCTACCTTCCGCCGTGTTGCTGACTTCTCCGGTGAGAAGCTGCAGCAGGTAAAGGCCTATGCCGCAAACTTCAAGGATCAGCTGAAGCTGATTATGGAGCAGCGTGAAAAGGCAGCAGAGGAACAGTACGATGATGTGTGCGAAATCAGTGGTGGCAATGAACTGCCTCTGTCCACCGGTGACAGCTTCACCATCACCCCCACCATTGACGGTGAGCGGGATGCTCTGCCCGACTAAGAATCAAGGTACATAGTCAGTACCGTATGTAACAAGGACCACCTTCGGCTTGCCGGGGGTGGTCCTTCTCAATTTAATCAGGAGGAATCATTATGAGTGACATACCTTTGACACCGGAACAAGGAACCTTTGC
>JAFSCK010000076.1 GCA_017436785.1 Oscillospiraceae bacterium | reverse complement strand
GCTGGTATACCGGGTAGACGGTGAAACCGTTCATAAGGTGGAATGTAAGGATCTGCAGGAGCTGAACGAGTACCTTGCCAATCTGGAATTTGATGAGATGATTGCCCATGCAGAGGAGCAGTATCTTATCGGCCCAGAGAACTATTTTGATGATATTAACCTGGCAGAAATTCGTGAAAAACTGGCACAGCGTGGTATCGTTGGCGGGAAAGTGGTAGACCCGGAAGCACTGAGTAATGATCCTTTCATCCAGCAGGTGGTAGCTGATGCAGAAGCCGTTCAGCGTGAACTTTCTGAAGAGAAAGCAGAAAATGCTCCCATCGTGGCCCGGTATTTGTCCGATGAGGAACGGATCGTCATTCAGCAGTATCCCAGCGGCGAATATTATATCCGTTATGGCTATGACGAGGATCGAAATTTTGCCAATTCCACCGCTGGCGGCTTTGCCACTCTGGAAGAAGCAGAAAATACTCTCCATGCTCATCGACCCGCAGCAGTTCCTGTTGCGGACTTTTCTTTGGAACAAGACAATGCCCCCATCGCACCGCCAAGAGCAGCACCTAAGCGGGAGCATATTACCTTTGAACCCCTCTATCCGGGCATTCCCAAGGAACAGCGAAACAATTTCCGCATCACCGATCCGGAGCTTGGTCATGGCTCTGCCGGTCAGAAATATGCTGCGAATGTTGCTGCCATCCGTATGCTGAAACGGATCGAGGATGAGGGCCGACTGGCAACACCTGTGGAGCAGGAAATCCTTTCCCGGTATGTTGGCTGGGGTGGCCTTGCAGACTGCTTCGATGAAAAGCACCACAAATTCCCGGAGCTGAAAGCATTACTTTCCGAAGAAGAATTTGCAGATGCCAGAGCCAGCTCCCTGACTGCTTTTTACACTTCCCCCGTCATCATCCAAGCCATGTATCAAGCATTGGAGCAGATGGGATTCAAAGAAGGTAATATTCTGGAACCCTCCTGCGGTGTCGGCAACTTCCTGGGCATGATCCCGGACTCCATGGCAGGCAGTAAGACTTACGGTGTGGAACTGGATTCCATCTCCGGACGGATTGCCCAGCAGCTCTATCAGAACAGCTCCATTGCCGTGACCGGCTTTGAAAAAGTGCAGATGCCCGACAGCTTCTTTGATGTGGCCATCGGCAATGTTCCCTTTGGCGATTTCAAAGTGCTGGACAAGCGGTATGACAAGCACCATTGGCTGATCCATGATTATTTCTTTGGAAAGACCTTGGATAAGGTCAGACCCGGCGGCATCGTAGCTTTTATCACCTCCAAAGGCACCATGGACAAAGAAAACTTCGCCGTGAGGAAATACCTTGCACAGCGGGCTGATCTGATTGGTGCCATCCGGTTGCCCAACGATACGTTTAAGCGCAATGCCGGTACGGAAGTCACCAGTGATATTCTGTTCCTGCAAAAGCGGGACCGGATGACGGATATTGAACCGGACTGGGTGCATCTGGACACCGACCCCAACGGTATCCGCATGAACAGCTATTTTGTGCAGCACCCGGAAATGATCTTAGGCGAAATGGTCATGGAATCCACCCGGTTCGGTATGGACAGCACCTGCAAGCCCTATCCCGAAAAAGAATTGGGCTGGCAGCTTGCGGAAGCGGTATCCACACTCAATGCCCAGATTACGGAATACCAGCATGAGGAAATGGAAGAAGATGACCGCTCCATTTCTGCTAATCCCAATGTGCGGAATTTCAGCTATACCATCGTCGATGGCAAGGTGTACTTCCGGGAAAACAGCCGCATGAATCCCGTGGAGGTTTCTGTTACCGCAGAGAACCGTATCCGTGGTATGATCCACCTCCGGGATTGTGTACGAAAGCTCATTGACTACCAGACGGAAGGTTATCCTGACGAGGATATTCAGCGGGAGCAGCGCAATCTGAACGATCTTTACGATGACTACACCAAGAAATACGGTCTGCTGTGCAGCCGGGGCAACAGTCTGGCCTTCAGCGATGATTCCAGTTATTTTCTGCTGTGTTCTCTGGAGGTACTGGACGAAGAGGGCAACTTCAAGCGCAAGGCGGATATGTTCACCAAGCGCACCATCCGTCCCCATGTTGCCGTTACCACCGTAGACACCGCCAGCGAAGCCCTTGCGGTATCCATTGCGGAAAAAGCAAGGGTGGATATGCTCTTCATGGCAGAGCTGTCCGGTAAGACTGAGGAAGAACTGGAAGCAGAGCTGGAAGGTGTTATCTTCCGGGATATTCACTGTCCCGAAAAGAAAGAGGATATTCCTCTGGCCCATGCAGATCTGAGCAGATACCCCTTTGTGACCGCCGATGAGTACCTTTCCGGTAATGTGCGCCGCAAGCTGCGTATGGCAAAAGCTCTCTATGAAGCTGCCTCTGATGTCAACCTAGAAAATCCTAGAAAAACCGAGAAAATCCTAGGAAATATACAGGCTCTGGAAGCAGTGCAGCCTGTAGATCTGACTGCCGGTGAAATCGGCATCCGGATTGGCGTCAACTGGGTACCCAAAGAAATCTACGAGCAGTTCATGTATGAGGTGTTCGGCACCAGCGGCTATGCCCGGTATAAGATCAAAGTGCTGTATTCTCCCCACTCCGGTGAGTGGAATGTGACCTCCAAATCCATGGATGGCAGCAACATCAAGGCCGTCACCACCTACGGCACCGAGCGGATCAACGCCTACCATATCTTTGAGCAGACCTTAAATCAGAAAGATGTTCGCATCTTCGATACCAAGATCGATGCCAACGGTAACGAAGTCCGTGTGCTGAATAAAAAGGAAACCGCCATCGCACAGGACCGGCAGGAGCTGATCAAGGCCAAATTTGCGGAATGGATCTGGAAAGACATTGACCGCCGTGAACGGCTCTGCGGCATCTACAATGAACTTTTCAATTCTCTGCGACCCCGTGAGTATGACGGCCAGCATATCCGCTTCTCCGGTATGAACCCGGAAATCTCCCTCCGGAAGCACCAGATCAATGCCATTGCCCACATTATGTACGGCGGTAATACCTTGCTGGCCCATGAAGTCGGTGCCGGCAAGACCTTTGAGATGGTTGCTGCAGCCATGGAGAGCAAGCGGCTGGGTCTGTGTACCAAATCTCTAATCGTGGTTCCCAACCACATCACGGAGCAGTGGGCAGCGGAATGGCTTCAGCTATATCCCTCAGCCAACATTCTGGTTGCCACCAAGAAAGACTTTGAAACCAAGAACCGCAAGAAGTTCTGCGGCAGAATCGCCACCGGTGATTATGATGCCATTATCATTGGTCACAGCCAGTTTGAGAAGATCCCCATGTCCAAGGAGCGGCAGGAAGCCATTCTGCGGCGGCAGATCAACAGCATCCTGGACGGTATCCGGGAAGCTAAACGAAACCATGCTGAAAACTATTCCATCAAGCAGATGGAACGGACACGAAAATCTTTGGAGAATCGGTTGACCAAACTGAACGACCAGAGCCGCAAGGACGATGTGGTTACTTTTGAGCAGTTGGGTGTTGACCGAATCTTTGTGGATGAGAGCCATTATTTCAAGAACCTGTTCCTTGCAACAAAAATGCGGAATGTGGGCGGCATCGCCCAGACGGAAGCACAGAAGTCCTCTGACCTCTTTATGAAGTGTCAGTACCTGGACGAGATCACCGGAGGCCGTGGTGTTATCTTCGCCACCG
>JAFSCK010000075.1 GCA_017436785.1 Oscillospiraceae bacterium | reverse complement strand
ATGCCGGTAATATCAAACTGTTCTTTCTTCATATCGATTTCCTCCTTCCGAAAGAAGTTTATTTTCTGATAGGATTATAACGGATTGGACAGGGACATTCCGTGATGACATCACCTTTTCCATAAAAGAAAAACCACGCTCCCTGGACTTTAGGAAGCGTGGTCATTGCCAAATTATTTACTTATCCATACCACAAGCAAAGGCTGCTTCGATTAATGCCCGGTCGTTCATAACCGCATCGTAAAACCTGAAACCACCAGCAAAGTTGTAGGCTTCAAAGCCATAGCCCTCCAGGATCCGGGTGGCAATGTAACTGCGCAGACCGCTCTGGCATATTACATAGACTCTCTTTCCGGGTTCGATCTCACCGATCCGCTCCCGCAGTTCATCCACAGGGATGTTTTGGAAGCCGTCGATATGTCCCCGGTTGTATTCACCCACCGTCCGGGTATCCAGCAAGGTCACACTTCCGTCCCTGGGCAGCTTTGCTGCATCCTCCAGATGCCACTGCTTCAGACCCTTGGAGATATTATCGATCATAAAGCCTGCCATATTCACCGGGTCTTTGGCAGAGGAGTAGGGTGGCGCATAAGCAAGGTCCAGATCCTTCAAATCGGTTGCTTTCATACCGGCGTGGATGGCGGTAGCCAGCACATCGATGCGCTTATCTACACCATCGTAGCCCACGATCTGGGCACCTAAAAGGCGGTAGCTTTCCTTTTCGAAAACCACTTTCATAGTCATGAGCTTGCCGCCGGGGTAATAACCGGCGTGGCTCATTGGCGAGAGAATAACCGTGTCCACATCCAGTCCGGCTTTTCTGGCGTTGGTCTCGTTAATACCGGTGGTGGCTGCGGTCATATCAAAAATCTTGATTACGGAGCTGCCCTGGCTGCCTAAGTACCGGCTGTCGCCGCCGCAGATATTGTCTGCGGCAATCCGTCCCTGCTTGTTGGCAGGGCCTGCCAGCGCGATCAGAGCATCACGGCCTGTGACATAGTGCTTTACCTGCACTGCATCCCCTACGGCGTAGATGTCGGGGTTTGATGTTTCCATCCGGTCATTGACCAGGATGCTGCCCTTGATACCAAGCGCCAGGCCGGCATCCTTTGCAAGCTGGGATTCCGGGGTAACACCGATGGCTAGTACCACCATATCCGCATGGATAGCTGGCTGATCTTTCAGCAGCACATTGATACCATCGTCCTTTTCTTCAAAACCTTCCACACTGTAGCCCAGCGCCAGCTTCACGCCGTGCTTACGGACTTCGCTGTGGATAAAGGAAGCCATATCCGCATCAAAGGGATTCATCAGCTGTTTGGGCCGCTGAACGATGGTCACATCCATCCCCAGCTCTCTCAAGTTTTCTGCTACTTCCAAACCGATAAAGCCGCCGCCCACCATGACAGCGGATTTCGGCTTATTCTCATCCACAAATTCCTTGATCCGGAAGGTATCCTCTACGGTGCGCAAAGTGAACAGCTTGTCGCTGTCCATCCCCGGGAGGCCCGGCCATACAGGCTTTGCGCCGGGAGAAAGAAGCAGCTTGTCGTAGCTTTCTTCAAATTCCTCGCCGGTTTCTAAATTTTTTACAGAAACCGTCTTTTTGTCCGAATGGATGGCGGTGACTTCATGATGTACTTTCATGTGAATACGGAACCGGGAGAAGAAGCTTTCCGGGGTCTGAAGGGTCAGATCCTCAGGGTCTTCGATAACACCGCCGATATAATAAGGCAGACCGCAGTTGGCATAGGAAATGTAGCCCGAGCGCTCGAAAACCACGATTTCAGCCTGCTCGTCCAATCTGCGGATTCTTGCTGCGGCAGTAGCTCCGCCTGCCACGCCACCTACGATCACAACTTTCATATTACCTTTCCACCTTTCCCTGATAGGCGGCTATGCCGCCTATGTTCCGAACATTGGTATAGCCCATCTGTCCGAGTGCCGCCGCAGCCTGTCGGCTTCTGGCACCGGAATAGCAATATACAAACAATTCTGTCTCTTTATTTTCCACTACAGACCTTACCTTGTCAAGGGTTTGCAGCGGAACATTTTTGCTTCCCGGGATATGTCCTTCGCTGTATTCTTGCGGGGTGCGTACATCAAGCAGCACGGCACCGGGGGTGTTGTAATAATTTGCTACACCCTGATTCACATCGGGTTGTTTCAAAAAATCAAAGAATCCCATATTTGCACCTCCTTAAAGCATCGCAAGAATTGCGTCTTTGGGTCTTGCTCCCATGACCTGGCTGACAATTTTGCCATTTTCCATAACAACCAGGGTGGGAATGCTCATAATGCCGAACTGGCTGGCCAGCTCTGGGTTCTCATCCACATTGATCTTTCCGACCTTAATGTCGGGGCGTTCCATTGCGATATCCTCTACCATAGGAACCACCATGCGGCAGGGGCCGCACCAGGGTGCCCAGAAGTCCAGAAGGACTTTCTTTTCAGAATTCAACACTTCACTTTGAAAATTGTTTTTATTGATGTTAATAGCAGACATATTTACGTCCTCCTTTTTTCTTTGTAGCCTCATTATATCACCGTTTTTGACACTGTTCTGTGATGACATCACCTAATCGGAAAATATGTAAAAATCTGCCGGATGAAAAGTCCGGCAGATTTCGCTTATCCAGTTACGGTTTCTCCCGACCAATCGTTGATGCCGCCAAATTCCACAATGTTGGTGTAACCCAGTGCTGCCAGTTTTTCGGATGCCTGCTTACTGCGGTTGCCGCTTCGGCAATACACCAGGATTAGCTGATCCTTATCCGGCAGTTCCGGTATTTCCTCCGTGCTGATGGTTTCGTTGGGTATATTGATGGCTCCGGGGATGTGCTTATCCGCAAATTCCTCAGGTGTGCGTACATCCAGAATAATATATCCAGATTCTTCTTCCATCATAGTTATGGCCTCATCCATATTGATCTGACGGTAGCTGACTTCCTGCCCCGCCGGTAATGCACAGCCTGCCAAAAACAGAACGGAAAGCAATAGCGTTATGAACTTTTTCATAGTAGTTCCTCCTCGTTCCTTTTTGCTGTTAATATACACAGGCTTTCGCAGTACTTCCGTGATAACATCACATTCTTGATCGGTCTATTTCCACTTTTCTATCAGAT
>JAFSCK010000074.1 GCA_017436785.1 Oscillospiraceae bacterium | reverse complement strand
GCCCCGGCTGGCTGCTGGACGAAAAATGGGCAATGCCTGCAATCGTTCTGGTTTCCGTTTGGAAGGATATGGGCTTCTTTGGCTTAATTCTTCTGTCCGGCATTGTGGGTATCAACAAGACATACTACGAGGCTGCAGACATCGACGGTGCCAACGGTTGGACGAAATTCATTAAGATAACATTGCCCTTGCTGACTCCGTCCATTTTCTATGTTGTGATCGTGGCAATGATTAACAGCTTCCAGCTGTTCCCGCAGATCATGATTATGACTGGTGGCGGCCCCAACGGTGCTACACAGGTCATGGTGGAACGAATTTATCAATATGGCTTCCGTTATTTCCGCATGGGTTATGCGGCAGCATTCTCCTGGATTCTATTTGCAATCATTATGGTGTTTACCGCAATTCAGATGAAGGGACAGGAAAGGTGGGTGCATTATGACGACTAAGAGAAAAGTCGGCACGGTCCTCTTTTATGTGATTGCCATCACACTGGCCGTCATAGCCCTGATCCCGTTCCTGTGGATGATTTCTACCTCTTTCAAGAGCCGCGGTGCTCTGATGTCTATTCCGATTCAGTGGATTCCCGAGGAACCCACGTGGAATGCCTATATCAAGGTGTTCTCCAAGTTCCCCTTTGCAAAAACCATTGGCAATTCGCTGTTCATCTCTGTCAGCTATACTGTGATCACCCTACTGTCTTCTGCCATGGCGGCTTTTGCATTTGCAAAACTGCGTTTCCCCGGCAGCCAGCTGGTGCTGGGCGGTTATCTTGCCACCATGATGATTCCCACCCAGGTCACTATGATTCCTCTGTTTGTGATTATGAACAGAATGGGACTGACGGATACCTATGCCAGTGTGATTCTGCCTTCGATCTTCCGCCCCTTTGCAATCTTTATGCTGGTGCAGCAGATGCGAACGATCCCCAACGACTTCCTGGATGCCGCAAAAATTGACGGTGCTGGAGTGTTTCAGGTGTTCTTCAAGGTAGCATTACCGCTGTGCATTCCCAGTCTTGCAACGCTTTCCATCACAACCTTTATGGAGTCCTGGAACGACTACCTGTGGCCGCTGCTGATGCTGAGCGACAAGAATAAGATGACTCTGCCCATCGCACTGTCCACTCTGAATGGCCAGTACGCAACAGAGTACAACGTTCTGATGGCAGGTAGTTTGATTTCCATGATTCCCATCATTGTGATTTACATTATCGCCCAGAAGCAGTTTAAGGACGGTATGATGGCAGGCGGTATCAAGGGGTAAGAATTATGAAACGACTCTCTTACGCAACCAAAGAAATCTCTTTTGAAAACGCAGAACTATATCGTGAAGGTAATCATCTGACTATCCATGTTCCCTACAACGGAGTATACGGCATGGGCGAAAAATATGACAGTTTGAACCAGAAGGGCAAGACTGTCATTAACCAAGTGCGTGAAAAATTCTGCTTCCAGGGAGATAAGACCTATTGCACAACGCCCTTCTTCTGGACGGATACGGGCTTCGGCTTGTATGTAGATACCTGTGAAGTCACAAAGTTTGATTTCGGTGAAAAGAGCATTGAAATCACCCTGCCAGAAACAGCAGAAGTAGTTCTCTTCTCCGGCACACCGGAGGAAATAGTCCGGGAATACATGAGCCTGTTTGGACCTGCAGTGTTGCCGCCCGAATGGACTATGGGTATCTGGATTTCTGCAAACCGCTGGAATACCCAGAAGGACGTGGATGAACTTCTGGCTAAACTCAAAAAGTATGATTTCCCTGCGTCCATCATCGTTCTGGAAGCATGGAGTGACGAGGCTACGTTCTACATCTGGAACGGAGCGAAGTATGAGCCTGTTTCTAATGGACAGGCACTGAAGTACGAAGATTTTGATTTCAGTGGTACTCCTTGGCCCGATCCCGCAAAAATGGTTCAGGACATCCACGATGCCGGACTGAAGCTTCTTCTCTGGCAGGTTCCTGTTTACAAGAAACAGGGTGATGATGAAGTGCAGAATGCTCAAAACGATCTGGACCGAGAAGATGCCGCAACGCGCAAACTCTGCGTTACCATGCCTGATGGCACTCCCTACACCATTCCTAAAGGCAACTGGTTCCCGGACTCCATGGTGCCGGATTTCACCAATCCCGAAACGGTCAAGAGTTGGTTTGGTAAACGGCAGTATCTGCTGGATATCGGTGTAGACGGTTTCAAGACTGACGGTGGTGAATTCATCCACCATCCCGACGCACAGTTCCATAACGGAACAACTGGCAAGGAAGGCGTCAACCGATACTCCAGAGATTACACGGAAAGCTACCGCAATTTCGTCGGAAGCAATGGTGTGATTTTTAGCCGCGCCGGTTTCTCCGGCCAGCACACTGTTCCTTGCCACTGGGGCGGTGATCAGCAGTCCCAGAACGCCGAGCTTGCAAGTGTCCTGAAGGCAGGCTTGTCCGCTGCGGCTTCCGGCATGATCTTCTGGGGCTTTGATCTGGCAGGCTTTGCGGGTCCGTTGCCCAGTCTGGATTTGTATCGCAGAGCAACGCAGATGGCCTGTTTCTGCCCCATCATGCAGTGGCACTCTGAGCCCGATGGAGGGCAGTTCCGGGAATTGATGCCCGGTGCTGAGGGCAATAACGAACGCAGCCCCTGGAATATGGAGGATAGCTATGCGGCTCCCGGCTTTATGGATGAAATGCGCTACTGGCACAAACTCCATGAGCAGCTGCGCCCCTATCTTTGGAAAACAGTGCAAGAGTGTGTTCGTGACAGTAAGCCCTTCATGCGTCCGCTGGTTTATGAATGGCCCAACGATGTAAATATCGTGAACTGTCAGGATGAATACCTGCTGGGTGATGATCTGCTGATCGCTCCGCTGTTGGAAGAAAACGCAACATCCCGTGAAGTTTATCTGCCCGATGGGGTATGGTTCGATTTCTTTGACGGATCAGAATATGCTGGAAATCAAACCATCACCGCAGGTAAGGATGGTAAGCTCCCGGTGTTCACAAGAAACGGATTTGAATTAGAAAAATGAATAACATATACGCAATCATCTTCGATCTGGACGGTGTCATTTGCAGCACCGACCGGTATCATTATCTGGCGTGGAAGGCTCTGGCCGACCGTTTAGGGATTCCTTTTGACGAACAGGTTAACAGCCAGCTTCGTGGTGTCAGCCGGATGGAGAGTCTTGAGATTGTTCTCGGAGAACATAGCGCAGACTACTCCGAAGAACAGAAAGAAGCACTTGCAACCGAGAAGAATGAAATCTACAAAAGCTATCTTTCTTCCATGACGCCCAGAGACCTACCCAAGGAAGTCCGGATGACACTCCATATGCTGCGCCAGCGTGGGTATCTTCTGGCAATCGGTTCTTCCAGCAAGAACACGCAGCAGATTCTACGGCAATTGGGACTGGGAGATTTCTTTGACGCCATTGCCGATGGCACCATGATCACCAAATCCAAGCCTGATCCAGAAGTATTCCTACTGGCAGCATCCATGCTGGGCGTGTCCCCGGAAAATGCAATCGTTATCGAGGATGCAGAATCCGGAGTCCGCGCTGCCAAAGCAGGCCGCTTCCGCGCCATTGGAATTCGGACGGAAGGTAACGATCCAGATTCTGATATCACAGTAAAAAATCTGAAGAACTTAATTGACATCCTGTGATTAGCATATAAATAATCCAGAGAACAGATATGGAATTGATGGTAGATCCTATAGATCCTGTTACTGTCGTCGATTTGATTACCGGAGAACAGAAGTTTGTTAATTCAAACTTGAGTATCAGAGCCATTCAATCCTTGATCGCATCACAGTTGTGGGCCGAAGGCAATCCTGCTTGTGATTATGATTTCAAAATCACCGTAAATGAAGAGGACTTTCTGTACCATACTGACTGCGGTACGTTCACTAACGTTTCGGGCGACAGATGCATTACACTGGATGAATCTCAGAAAGAGATCATGAATGAATTGCTCAGCGTAGCACAGAATGACGTACTGGACAGATACTGGCTTACAATTGGTGCAGATGGAGTCAAAAGGGTAGAAATCAAAACTGCACACTCCAAGGCAGCTTCCAATAAGACAGTATGAAAACTACTGACATAGGGTAGCTGCCAAACAGGGTGCAACAACAAAAGAATGCGTGATACTTCAGTCCCATGGGCTGGGTATCACGCATTTTTTATTTTTAGATCGCGAAGAAG
>JAFSCK010000073.1 GCA_017436785.1 Oscillospiraceae bacterium | reverse complement strand
TCCCACATGGGCAGTGCATTGCAGCACTCCGCCCGGGAACAGGCAGAGGCACCCTGGGATGTACAGGATACCGCCGTCAGACCGCCCTCCGTCAGCTTCAGAATGCTGCCCACGGTGTATTCCTCCGGGGCACGGTTCAGGCGGTAGCCGCCGCCCTTGCCGTGAACGGCATCCACGAAGCCCGCCTTGCTCAGGGTCGTCATGATGGATTCCAGGTATTTCTGGGAGATGCCCTCGGCTTCGGCGATCTCCTTCAGGGGAATGTACTCTTCCCCGCCCCGCTGGGCAAAGCTGACCATAACCCGCAGGGCATAGCGTCCCTTGGTGGATACGATCATAGGCTCTTAGTGGCAGTGGCCGCAGTGCTCGCAGTCCGGGAACTGGCTGGCATCATAGGGAATGCCGTTGCGCTCATAGTAGTCCTTCAGGGCATTCTTGATGGCTTCCTCGGCCAGAACGGAGCAGTGGATCTTCACGGCAGGCAGGCCGTCCAGAGCTTCGGTGACAGCCTGATTGGTCAGGCTCATGGCATCGTCAATGGACTTGCCCTTGATCATTTCGGTGGCCATGGAGGAAGATGCGATGGCGGAGCCGCAGCCAAAGGTCTCAAACTTCACATCCACGATGATGTTGTTTTCGATCTTCAGATAGATCTTCATGATATCGCCGCACTTGGCATTGCCCACTTCGCCAATGCCGTCGGCATCCTCGATGACGCCCACATTCCGGGGGTGCATCAGATGGTCCATAACTTTTTCACTGTACAGTGCCATATTTTCAGTTCTCCTTACTTTGTTACATTTCTCCCAGTGTGGAGTGTGAAGTGTGGAATGTGGAGTTGCGTGTAAAATACCTGCGGGTCAATTCCTAACTCCTAATTCCTGACTATTTATCTGTTTTACAGGATATACTGCCGCTTGCCTACCTGCAGGTCCCGCCAGACGGGGCTCATATTCCGCAGCAGCTGCACCACCTGGGGCACCACAGTCAGGATATGATCCATCTCCTCCATGGTGTTGTAGTCGCTGAGGCTCAGGCGCAGGGAGCCGTGGGCCACGTCATGGACACGGCCGATGGCCAGCAGCACATGGCTGGGATCCAGGCTGCCGGAGGTACAGGCAGAGCCGGAGGAAGCACAGATGCCCTGGGCATCCAGATACAGCAGCAGGCTCTCGCCCTCAATGCCCTCGAAGCAGAAGCTGACATTGTTGGGCAGGCGGTTCACCCGGTCGCCATTCAGGGCGCAGTGGGGGATCTTGCTCAGACCTTCGATCAGCTTGTCCCGCATGGCTGCGACCTTGGGCATGGTTTCATCGATGCGGTCACAGGCTTCCTTCATGGCAGCTGCCATGCCGCAGATACCGGCAATGTTTTCGGTGCCGGCCCGCTTGCCCCGCTCCTGGGCACCGCCCTCGATGACATTCACCAGAGGGAAGCCCTTGCGGACATACAGGGCACCCACGCCCTTGGGGCCGTGGAACTTATGGGCGGACAGGCTCAGCATATCGATGTTCTGTTCCCGCACATTGATCTTGATGTGGCCCACAGCCTGGACGGCATCGGTGTGGAAAGGGATGCCGGCTTTCTGGCATACTGCACCGATCTCCGCAATGGGCAACACGGAGCCGATCTCGTTGTTGGCGTACATGGTGGTCACCAGGCAGGTATCCTCCCGGATGGCGTCCTTCACCTGCTGAACGGAGATGTTGTGGTCAGCATTGTTCACATCCAGATAGGTGACCTCGTAACCCTCTTTTTCCAGCTTCTGCAGGGTGTGCAGAACAGCATGGTGCTCAAAGGCGGTGGAAATGATGTGCTTCTTGCCCTTGCGCAGACCCACCCGGGCCGCAGACAGAATGGCCTGATTGTCGGCCTCGCTGCCGCCGGAGGTGAAGATGATCTCCCGGGGCTCACAGCCCAGGCAGTCGGCAACGGTCTTGCGGGCGGCATCCAGTGCTTCCTTGGCCACCTGGCCCAGGGAATGCAGGCTGGAGGGATTTCCGTAGATATTGTCAAAATAAGGCAGCATGGCGTCAATGGCCGTCCGGCTCATGGCGGTGGTTGCTGCGTTGTCAGCATATACTCGCATCGTCGTATCCTCCAAAGGTTATTTACCTACTAATTGTATAGGTAATATACCATTATTTACCTACCTTGTCAATAGGTAAGTATATCGTTCTGTAAATGATCGTTTCTCCGTTCAAGGCTCCCCTTGAGGGGAGCTGTCACCGAAGGTGACTGAGGGGTGTTGACACCCTTCCGTCCTGCCTTACGGCAGTCCACCTCCCCTCAAGGGGAGGCTTTGGGTGCAGCAGACATCGTAAGACAAACGATCCTTTATCTCTGCAAAAATCCTTCAATGACCTTTGCGATCTGTTCCAGTCCGGTCTGGTCATCCTCCGTGAACCGGCCCACAAAGGGGCTGTCGATGTCCAGCACGCCCCAGATCGCTCCGTCCACATGCAGCGGGATCACGATCTCGGCGTTGGATGCGCTGTCGCAGGCGATATGTCCCGGGAAATCATGGACATCGTACACCAGCTGGGTCTTGTTTTCTGCCACGGCGGTGCCGCAGACGCCCTTGCCCACGGCGATCTTCACGCAGGCAGGCTTGCCCTGGAAGGGCCCCAGCACCAGCAGTCCGTCCACCATTTTATAAAAGCCCACCCAGTTGATGTCCGCCATGTGCTGCCACAGCAGGGCGGAGGCATTGGCAAGGTTTGCCGTTTCATAGGGCACACCGTCGGTCAGGGCAATGAGCCGCTGGGCCACGAATTTATAGTTAGTCTCTCGGTTCATATCAGTTACTCCCTTTTTATGCTGTAAATAATCGTTTATATTGTTCGTAGGGAACGGCCTGCGTGCCGTTCCGGGCCGCCACATAGGGCGGCCCCTACATTCACCATCGAAAATCAGTCATATAAACGATCATTTCTCCATGATACAATTCTTTTGCATCCATTGCAAGTCAAAAAATGCCAGTTTCGTCTGGTGCTTCCTGAATTTTCGACATTTTCAGCGGTTACATTCCTTTGGCGGAGCCATATTAAGAGGGCAGACCAAAAAAGGAGGGCTGACTATGAAACGGCGATACCACAATTTTTTATTTGCGGTTCTGATCCTGCTGGCACTGCCGGTGCAGACACTGGCAGCGGAGCTTCTGATCCCCGGCGGCCAGATCATTGGCCTGCAGCTGCAAAACGGCACCGTCACCGTGGCCGCTTTTGATGACACGCTGGGTGCTGCCGCCCGGGAGGCCGGACTGAAGATCGGCGACGAGATCCGCTCCGTCAACGGCAGGCAGGTCACCTGCGCGGAGGACGTGCGCGCCGCCCTGAGATCCGGCAAAGATCCGGTTTCCCTTTCCATCCGGCGCAGCGGAAAAAATCTGGAACTCACCGCCCAACCCGGGCAGACACCGGAGGGGCCCCGGTTGGGCATTCATTTAAAACAGGGCATTTCCGGCATCGGCACCGTCACCTGGTATGAACCCGGCTCCGGAAAATTCGGAACCCTGGGCCATGGTGTCAACGATTCCGGCGGCAGGCTTTTGAATATGGTCCGGGGCACTGCATACCACGCCGGCGTGATCTCCGTGAAAAAAGGACGATCCGGAGATCCGGGCCTGCTGAAGGGCAGCGCGGAAGCAGCCGATGTCTGGGGCAGCCTGACCCGGAACACCCCACAGGGCGTTTTTGGCATCACGAAGCAGCCCCTGCGGGGCGAGCCGCTGCCGGTGGCCGATTTTGAGGACATCCACACCGGCGGTGCCACCATCCGCTCCACCGTGGCCGGAAGGGACGTACAGGAATATTCTGTGGAAATTTTGAAAATCTATGCCCGGGACCGGTCCGATGGCCGGAATTTTCTCCTGCGGGTCACGGACCCGGACCTGCTTTCCGCCACCGGCGGCATCGTCCAGGGCATGAGCGGCAGTCCCATTATTCAGGACGGAAAAATCATCGGTGCCGTCACTCATGTGTGTGTGTTCGGATGATACCCACGACCTCCCCCACAATGTTTCCTCTACATTTAACTGCATAATCCTTACTTACGAACAAGAAAGAGTGTATTAGCTTTGCTGATGCGCTCTTTTTCTTTGCCCGGAAATAGATTGCAGGAATGTGGGAACAACTATAAAAGAAAGGAGAAGCCCTATGACTGCACAAATCATCGCCATCGCCAACCAGAAAGGCGGCGTTGGCAAGACCACAACTTGTGCCAACCTTGGCATTGGTCTGGCGCAGTCAGGAAAGAAAGTCCTTCTGATTGACGGCGATCCGCAGGGTAGCTTGACGATCAGCCTGGGTAATCCCCAGCCCGATCAGCTGCCTGTTACGCTGTCAGATATGATGGGCAAGATTCTGACTGACCAGCCGATTGCTCCCGGCGAAGGTATCATCCATCATCCGGAGGGCGTTGATCTGATGCCCGCCAATATTGAACTTTCCGGTATGGAAGTATCCTTGGTAAATGCCATGAGCCGTGAAACGATCCTGCGGCAATACCTGGACACACTTAAACATCAGTATAGTCACATTCTGATTGATTGTCAGCCTTCCCTTGGTATGCTGACCGTCAATGCACTTGCTGCTGCAAATCGTGTTTTAATTCCGGTTCAGTCCGAGTATCTTCCCGCAAAAGGTCTGGAACAGCTGCTGTCTACGGTCAGTAAGGTTCGCAGACAGATTAACCCGAAACTTCAGATTGACGGTATTCTGCTGACGATGGTTGATAGCCGCACGAACTTTGCGAAAGACATCAGCGCTTTGCTCCGTGAAACCTACGGCAGCAAGATCAAAGTGTTTGGGACAGAGATCCCCCACTCAGTTAGAGCGAAAGAAATCAGCGCCGAGGGAAAGAGCATCTATGCCCATGATCCCGGCGGCAAGGTTGCGGAAGCCTACACAAATCTGACGAAGGAGGTACTGAAACTTGAAAAGCAGCGTGAAAAACATAAAGCTGGCATCGGTCGATGATCTGTTCTCTACCGAAGAGAGCCGTGCTGACGCTGACAGAGAGCGTGTAGTGGAAGTGCCGCTTTCTGAACTCCACCCCTTTGAGGGGCATCCCTTCAAGGTGAAAGACGATGATGCAATGATGGATACGGTTGACAGCATCCGTGAATATGGTGTGCTTGTTCCTGCGATTGCCCGTCCTGATCCTGATGGTGGATATGAAATTATTGCCGGTCATCGCAGACACAGAGCCAGCGAACTTGCAGGCAAAGAAACCATGCCGGTTATCATCCGTGATCTGGACGATGATGCCGCCGTGATTATCATGGTTGACAGCAATTTGCAGCGAGAGAATATCTTGCCCAGTGAGAGAGCTTTTGCCTACAAGATGAAGCTGGATGCCATGAAACATCAGGGCAAACGCCTTGAAGTAGATTCGTCCCAAGTTGGGACAAAGCGAAGCGATCAGGTTCTGGCTGAACAGGTTGGACAGAGCCGCAATCAGATTCAGCGATATGTTCGCCTTACTGAGTTGATTGCTCCGCTGCTGGATATGGTCGATGAAAAGAAAATTGCCATCAACCCGGCTTATGAGATTTCCTTCCTGAAAAAAAAGGAGCAGGAGATGCTTCTGGAAACCATCGACTATGAGCAGGCAACTCCTTCTTTGTCCCAAGCTCAGAGAATGAAGAAAATGAGCCAGGAAGGTACGCTGAATGAGGACACAATGCTCTCCATTATGTCTGAGCAGAAAAAGCCTGAACTTGATAAGGTTTCCTTTTCTTCGGATACCCTGAGAAAGTATTTCCCCCGCAGTTACACTCCGCAGAGGATGCAGGAAACGATTATCAAGCTGCTGGAGCAATGGCAGAAGAAGCGTCAGCAACAGCAGGAACGATGAAAGGAGCTACATGAGCAAAGCAGCCGGTATCCGTGATCTGTCAGCCAGAGAGCTGAAAGGTCACAATATTCTTGCCGTTCAGCGTTTTCAGAACGCCACACGGCACATGATCGAATTTGTGGTGCGACTGCCCGGAACGCCATACGGCGAGTGCGGTGATGAAGTCCGACTGTTTCTGAATGAAGCAGACTTTGCCAAGGCGATGGCCTATCATAACAAGCAGCAAATCAAGATCAAAAAATATGCCCACATCATCGAGGGGCATATCTTACATGACAAACTGAAAAATGCACATAGACGCTAAGAGCCGCAGTAATTGATTTTATCATGCTGCGGCTTTTTCTATGTCCAAAATTAGAGAGGAGTGAAGTCAATGCCGACATTTCGTGTGGAACGGACAGGTAATTACACCGTAATGAGTAATCATCATCTGAGAAACACAAAACTGTCTTTGAAGTCAAAAGGTCTGTTATCTCAGATGTTATCCCTGCCAGAAGAATGGAATTATACCCTTGCCGGGTTATGTGCCATCAATCCTGAGAGCAAAGATGCCATTCGTTCGGCATTAAAAGAGTTGGAGGAACAGGGATATGTAATTCGACGCCAGACCACCGATGCCAGCGGCAAGTTCAGTCGTAATGAATATATCATTTACGAAGTACCGGTCGCAGAACAGGATCGTACTGACCCGGTATCGGATAAACCGTCGTCGGGAAATCCGACAGCGGATATTCCGTCATCGGACGAGCCGCCATCGGATAGCTCGTCATCGGAAAATCCAATGCAATTAAATACTAAGCAATCAAGTACCCAAAAATCAAAAACTGAAAAATCAATTACTGATCGATCAAGTACCGATTCAATTCCTTTCCCTCCTGAAACTCCCCCCAGGATTCCGGAGCCGAAGCGAAGTGAAACGATGTCTGTGAGTGAGATTGAGATTTATCGTGATTTGATCTATGAGAACATCGAGTACGATTATCTCATTGAGCGGAATCCGTATAACCGTGAGAGCATCGATGAAATTGTCGAGCTTATGTTGGAGGTTGTATGTGCCAACCGGAAAACAATTCGTGTAGCTGGTGGAGAGTTCCCGCATGAGGTGGTAAAAGCCCGGTTCCTAAAGCTCAATTCGGAGCATATCCAATTCGTCCTGGATTGCATGAAAGAGAACACAACGAAGGTTCGCAATATCAAGCAATACCTTTTGACCGTCCTCTACAATGCACCCACTACGATCAGCAGCTATTATTCGGCACTTGTAAACCACGATCTGTACGGCGGCGCTGTGTAAGCCGCTATTTTTTATACCCACATTTGGGAGAAAGGACTGTGACATGAAAAGACCCTTGGCCTATATCACTGCCCCTTGGGGCGATAACGAATTTGAGAACACCGAAAATGCAGCGAAGTATTGCAGAGCTGCCTATGATGCCGGTTTTTCACCGGTATGCCCGCTTTTGTTTCTTCCCCTGTTCCTGAAGGACGAAATTCCCCAGGAACACAAGGACAGCATCGATATGGCAAGAGATTATCTTCGCCGCTCCCATGTTCTGATCGTCTGCGGTCACGAGGTAGATGAAACCGTCAAGAACGATATTGCGATGGCTGAGCGGCTCCGGATTACCGCAACCACGCTGGACGGTATTCTCACTGTGAAAGGTCAGGGACGAGGTAGCTCCAAGGGAGGTACTGTGCGTGACTAAGCTGAAATCCAGAATCAAGGCAAAGCATTTGCCTGAGTTCTATCTGAGCGTTGCCCGGACATTACAGGACGCATCAATTAAGCTGGGCATGAGAACCACAGTTGGATATATCCAGACCGCAGAAGAACGTCAGGGACTTCAGGAGATTGAGCAAATATTCTTTCCGGATCAGAAGTCGTCTGATGAAATCCAGAAAACCGTTCTCGTTAAAGCATCTCATGTTCTGATTGATGCCTGGGCGGGTATGCCGGTTGAGTATTTGCCCTCCGTCAGCAAGCTGCGTATTGCTGAACATACAGCAAAGAAACTCAGAGATCTTCCGTTACATTTCCACACAAGGAGGTTGCCGTGCGAGTGATTTTTCTTCGTCGCTTGGTGGTTCCGCCTTAGACGCAATCACCGGCCTGCAAAATCTGACGAAAGGAGTTGATGAGATATGCAGGAAGAAGTTGAGAGCAGAACCGTGACGCTTATCGTCAGTGGTAGCAAGTTCACCGGCAGGATGCTTAAAGATGCTATCTCTAAGTATCTTGCTCATCGCAAGGAAAAGAAACTGCAAAAGACCCGTGATTCTCCCGTAAAACCTTGCGGAAAGCAAACGGTGAAAGAACTGGTTGGGCAGAACCAGGGCGTTTCCAACATCGAGATCAACGATCCGGATATAAAATCCTTCGAGAAGATCGCCCGTAAATACGGCGTTGACTATGCGATTAAGAAAGATCGCAGCACTTCGCCGCCCAAATACCTGGTGTTCTTCAAGGCTCGTGATGCCGATGCTCTGACAGCAGCATTCACCGAGTATTCCTCTAAGAAAGTGAAGCAGCAGGAGCGGCCTTCCGTACTGAAGAAACTGGCGCATTTCAAGGAAATGGTCAAGAACGCAGTCGTAGACCGAAGCAAGAAAAAGGAGCTGGAACGATGAAAAATATCAACGTGAAAAAGCTCCTGATCCTGAATCTGCCGTATTTCATTCTTGGACTTTACGCATCAAAGCTGGGCGAAGCGTATCGACTTGCTGCTGGTACAACCTTCGCTGACAAGCTGACACACCTCATGGATGGCTTTGCGGCGGCGTTCTCTTCACCGCTGCCGAGCTTCCATCCGGTAGATCTTCTGATCGGCCTATGCTGCGGCGCTGGACTGCGGTTAGCTGTTTATGTGAAGAGTAAAAACGCTAAGAAATTCCGCAAGAACTCTGAGTACGGTTCTGCCCGGTGGGGAACGCATGATGACATTGCTCCCTACATTGATCCCGTATTTCAGAACAATGTCATTCTGACACAGACGGAGCGACTGACTATGAGCAGCCGCCCCAAAGACCCGAAAACAGCCCGAAATAAAAACGTCTTAATCATCGGTGGTTCTGGTTCCGGTAAGACCCGCTTTTGGTTGAAGCCGAACCTGATGCAGATGCACTCATCCTATGTTGTAACTGACCCGAAAGGAACGATCCTGGTCGAGTGCGGCAAGATGCTTCAGCGAGGAACCCCGAAGATCGGCAAGGATGGTAAGCCGGTCAGAGATAAGCATGGAAAGATCGTTTATGAGGGCTATCGCATCAAGGTATTAAATACCATCAATTTCAAGAAGTCCATGCACTATAACCCGTTTGCCTATATCCACTCTGAAAAGGATATTCTGAAGCTGGTCACTACGCTTATTGCAAACACAAAGGGCGAGGGTAAAGCCGGTGATGACTTCTGGGTTAAGGCTGAAACTCTGCTGTACACAGCATTGATCGGCTATATCCACTATGAAGCACCGGTGGAAGAGCAGAACTTCTCCACTCTGATCGAGTTCATCAATGCGATGGAAGTCCGTGAAGATGATGAAGAGTTCAAGAACCCTGTTGACCTGATGTTTGATGCTCTGGAATCAGAAAAGCCGAACCACTTTGCTGTACGTCAGTACAAGAAGTATAAGTTGGCTGCTGGTAAAACCGCCAAGAGTATCTTAATCAGCTGCGGCGCAAGATTGGCTGTTTTTGACATTGCAGAGCTGCGTGAAGTGACAGCTTATGATGAGCTGGAACTGGACACCCTCGGTGATCGAAAAACAGCGTTGTTCCTGATTATGAGCGATACCGATGACAGCTTCAATTTTCTCATTTCGATGTGTTATACCCAGCTCTTTAACCTTCTGTGTGAGAAAGCGGATGATGTTTACGGTGGCAGACTTCCTGTTCACGTCCGTTGCCTGATCGATGAGTGCGCCAACATTGGGCAGATTCCCAAGTTGGAAAAGCTCGTTGCCACAATTCGATCCAGAGAAATCTCGGCCTGCTTGGTGTTGCAGGCTCAGAGCCAGTTAAAGGCGATCTACAAGGACAATGCCGATACCATCATCGGCAACATGGATTGCTCCATTTTCCTGGGCGGCAAGGAACCGACCACTCTGAAAGAGTTGGCAGCTGTGCTGGGTAAGGAAACAATCGACACTTACAACACCGGTGAGAATCGTGGGCGGGAAACTTCCCACTCCCTCAACTATCAGAAGTTGGGTAAAGACTTGATGAGCCAGGATGAACTAGCAGTCATGGATGGAGGAAAATGTATCCTTCAGCTACGTGGCGTGCGTCCGTTCCTTTCGGACAAGTACGACATTACAAAGCATCCCAACTATCGATACACAGCCGACGCAGATTCCAAGAACGCCTTCGACATAGAGCAGTTCTTGTCTACCCGGCTGAAAGCAAAATCCAATGACGTCTACGACGTTTATGAAGTAGACACAACCGTTGACGCTTCGTGATCTAACGCAGCGTCTTTTTTCGTGCCTGAAAACGAGAAATTACGTTCCCTTCGGAAATCAAAAAAACAATCATTTAATTTTCGGAGGTATTTATTATGGCATTTTTCACTTCTGCTGTTGGTGTTCTTCAGACTCTGGTTGTTGCACTGGGCGCTGGCCTGGGCGTGTGGGGTATCGTCAATCTTCTGGAGGGCTACGGTAACGACAATCCCGGCTCCAAGTCCCAGGGCATGAAGCAGCTCATGGCTGGCGGCGGTATCATCGTCCTCGGCACCGTTCTGATTCCCCAGCTCACCAGCCTGTTCTAAGAGCGGCCCAACAAACCAGTCCACAAGTCAACAAACAGGAGGACAATCAAATAATGGGCGCATTGCCGATTGACCGGCAGTAAGCTCCGTGTTTGGTTCCTCAAATTTCTGCCCCTCCTGTCCCCGGATGGGAGGGGCAAGAAAGGAGGAAATCGTAAGTGGACTATATCAAAGAGCAAATTACAGAATGGCTTAAAGAAATCCTTGTGGATGGCATTCTGAGCAATCTGGCAGGATTGTTTGATAACGTCAATCAGGAAGTCGGCAACATTACAGCCCAGGTCGGCACGACACCGCAGGGCTGGAATGGTGGAATATACTCCATGATCCATAACTTGTCAGAATCGGTTATCGTACCGATTGCAGGGTTGATTCTGGCGTTTGTTATGACCCTTGAGTTGATCCAGCTCATCATGGATAAGAACAATATGCACGATGTTGACACCTGGATGTTTTTCAAGTGGATCTTCAAGACTGCCTGCGCCATCCTGATCGTTACAAATACATGGAATATCGTTATGGCTGTGTTTGATGTGGCGCAAAGCGTTGTGAACAGCGCATCGGGCGTTATCGTTGGAAATACAAGCATCGATATTTCCAGCGCAATGACCGACTTGGAAACCCGTTTGATGGCAGAGGATTTAGGCTATCTGTTTGGCCTGTGGTTCCAAAGCCTTTTCATTGGCGTAACCATGTGGGCGTTGTCGATCTGCATTTTTATCATAACGTATGGTCGTATGATCGAGATTTATCTGGTTACTTCCGTTGCTCCGATTCCGATGGCAACGATGACCAATCGAGAATGGGGACAGATGGGACAAAACTATCTTCGTTCCCTGTTTGCATTAGGTTTCCAAGGTTTCCTGATTATCGTATGCGTTGGCATTTATGCTGTCCTGGTACAGAACATTGCTACGCAGACCGATGTAATCGCTGCTGTGTGGAGCTGTGTCGGATATACTGTACTGCTGTGCTTCACATTGTTTAAGACCGGTAGCCTTGCTAAGAGCGTATTCAACGCTCATTAACCCAAGAAAGGAGGAGTACCGTATGGCCTATGTGCCTGTACCCAAGGACTTGACGAAGGTGAAAACCAAAGTCATGTTCAACCTGACAAAAAGACAGCTGATCTGCTTTAGTGCAGCGGCTGTTGTTGCTGTGCCGGTGTTCTTTTTGCTGAAAGAACCCCTCGGTTCCAGTACCGCATCCATGTGTATGATCGTCTTTGCGCTGCCTTTTTTCCTTTTGGCAATGTATGAGAAGAATGGACAACCGCTGGAAAAGGTCATCGGAAACATCATCCGGGTGTCCATACTCCGCCCCAAGCAAAGACCCTATAAAACCAACAATTTCTATGCCGTGATCGAGCGGCAGGAGCAACTTGACAAGGAGGTGTTCAACATTGTTCACGGAAAAGAAAAAGCGCAAGCCCGACGCAAAGGACGAAGCAATTCAGCAGACAAAGCCCAAGCGCAAGCTGACAAGAAGCGAGCGTAAGGAAATTGAAGCTGCGATTGCCAGGGCAAACCGCACCGGCAAGAAAGAAAAGTCCGCCCAGGACAGCATCCCTTATCAGAGAATGTGGCCTGACGGTATTTGCCGTGTGAGCGACAATCACTATACCAAAACTGTCCAGTTCCAGGATATTAACTACCAGCTCAGCCAGAATGAGGATAAAACCGCTATTTTTGAGAGTTGGTGTGACTTCCTGAATTACTTTGACAGTTCTATTCAGTTCCAGTTGTCTTTCCTGAACCTTGCTGCATCGGAAGATAGCTTCGCCCGCAGTATTACAATTCCTTCCCAGGGCGACGATTTCGATTCCATTCGTGAGGAATATACAACGATGCTGCAAAATCAGCTTGCCAAGGGTAACAACGGTCTGATTAAGACCAAGTATTTGACCTTTGGCATCGATGCAGACAGTCTGAGGACGGCAAAGCCCCGTCTGGAACGCATAGAAACTGACATCATCAACAACTTCAAACGTATGGGCGTTGTGGCAGATGCTCTGAACGGAGAACAGCGGCTCCGTCAGCTGCACAGCGTATTCCACATGGACGATCAGCAGCCTTTCCGGTTCTCATGGGACTGGCTGGCTCCGTCTGGCCTGTCCACCAAGGATTTTATTGCACCGAGTTCCTTTGAGTTCCGTACCGGAAAGATGTTCCGTATGGGCAAGAAGTTCGGTGCTGTTTCTTTCGTCCAGATCCTCGCCCCGGAACTGAACGACCGTATGCTTGCGGATTTTCTGGACATGGAAAGCTCCCTGATCGTCAATCTCCATATCCGTTCGCTGGATCAGGTCAAGGCAATCAAAACGGTTAAGAGAAAGATTACTGATCTCGACCGTGCCAAGATCGAAGAACAGAAAAAGGCTGTTCGCTCCGGATACGATATGGACATCATTCCCTCTGACCTTGCTACCTACGGCACAGAAGCCAAGAAGCTGCTTCAGGACTTGCAGAGCAGAAATGAGCGTATGTTCCTTGTGACATTCCTGGTTCTGAACACCGCAGACACGCAGCGTCAGCTGGAAAACAATGTGTTCCAGGCAAGTTCCATTGCACAGAAATACAACTGCCAGCTGACCCGACTGGATTTTCAGCAGGAAGAAGGACTTATGAGCAGTCTGCCCCTGGGTCTGAATCAAATTGAGATTGAGCGTGGACTGACAACCAGTTCTACGGCGATTTTCGTACCGTTCACGACACAGGAACTGTTCCAGAACGGTTCTGAAGCTCTGTACTATGGCATCAATGCTCTGTCGAACAACCTTATCATGGTTGATCGAAAGCTCCTGAAAAACCCGAATGGTCTGATCCTTGGTACTCCTGGTTCCGGTAAATCTTTCTCTGCCAAAAGAGAAATCAGCAATGCCTTCCTTGTTACCCTGGATGACATCATCATCTGTGATCCCGAAGCAGAGTATGCTCCGCTGGTTGAGCGTTTACACGGTCAGGTAATCCGCATTTCGCCTACCTCCCGTGACTACATTAACCCTATGGATTTGAACCTGGACTACTCCGATGATGAAAGTCCGTTGTCCTTGAAGTCTGATTTCATTTTGTCGCTGTGTGAACTGATTGTTGGCGGCAAGGATGGATTGCAGCCTGTTCAGAAAACCATTATCGACCGTTGTGTGCGACTGGTCTACAACGATTATCTGAACGATCCTCGACCTGAGAATATGCCGATTCTGGAAGATCTTTATAATCTTCTCCGGGCGCAGGACGAAAAGGAAGCACAATATATTGCAACCGCACTTGAAATCTACGTTACCGGTTCTTTGAATGTGTTCAATCACAGAACTACGGTTAATATCAATAACCGCATCGTCTGCTATGACATCAAGGAACTGGGCAAGCAGCTGAAGAAAATCGGTATGCTTGTTGTTCAGGATCAGGTGTGGAATAGAGTTACTGTCAACAGAGCCGCACACAAGTCCACCAGATACTATATCGATGAGATGCACTTGCTTCTGAAGGAAGAGCAGACTGCGGCATACACGGTTGAAATCTGGAAGCGTTTCAGAAAGTGGGGCGGTATTCCTACCGGCATCACCCAGAACGTCAAAGACTTGCTTGCTTCCAGAGAAGTTGAGAACATCTTTGAGAACTCTGACTTTGTGTATATGCTGAATCAGGCAGGCGGCGACCGTCAGATTCTGGCAAAGCAGCTGAACATTTCTCCGCACCAGCTGTCCTATGTTACACATTCCAGCGAAGGTGAAGGACTTCTGTTCTACGGTAGTGTTATCCTGCCTTTTGTGGACAGATTCCCGAAGGATACCGAGCTGTATCGCATTATGACTACGAAGCCGCAGGAAGTAAAGGAGGCGAACTGATTATGACTGCACAGCAGATCGAAAATGGTTTGGGGTTGAGAAAAGCCCTGGCCATTGAGTGTAGAAAGCTGATCGAAACCACGAAAAAGGCATCGACCTATTGCTACGCAATGGAACGGGAGTATAAGATGCTCTCGCCCGCGGGGTATGCCGGGTTTCAGCGCATCTATACCATCTGGACACGTGGGAGCGATGCTGTTCCCCCGATTTTTACTGGCGACATCATCCGTGACAGAGATATGGCAAGAGGAACCATTATGGCAATCTGGATTTATTATTCCTCTTATCCGGAGGGCAAGCTGTCTGAGCTGCCCTCATACCTGGAAACCAATCTTCTCCTTGAAGAGATGATGTGCGGTGGTTGGTATGAGTAAGCGAGAACCCCGTCTGCAATTCACCGATGCGGAAAAGGCTGATCCGGAACTTGAAAAGCCTATCCGTAAGGTAGAAAAAGCAGAAAAGAAAGCTGATGCTGCCCAAGCGAAAATTCCGAAGAAAAAAGTCGTAAAGAAAGAACGCACCGTAGATCCTGCCAGCGGCAAGACTTCGGTGCGTTTGCACTTTGAAGAAGTAGATAAGGCGAAGCCACCGTCCAAGCTCACGCACTCCGTTAAGGATGCACCGGCAAATGTTGTGCTTGGCACGGCACACAAGGAAGTCCGTGAAAATGAGGATGACAATGTGGGCGTGGAAGCATCACACAAGCTGGAGGAAACTGCCGAAGTGTCTGGTCGTGTTGTACGGGAAGGATACCATTCACACAAACTGAAACCTTATCGTGAAGCTGCCCATGCAGAGCAACGACTGGAAAAAGCCAATGTGGATGCTCTGTATAAGAAATCCTTGCAGGAAAACCCCGAATTATCCAGTAATCCGTTCTCACGATGGCAGCAAAAGCAGGCTATAAAAAAGCAGTATGTAGCTGCAAAGCGTACAGGTGATACGGCGGCATCAGCGGCAAGTGCAACACAAAACACGGCAAAAGCGGCGAAGAAAACTGCGGATGGAACCAAAAAGGTCGGAGAATTTTTCGTTCGGCATAAGAAGGGTTTTGGGATCGCTATTGCATTTCTGATGTTGCTTGCACTAATGCTCAATAGCTTGTCCTCTTGTTCACTGATGTTCCAAGGAGTTGTTTCTGGCATTTCCTCGACTACCTACCCGTCAGAGGATGAGGATATGCTGGGAGCAGAAGCTGCTTATGCCGCTATGGAAGAAGATCTCCAGTATGAACTGGATCACTACGAAACCTTTCATCCTGGATATGACGAGTATCACTTTGAGCTGGACGAGATTGGTCATGATCCGTATGTTCTTATTTCCATTCTGACTGCTTATCACGGTGGTGCATGGACGCTGGGTGAAGTCCAGGGAACAATGCAAATGCTGTTTGAAAAGCAATACATCCTGACGGAGAACGTGGAAGTAGAAACACGGTATCGTACTGAAACGGAAACCGGCACCGAATGGGTCTATGATGAGGATTTGGAAGAATGGGTTGAAGAAGAGTACGAATACGAAGTTGAGGTTCCGTATGATTACTACATTTGCACAGTGGAGCTGGAAAACTTCAATCTCTCTCATCTGCCAATCTACATCATGGGACAAGAGCAGTTGGAAATGTATGCCGGTTATATTGCCACTTACGGAAACAGACTTGATCTGTTCCCAGCTGGTGAGTATCCCGGTGTGAATAACCGTGGCGACTATACCGACTATGACATTCCTCCCGAAGCTCTGGAAGATGCGGAGTTTGCAGCAATGATTACGGAAGCGGAAAAATACCTGGGTTATCCCTATGTTTGGGGCGGCTCCAGTCCTTCCACCTCTTTCGATTGCTCCGGCTTTGTTTCATGGGTTATCAATCATTCCGGATGGAATGTTGGCAGACTTGGCGCACAGGGGCTTTTGAACATCTGTACCCGTGTTTCCAGTTCCAATGCACGTCCCGGAGATTTGATTTTCTTCCAAGGAACCTATGATACCAGCGGTGCATCTCATGTTGGCATTTACGTTGGCAACGGCATGATGATTCATTGCGGTGATCCTATCTCTTATGCCAACATCAACACAAGCTACTGGCAGAGCCATTTCCTTGCATTTGGTCGTCTGCCTTAAAGGAGGGTATTTATGAATCCCAAAATCAAAAAGATCAATGCGGAGTATGAAAAGAACGCCGCAAAAATAGAAGAGCTTCAGGCCAGACAGAAGGAACTCGTTCGTATGAGAACCGACCTGGAGAACAACGACATTCTGGAACTGGTGCATAGTCACAACATGGATATTAACCAGTTGTCTGCACTGCTCCAGAGTATGAAAGCTGACCCTGCGGCAGCAATGCAGGGAGAAACGGAGGAAACGTACCATGATGAAATCTAAGAAGATTCTGAGCTTTCTGCTTGCAGTCATGCTCGTTATCGGTGTCACTCCTTTAACGGCCTTTGCCTACGGCGGCGATGATACTGCCACCAATCAGACTGTGGAAGCATCTTCCGGCGAGGAAAGCACTGAGGAAACCGATACGGCTGATTCGTCCGAAGATGCCGATGAAGAGGTTCCTTACACCTACACCATCGGTGAAGATGGAAGTATTACCATCACCATTAACGGCCAGGAATGGAATATCGAAGCTGACGAGGAAGAAAGCAAGACTACTGGC
>JAFSCK010000072.1 GCA_017436785.1 Oscillospiraceae bacterium | reverse complement strand
AGTGGGAATACTCATAATACGAAACCGGGTTGCCAGCTCCGGGTTCTCATCCACATTGATTTTGCCGACCTTAATATCAGGGCGTTCCTTTGCGATCTCCTCTACCATAGGAACCACCATGCGGCAGGGACCACACCAGGGTGCCCAGAAGTCCAGCAGAACTTTTTTGTCAGAATTCATCACTTCATTGTGGAAATTATTGTTGTTGATATTGATAGCTGCCATTGGTTAGCCCTCCTTGTTTTCTTTATGGCATCATTATAACCGGGATAAAGTGGTTCTTCCGTGATGTCATCACTTAAACCTAGTGGATATGAAAAATCTGCCGGACCCTTCATCCGGCAGATTTCTGTTATTCATTTACTGTTTCACCCGGCCAATCGTTGATGCCGCCAAATTCCACAATGTTGGTGTAACCCAGCGCCACCAGCTTTTCGGATGCCTGCTTGCTGCGGTTGCCACTGCGGCAGTACACCAGGATCAGCTGATCCTTATCCGGCAGTTCCGGGATCTCTTCCGTGCCGATGATTTCGTTGGGTATATTGATGGCTCCGGGGATATGCTTTTCCGCAAATTCCTCAGGTGCGCGTACATCCAGAATAATATAGCCGGATTCTTCTTCCATCATGGTGATGGCATCCGCCATATTGATCTGCCGGTAGCTGACTTCCTGCCCCGCAGGTAATGCACAGCCTGCCAAGAACAGGAGGGAAAGTAATAGTGGTATGAACTTTTTCATGGTAGTTCCTCCTTATTCCTTTTTGCTGTTAATATACACAGGCTTTCGCAGTACTTCCGTGATAACATCACATTCTTGATCGGTCTATTTCCACTTTTCAATCAGATTACGAATCTGAGAGGCAAGCTTTGCGTTGTCCTTATTAGTGCGGCCTTTGCAGGTCTTGACAAAGGCGAGAAGTGCTTCTGCGGCTGCAAGGAGTTCTCCATAGACACCCCGGGCTCTGGCAGAACCTTTCGTCATCTCCTCTCGGCGAATGGGCTTGGAGTCTGCAAACACGGTCATTCTGCCTGTCATCAAATCATACTCTGCGCCGCTGTAGGGTGCTTCTGCGTAGTAGCCCATCTGAGTCAAAAGCTTCTGGAAAATCACACAGGCTGCATCATCGCCGTGATTGACAAAAACCGTCTGAGGCTTTTCTTTGAAGCCTGCAAGCCATCTAAGAAGACCTGCCTGATCTGCGTGACCGCTGGTGCCGTGTAGGGCGGCGATCTCCGCATTGACGGTAATATCTTCACCAAACAAGCGGACATACTGTGCGCCGTCCTGGAGCTTTCTGCCAAGAGAACCTTCCGCCTGATAGCCAACGAATAGAATAGTGTTTTCCTCGCCCCATAGGTTGTGCTTCAAATGGTGGCGAATACGGCCCGCCTCGCACATACCACTGGCAGAAAGGATCACCTTGGGGCGCTTGTCAAAGTTGATCTGTTTGGATTCGTCACTTGTTACGGAAAGGCAAATATCATCAAACCATATGGGATTGATACCTTGCCTTACCAAAGCGGCAGTTTCTTCATCAAAACAGCTTTGGTCGCATTGCAGGAAGATGCCGGTAGCTTCCACAGCCAGTGGACTATCCACATACACCGGGAATCCATCGTGACCTCTGACCATTCCTTCCTGCTTGATCTGTCGGATGGCGTATAGCATTTCCTGGGTTCTTCCCACCGCAAAGGATGGAATCACCAAATTGCCGCCCCTGTCAAAGGTCCGCTGCAGCACATCTGCAAGCTCTCCGACGGTATTGCCTGGCTTTTCGTGGAGACGGTTGCCATAGGTGGATTCCAGAACAAGGTAGTCCGTTTCTTCTACCGGCAGAGGGTCTTTGATCAATGGCTGATCGATGTTGCCCACATCACCGCTGAACACGATTTTCTTTGTAACGCCTTCCTCGGTCAGCCACAGTTCAATACAGGCAGAGCCCAGCAGGTGTCCAATATCGGAAAAGCGGACAACGATGCCTTCTTCCGCCTGGATCACCTGACCGTATTCGCAGGGACGAAAACGAGAGATAGCACCGATTGCATCTGCCATTGTATAGACTGGCGTAACCAAATCATCACCGGCACGCTGTGCTTTCCGATTCTGCCACTCGGCTTCAGATTCCTGAATATGGGCAGAATCCCGCAGCATAATGTTGCACAGATCGCAGGTAGTTGTGGTTGCATAAATACTGCCCCGGAAGCCGTTCTTATAAAGCTTGGGCAGCATACCGGAATGGTCGATATGGGCGTGTGTCAGAAAGACCGCTTCGATGGTATTGGCAGGCACAGGGATCGGCACATTCTCAAATACGTCAATCCCTTGCTCCATACCACAGTCCACCAGGTACTTCTTACCGCACACCTCCAACAGTGTGCAGCTACCTGTTACCTCATGGGTTGCTCCGATAAATTGAATTTTCATAGAGGTTCACCCCTTTCATCGTTATTATATCAAAACAGAGAAAACTTTTGAATATAAAGTGTAAATAATTGACGGACCGCCTCAAACCCAAGGTGGTCCGTGTAACTTTCCTTATTCCACCTTCAGCATCCGGTATCCGATGCCGATATGGGTTTGGATATACTGGGTCTGAGCATCCTTTTCCAGCTTCTTGCGCAAGGTTGCCATATGCACCCGCAAAGATGCCATATCGCTCTCCCAGGAGCTGCCCCAGATCTTATTGGTCAGATAGGTATGGGTCAGCACTTTGCCTGCGTCCTTTGCAAGCAGGCAAAGAAGCTTATACTCTGTGGGTGT
>JAFSCK010000071.1 GCA_017436785.1 Oscillospiraceae bacterium | reverse complement strand
GAGAGGCAAAATTGCCCCTCAGAATTAGTGCGCTGTTTTTTGAATTTTGAGGTACTTTTTCCACAGCTTTGTTGCTACTCAAACAATGAAAGAGGTGCTGCCTCTTATGATTCTTTCAAATCATTGTGAGACAGCACCTTTATGGTCCGAGTGGGGAGATTCGAACTCCCGGCATCCTGGTCCCAAACCAGGCGCCCTACCAACTGGGCCACACCCGGATATCGGTTATTTATTATACACGATATTTCAATAAAAATCAAATGGTATTTTTGGTTTTTATTTGGTTAATTTTACGACAAAATATTTGCATTTTCCGTTAATATAAAGTATAATTAGAAAAGAATTGTAGAGGATGGCGCGTGTAAGCGCACAGAGTGCAGACAGCCAACGTGGAAATAATTCCCTGCCGCTGTTGGAACTGCTCCTGCCGGGATATCCTGGACTGCCAATTTCTGCGACAGATCAATGCCGCACTATGCGGCGGGAAGGATATCATATGAAAAAGTGCATTTCTCAGGAGGGGCTGAAGCTCGCTGCCTGTCTGACCATGCTGATCGATCATATCGGCGCCATTTTTGTCCCCGGTTATCTGCTCCGGTGTATCGGGCGGGTCTCCTTTCCCATCTATTGCTTCCTGCTGGCCGAGGGAGCCGTACACACGCGGGACTGTAAAAAATATGGCCTGCGGCTGCTGCTCGCCACCATTCTTTCAGAGCTTCCTTACGATCTGGCCTTTTATGGTACGTGGACGATGAACAAGCAAAGTGTCATGCCAACACTGCTGTGCGGCTTCTTGGCTGTTTGGGTGCTGCGTACAGATTGGCATTTCCTGCTGAAGATCATGTGCGCCGCGGTGCTGGGGATCGTGGCGGAAAAGTGCCGGGCGGATTACGGCATGGAGGGCGTTGTGCTGATCCTGCTGTTCTACATTACACGGAATATGCCCTGCAGATGGCTGGTTCAGGCGGCAGCCATGCTGTTTCTCTTTGCCCAAATGTCCAGCCCAACGCTGTACTGGCTGGGCCCGGTCAGGATACGGCTGCAAATGCTTGGCGTACTGGCAATGATACCGATTGCCCTGTATTCCGGGCAAAAGCGAACCAAGAGCAAGGCTGTCCAGTGGGGATTCTACCTGTTCTATCCAGCCCATCTGGCGGCGCTGCACTTGATCGAGGTTGTTGGATGAAGGATATTTTGTTTAAGACTGAGGATGCGGTATTCAGCTACCGGGTGGCAGGCATTTGCCTGGAAAGCGGACGGGTGCTGCTGCAAACCACCACCGGAGAAGATCGGAGCTTTGCCTTTCCCGGAGGCCATGTGGCTTTCAACGAAACCAATGCTGAGACCCTTGTGCGGGAATTCAAGGAGGAAATCGGCGCGGATATTCGTGTAGGCGAGCTGAAATGGGTAGGGGAGATTTTCTTTCCCTGGGGTAATAAGCCCTGTCATCAGATCTGCCTGTACTATCTGGTGGAGCTGCTGGACAGCCATACACCCCGGCAGGGGAAATTCCTGGCCCACGAAACTCTGGAGGGCCGCAGCTTTCAGCTTGAATTTCATTGGGTTCCCCTGGAAGATGTGGGGAAGTTGGAGGTGTACCCCACCGACTGTCCGGCCTTGCTGGAGAAACTGAATGAAGGTGTCCAGCATTTTGTCTATCGGGAATAAGGAAAGTCCGCCGGGATTGGCGGGGCTTCGTAAAACAGTTATTTTGAAAAATGCTTGAAAACGACTGTTTTCAAGGGACGGCGTGACTTTGGTCACGCCGTTTCCTTTTTCGCAAGTTTTTCCAGAGGGATAAAGCCGATGCCGTCATATTCGATGTGGATCTTCTGTCTGCGCTTGCCGCTGGACTTATCGGGTGCTTCCACATAGATCGCCTTTATCAGCTCTCGCAGCATACACGGGTCGATTTCCTCGATATCCACGTATTTGTCTGCCGTTCGGATGAACCTTTCAATATTTTCGTTCTGTCTTTCCTGTACTTCAATTTCCTGTCGCAGAGCGACAACCTCTGCTTCAAGCTGTTTCTGTTCCGCTTCGTAGTTCTGACTCATCATCTCATAGCGTTCATCACTCAGATTGCCTTTGGCGTTATCCTCGTAAATCTTGATGAACAGTCTTTTCAGTTCTGCGATGCGGCGCTCATTGCGTTCAAGCTGTTTGCGGCTCGTCTGCAGCTTTTCTGCCGACTCTAACTGGAGCTGTTGTTCCATCACGAAGATGAAATGCTGACGGTATCTGAGAATATACCCCATGACCAACTGAATGTGTTTCAGCACCATTCGTTCCAAAACGGATTCACGGATAAAGTGTGTTCCGCACTTGTCCTTGTGCTTCCAATGAAGCGAACAATCGAAGAACGCTCCCTCTCGCTTGCCATTGTTGGTAGCTCCGTAGTACAGCTTCTCGCCGCAATCGGCACAGTACACCAAACCGGAAAAGGTGCTTGTGCATCCCGACTTGGTTTTGCGCTGGCGCTGCTGGCGGATAATCTGCACTTTCTCGAAAATGTCCTTTTCGATAATGGCTTCGTGAGTGTCTTCGAAGATTGCCTGCTTCTCAACCGGGTTGTCTCGTTGCTTCTTGTCCCAGATGGAATTAGTGTAGGTCTTGAAGTTGACTGTACAGCCTGTGTACTCTCTGCGTTCAAGAATGGCAACAACTGTGCTGCTATGCCATCCGCAAGGATTTTCGGGCGCTGTGTTGGGACTCTTGATGCCCACACTGTCCTTGTAGGCGGTAGGGGTAAGAACTCCATCCGCTTTTAGCTGATTGGCGATCTGCGAAGGGCCTCGTCCGTTCATGCACATCTCAAATATACGCTTCACAACGGATGCCGCTTCGGGGTCAATCAGCCAAGTCTGCGGATTCTCTTTGTCCTTGATGTAGCCGTAAGGAACATTGGTAGTCAGCGGTACACCACGTTCCCCTTTTGCTTTCTGCACAGCACGAATTTTGCGGCTGGTATCTTTTGCGAAAAACTCATTAAACCAGTTTTTGATACCCGCCATGTCGCATTCGGTACTGTTCATGTCGATGGAATCGAAGTGGTCATTGATGGCGATATATCGAACACCGCTTTTCGGAAATACGATGT
>JAFSCK010000070.1 GCA_017436785.1 Oscillospiraceae bacterium | reverse complement strand
GTCCAGTTCTTCAATGGCTTCCATAACTCTGCGTTTGGTTTCCTCAGAAATAGGACGCTTGCCACTGAGCGCATAAGAAACGGTTGCGGTTGTTACTCCAGCCAGCTGCGCTACATCTTTCAAAGTTGCTCTTGCCATGGCGTTGCCCTCCTTTCTGACGTTATGCGTTTAACCGCTTAAACTATCGTTCTGTGATAATGATAATATCTCCTCGCGGGTTTGTCAATAGTTTTTTGGCACTTTGTTGAAATTCCCATTGACAAGCTACCGAATTTTGTTATACTTGAAGCAAGAAAGCAATTTAAGCGGTTAAACGATAAACTGCGAGGTGTTACTATGGATCGCTATATACCCACCGGTAATGAAATGATTTCGTTACCAAAAATCAATGAAAATACCGCAGGAATTGAAGATTTTACCTATCTTTCCATGCAGCACAAAGGTCTGATTGAAGTCAGAGGAAGTAAAAATACCCCTCTGATTATGCCTTTCATTCAAGTCGGCGAAGAAGAGATCCCTCTTACGCAGATGAAGTGGTGTCGTGATCATTACTGGATTCCCTCCCTCTCTGCCAAAGCCGGCAATCATGATTTCGCCATGACCGTTCTTACACCGATTGGAGAAAGAGGCTTTGCCATGAAGCTGTCTTTCACCGCAAAGGATGATGCGGATATCCTATGGGGTCTGAAGGGTTGTTGGGAAAGCAGCTGGCATTGCATCAATGAAGATAAAGAACTGGACGGCAAAGCTCACTGCTATGAAAGCGGTTGGAATTTCAGTGTGATCTTTGATTTCCGGTGCGGCGCTCCCATGTTTGCTTTTGCTCCCATGTGTGATAAAGAAACCAAGACCGACTATTCTATTGACGGAAACAGCGTTACTTATTCCCTATTCAGGAGTGATTCTATTGCAAGAGGCCGAACCAAAGAAATGATCTTTTACTGGGGACTTGGATATGAAGAAGTTGCCGCTGCGACCAGCGCAAAAGAAATGCTTCGGCGGGGCTGGGATTGGGAATACAACCGCACCGCAGCATGGCTGAATCAGCGTGTACGCCAGATGGCAACTCCCAAACTGACCGAAATCTATAACACAAATCTGTTCTTCTGCATTTTCTACTCCACCGGCATTACCATGGATACCGAAGAACTTGTTTGCGCTACCAGCCGCGGCACCCGCTACTATGTCAGTGCGGCCTACTGGGACCGGGATGTGCTGCTCTGGGCTTATCCTGCAATTCTGGATGCAGACCACGAATTGGCTGAGCAGATTCTCCACTACATTTTTGGACGTCAGAGAAAGAACCTGGGTATCCATTCCCGGTATATTGACGGCACGGTGCTGGAGCCCGGCTTCGAACTGGACGAACTGATGTCCCCCATCATTGCGTTGGAAGCTTATGTATCTCAGACGGGTGATTCTGAAATTCTGGAGGATACCAACGTCCAGAAGGGCATCCGTCAGATTCTGAAAATGCTTGATTCCATGAAGCATCCCGAAGTGGAACTGTATGAAACCTTCCTGCAGCCCACCGATGATGAAATTGTCCATCCCTATCTGACCTACAACAACATGCTGGTATGGCGGAGCATGAAGGCCTTGGCAAAGCTCTTTCCAGACAAGTATGCAGAACTGGATCAGCAGGCAGAAGAAGTCAAAGATGCCATCTACAAGCATTGCGTTTTCAATGATGGCGAGGGCAAACCTTATTTTTGTTGGTCGATCGATTTGAAAGGACTGCACAACATTTACGATGAGCCTCCCGGAAGCCTGCAGCTTTTCCCCTACTATGGATTCTGCAACAAGGACGATGAGATCTGGTGCAATACCGTTTCCATGATCCGTTCTCCCGCTTATGAGTACAGCTTCGCTGATTCTCCCATTGCTGAAATCGGCTGTGCCCATGCACCTTACCCCTGGATTCTCAGCTTGTGCAACAGCTTGCTGTGCGGCCATGCAGAGCAGGCATTCCGTGAACTGGAGATTCTGGAAATGGACAACGGTATCGCTTGTGAAAGTGTTGATCCCGTGAAGGGCACCTGTACCACCGGCGCCGCATTTGCAACCTGCGCAGGCTTCCTGTGCCACAGCATGAAGACTGCCCATGAGGAGGGACGCTATGAGAAATGATTTAGAGCTTACCCCCTGGGTGATCTCCCAAAAAGGTCCCGGCTGGGTTGATGAATTCTGCGAGAGCATCTTTTTCATTGGTAACGGGCGGATGGGCATTCGTGGCTATATTTCCTCCGAGCCTGCCCACCGTCCAATCCAAAAGGGTGTTTACTTAGCCGGTATCTTTGGTGAGATCAAGCCCGGCATTACCGACTTTGTGAATCTTCCCACTCCGGTCTGTGAAAGAATCTATATTGACGGTGCAGAAGCAGAACTGGCTTCAGACATTGAGCGTGTTCTCAATATGAAGGAAGCCACACTGACTATGCGTTATGTGCTCCGTTCTGGAGAAAAAACTCTGGATGTAGAGCATCAGCGCTTCCTCCCCAAAGAACATCCGGCACTGATCATGCAGCGGCTGGTGTTTACCCCAAGTGCGGGTATGAATATCTCTGTTGCCGGTGGCATCATGCTGGATAGCTGCAACAGTCCTATCCCCGATGATCAGACGAAAGCAAACACTGAAACCATCCAGCTTTCCCAGCTGGTCAGCGCATCTGCTTCCGAGAACGGCATTTGCTGTTCCTTTGATATTCTGGGAGCAAATCTTGCCGTGATGGAAGAAGTCAGAATTCAGAGTGCTGACTTCCAGTATTCCCACAGCGATGGCACTGATGTTTGCTATCAGGCGACTACCCGGAAAGGAACGAAACTTGTCCTTGACAAGGCAGCTTGCATCCTGACTTCCAGAGATGTGGATCCCCGCATTGCGGGCATTCCCGATGGTTGGAATTATGATCTGCTTCTTGGTGAGCATAAGAGAACATGGGCAGAAACCTGGGCGAAGTGCGATCTGAATGTTCCCACTCTGGACGATGAACTCCTAACGGGTCTGCATTTCTCCATGTATAATCTCATGGGCAGCTGCAATGCAAAAGATCCCACCGTCAGCATTGGCGCAAGAGGTCTGAGCCACGGCAGATATAAGGGTTGTTATTTCTGGGATACGGACATGTTCATGCTTCCGTTCTTCCTGGAAAACGATCTGGAAGCAGCCAAAAATCTCTGTGATTACCGTGTCCGTTCCCTTCCTGCCGCAAAAGAGCATTCCAAGAAGATGAATACTGCCGGTGCTCGCTATCCCTGGATGGCTGCGCTGGACGGAAGTGAACAGTGCGAAACCTGGGACATCGGCTGCAGTGAACTTCACATCACTGCCGATGTTGCATATGCTCTGGATGCCTACTGTAAGAAGTCCGGTGACGAAGCTTTCTATCTGGAAAGGTGCGCAGAAGTCTTTATCGAAACTGCGCGGTTCTGGATCAGCCGCTATACATACCGCCCAGAGACAGGCGAGGTGGATCTGCTCTTCTGTAAGGGTCCCGATGAGTATTGCGGCATCACTAACAATAACCTTTTCACAAACGTGATGGTGCAGCACAATCTGGATCTGGCGATTCAGGCAGCAGCGGATCTTCAGGAGAAACGTCCGGAACTTTACCAGTCTCTCGGAATCACGCAGGATGAGATTGACCATATGACAGTGGTCCGCAATGCCATCAAATGGCCCCACGATCCTGCTACTGGAAGACTTCGCCAGGATGAAACCCTCCATCTGTTGGAACCTGCAGACATGGATAAAATCAAGCTGGACGCCGGTGCCAGCTATCACCATGTTTGCTTTG
>JAFSCK010000069.1 GCA_017436785.1 Oscillospiraceae bacterium | reverse complement strand
GCGCTAACCAACTGTGCTACATCCACCATATTCTGTTTATATGCGCCAAGTACCAGCTAAGTTGGCACGCCAGGAGGGACTCGAACCCCCGACCTACTGCTTAGAAGGCAGTTGCTCTATCCAGCTGAGCTACTGGCGCATTTCTGTGGAGCGGGTGACGGGAATCGGACCCGCGTATCCAGCTTGGAAGGCTGGTGTTCTACCATTGAACTACACCCGCAAATCCATCTCTCTGGCTGTATCAGCTTTAGGATTTTACCATGGAAATGGAAGATTGTCAAGACTGTTTTTTCAGAATCTCCGGGATTTTTTTATAGATCACGTCAGCCACCGCGCCGTCGCCGCAATCGCAGACGGTTTCAAACGCACCGGCAATGAGTCCGTCGGCAGGGGCGAAGGCATAGTCGGCATCGCGCATCATGGGAAGGTCATTTTCCGCATCGCCTGCACAGACCAGAATTTTCCTGCCCAGACGCTGCTGCAGCTCCCGGGCAGACCGGGCCTTGGAGACGCCCTTGGCGTGGACATCGATGATCCGGGTGGCGGCCCGGAAGACCTCGCACTTGTGGCCCCAGCGTTCTCTCAATTGCTGCTCCACCTCGTCCATCCGGCGGCGCTCCTCCTCGGTTCCGTTGTACATGTCAGCCACCGTCACATCCCGAAATTCGCCGTAGAGGGTGAATTTCAGGAAAGCACCCAGATCTGCCCCCTCGGGAGCGAAGGCATGGGCGCAGTGCTGATGCTCGGAGAAGGCATCCCAAGCAGGATTCTCGGTGAAACGGTAATGGGCCTCTACCCCCTGCACCTCCACCGTCAGGTCCGGGAACAGCTCCATGCACTCGTGAACAGTGTCCCACAGGTCCAGGTCGATCTCATGGCAGAAGGACAGCTTCTTTTCCGATAGGTCATAGGCAGCGGAGCCATTGTACAGCAGCAGCGGGGCGTTGACAGGAACGATGTCCCGGAAGACCTTGGTCATGGGCACACTGCGGCCCGTGTTGATGGTGAAGGCACCGCCATTCTCGATAAAATACCGGATGGCCTCCAGATTCCGCTCCGGAATGGTGGAATCCTTGGCAGTCAAGGTCCGGTCATAGTCCACGGTCAGTAAGATATCAGAAAAGAGAGCCATAAATAGAGCGCCTCCATTAGATAGAATCGTAGGGCGGGGTCAGAAAACCGCCGATTAGGTAGCAATTTTATGTGCAGCTACAATAATGGCAAAAGGTAAACATCTAGAATCTATACAGAATGTGCAGAAACATGTGACTGCGTCGGCGGGGTCATGACCCCGCCCTACAGGGGCATTCCTGCGTCAGTTCATTTTCTCCAATTTGGCGATGACGTCTTTAAAATACTGGGGCAGCTCTGCAAACACCATGACGGGGCGGCCATCTCTTGGGTGGGTGAAGCACAGGGCTCCGGCATGGAGGCACTGGCTATCCTGTCCCAATTCCGGCTTTTTCCGTCCGTAGACGGTATCGCCTAAGATGGGGTGGCCGATATGCGCCATATGGACGCGGATCTGGTGGGTGCGGCCGGTCTCCAGCTTACAGCGGATGTGGGTATAGCCCCGGTAGCGCTTCACCACCTCCCAGTGGGTGACGGCGGGCTTGGAATTGCGCTCAATGACGCACATCTTCTTCCGGTCGCTGGGGTGCCGCCCGATGGGGGCATCCACGGTGCCGCTGTCCTCCCGGAAGGAGCCGACCACGATGGCCTCATAAGTTCTCGCCATGGAGTGGTCCTTTAGCTGGCTTGCCAGCATGGTGTGGGCAAGGTCGTTTTTTGCCACCGCCAGCAGGCCGGAGGTGTCCTTGTCGATGCGGTGGACGATGCCGGGCCGCAGCTCGCCGTTGATGCCGGACAGGTCATCGCCCAAAGCGTAGAGCAGCCCGTTCACCAGCGTGTCATCCTGATGGCCTGCGGCGGGATGGACCACCAGCCCCTTGGGCTTGTTGATCACCAGCAGGTCCTCGTCTTCATACACGATGTCCAGCGCCATTTCCGTGGCCTGAATGTCCACGCTCTTTGGTTCGGGGATCTCGTAGGTAATGGCATCGCCGGGATTCAGCTTGTCATTTTTCTTTCCGGGCTTGCCGTTTCGCGTCACGGCCCCCTCTTCAATGAGCTTTTGGGCGGCGCTTCGGCTTAAATTGTCGGCACAGCGGGCCAGAAAGGCATCCAGCCGCTCCCCGGGAATGTCAGCGTATAGTGTCATAGTTCGACCTCAAAAGAAATACCGTAGGGCGGGGTCATGCCCCCGCCGACCAGATAACAAGTTTATGTACGGTAATAATGGTGGTATTGGGTTGATTGCGGAATCATTGCAGCATTAGAATAAATTTACGACTGCGTCGGCGGGGTCATGACCCCGCCCTACAGTTAAGTTTTGGTTTTCCAGAATCCCGGATTGCACAGCACCAGATGGGCCATCAGCAGCACGCAGCCGCAGGTGATGAAGCAGTCGGCTACGTTAAAGACAGGAAATTCCATAAAGGTGGTCTCGATCATGTCCACCACATAGCCCATGCGGACCCGGTCGATCATGTTGCCCAGTCCGCCGCCGTAGATGGCGGCGATGCACCACCATTCCAGCTTTGTAAAGCCCATGGTGTTTTTCCGGTATTCGTAAACCAGCATCCCGGTGAAGACCGCGAAGATCAGAGCGAACAGCCACTGCTGTCCCTCGAAGGAGGAAAAGGCCGCGCCGGTATTTTGCACATAGGTCAGCTGCAAAAGCCCGGGAATAAAGGGAACATCCTCATACAGGGCAATGTTCGCCACCGTGAGGTATTTGGTAAACTGGTCCGCTGCCACAATTGCGGCCGCAAACAGGGAATAATAGAGCAAAGACATGAAAAAACCTCCCGATCCGTTACAAAATATCATACCATGGGGCAGAAGGAATGTCAAACAATGTGTTGCCATTTCTGTAGGGCGGGGTCATGACCCCGCCCTACAGTGCCGGTGCAAAAACGGGTAAAAAAAACCCGCCCCAGGTATTCCCGGGACGGTGCTGCTAGAGCCATATTTATTTGACCACGAAGCGGTCCAGATCCCAGCGCAGGCGGTTCAGCTCCTCCTCGCTGCAATCACACACCACCCGCAGAGGGCGGGTAAAGTCCAGACAGAACAGCTCCATGAAGCTGTCGGCGCTGATCTTGTTGCGCTCGTCCCGGACGGTGATGGCAAAGGGACGGGTAGAGGCAATGTCCACGAAATCCTGAACATCCTGAACACTTCCCAGCCGCATTTCAAATTCCAGCATAATTCTGCTCCCCCTGAACTGTACAAAGACACATTTTTCGTGTATAATGGGGAGCAACGGAAGAAACCGGCCCAAATTGCCACAAAAAAGTGATTGATAAACATTATAGCATTTTTTTGTGAAAAAGCAACTGTCGGTTTGGACGATTAAAACAAAGATTCGATATTTAAATTGGTGGATTTGACAAATGAAATTTGCGTTTTATACCTTGGGCTGCAAGACAAATCAGTACGAGACGCAGGCCATGGAGCGGCTGCTGCTTCAGCAGGGCCACGAGATCGGAAAATTTGACGAAACTTGCGATGCCTACGTCATCAATACCTGCTCCGTCACCGCCGTGGCGGACAAGAAAAACCGGGCCATCATCCGCCGGTGCCGCCGGGAAAACCCCGGTGCCATCATCGGCGTCTGCGGCTGCTATCCCCAGCACGCCGCCGAGGCCGTCCGGGAGCTGGATGTGGATATCATCGGCGGCAGCGGAGAACGTCAGGCGTTCCTTGACCGGATGCTGGATGCCCTCCAAAGCCTTCCCCTCCGGGGAAGGTGGCACGGCGAAGCCGTGACGGATGAGGGTGTGCCGAAGGCACAATTGGAACCGGTGTCCGTAGTCGTAGACAACGCCCTGCGCCGCCGGGAATTTGAGATCCTCCCTGCCGGAGGCCTCGAAGAACGGACCCGGGCCATGCTGAAGGTGCAGGACGGCTGTGTGAATTTCTGCACCTACTGCATCATCCCCTATACCCGGGGCCCCATCCGCTCCGCCCCGCTGGAGCTGGCGGTGGAACAGGCAAAGGAGCTGGCAAGCCGTGGCTACCGGGAAATCGTGGTGACAGGCATCGAGATCGCCGGCTGGGGCGCAGACCTACCCGGCAAGCCTCCCGTCAGCGACCTGATTGAGGCGGTCTGTCAGGCGGTACCGAACCTGAGGGTGCGGCTGGGCTCTCTGGAGCCCCGGATCGTCACAGAAGCCTTCTGTGAAAAGTTATGTAAACTGGATAATCTCTGCCCCCAGTTCCACCTGTCCATGCAGTCCGGCTGCGACACGGTGCTTGCCCGCATGAAGCGGAAATACGATACCGCCCGGTATTTGGAGAGTGTCCGTCTGCTGAATACCTATTTCCCCGGCTGTGCCGTTACCACGGACATGATCGTGGCCTTCCCCGGAGAAACGGAGGAAGAATTTGCCGAAAGCCTTGCCTTCATCCGCAAATGCGGCTTCGCGGATATGCACATCTTCCCCTACTCCCGCCGCCCCGGCACCCCCGCCGACAAAATGCCGGGCCAGCATAACAATGCAACGAAAGAAGCCCGGAGCCGGGAGGCAATTGCCGTGGCGGAGGAAATGAGCCGCGCCTTCCGGGAGAACCTGATCGGCACCACCCAGAGCGTCCTCTTTGAGGAAAAGGACGGGAAATATTTCACCGGCCACGCCCCCAATTACGTCAAGGTCTACACCGAGGGCGAAAATCTCCATAACGAGATCCGGGAGGTCCTTATCACCGAAGTCTACAAGGATGGCGTGATTGGAGAGTGATGAATGCAAAATGCAGAATGCAGAATGCAAAATTAACATAATTCTGCATTTTGAATTTTGCATTGCCATATTTCACAAATTATGTTATGATATTTTGTAAATGATTACCCGGAGGGCTTTATGAAAACACTCATGCACATCTGCTGTGCCCCCTGTGCCAACCAGCCGATTGAGGTGCTGCGCACCGACGGCATCGAAGTCACCGGCTTCTGGTACAATCCCAACATCCACCCCGTCACCGAATACCGGGCCCGGCGGAACTGCTTGGAAGCCTACGCCAAGGAGATCGAGCTGCCCCTGCTGATGAAAAACGACTATGCCCTGCGGCCCTTCGTCCGCATGGTGGCCGATGACATTTCCCACCGCTGCGGCAAATGCTACGAAATGCGCCTGTTTGAAACGGCGCATCAGGCTGCCGAGGGGGGCTTTGACAGCTTCACATCCTCCCTGTTCATCAGCCCCTACCAGAACCACGAGCTGATGCGGGAAGTGGCAGAACGGGCCGCCAGCGAATTTGGTGTCCAATTCCTCTACCGGGATTTCCGGCCCTATTTCAAGGACGGCCAGAACTTCGCCCGGGAGCACGGCTTCTACATGCAGAAATACTGCGGCTGCGTCTTCTCCGAGGAGGAGCGCTATATCAAAGCAAAAAAGCTGATTCCTTGATTTGTAGGGGGCGGCGTCCCCGACGCCCCGCGCAGTACCATCTGCGAATTTGCCCCAGCCTTATGCGAATACGAACACGTTACTGCCGGGACGTCGAGGACGCCGTCCCCTACAGTATTATCCACATTTTTTGGAGGAACTATGTCTAATTTTGAATTTTACGTCCCCTGTCTGTTTGGCTTGGAGGGCATTGTGGGCGACGAGCTGCGCCGTTTGAACATCGAAAATGTCCGGGTGGAGAACGGTCACGTTCTGTTTTCCGGTGACGAAAGCGCCATGGCAAAGGCCAACGTGTGCCTGCGCACCGGCGAGCGGGTGCTGATCCAGCTGGCGGATTTCAAGGCCACCACCTTTGAGCAGCTGTTTCAGGGGGTCTATCACACCAATCTGGAGGATTTCATCCCCAAGGACGGCCAGTTCCCGGTGAAGGGCCATGCCCTCAACAGCCAGCTCATGTCCATCCCCGACTGTCAGGCCATCATCAAGAAGGCCGCCTCCAAGCGGTTGGGGGAAAAGTACGGTGTTTCTTGGCTTCCCGAGACCGGAACAAAATATCAGCTCCAGTTTTCCATCATGAATGACCGGGTCCAGCTGTTTCTGGACACCTCCGGACCGGGTCTGCATAAGCGCGGCTACCGGGCCAACGCCAACGAAGCCCCCCTGCGGGAGACGCTGGCAGCTGCCATGGTCCAGCTGACCCGCTACCGGGGCCGGGATTTCGTCTGGGACCCCTTTTGCGGCTCCGGCACCATTCCCATCGAGGCGGCCCTCATCGCCCGGAACAAGGCCCCCGGCATGTACCGCCGGTTTGCCGGTGAGGCATTCGCTTGGTGCGACCCCAAGGTTTGGGGCGACGTCCGCGCCGAGGCCAAGGATAAGGAGTTTAACGGCAAGTACCAGATCCTCGGCTCCGACAATGACCCCAAGTGCATCTCCCTGTCCATTGCCAATGCCAGAAAGGCAGGCGTTGCCGACTGCATCTCCTTCCGGGACGGCGATGCCACCAAGATGGACCTGCCCAGCCAGACAGGCATCCTCATCTGCAATCCCCCCTACGGCCAGCGGATGATGGAGCAGCAGAGCGCCCAGCGGCTCTACGCCGCGCTGGGGAAGCACCTAAAGTACGCCGACGGCTGGAAGAAATATATCATCACCTCCGAGCCGGAGTTCGAGCACTATTTCGGAAAGCGTGCCGACAAAAAGCGCAAGCTCTATAACGGCATGATCAAGTGCGATTACTATATGTTCACCGATAATCAGAGAAAGAAGAAATAAAAAAGCCTCCCTTGCCTAAAGGGAGGTGGCTTGCCGAAGGCAAGACGGAGGGATTCTTGTCCTCTGGACAAGGTGCCGCGCAGCGGCACAATCCCCCAGTCACCGCCCTTCGGCGGCGACAGCCCCCTTTAGGCAAGGGGGCCTTTGGAGGAACTATGAAACACCTATTCATCATCAACCCCGCGGCGGGAAGCCGGAACCGCACCGAGGAATACAGCGAAATCATCCACAAGATCTGCCGGGCACGAAAGCTTACTTACGAGATCCGGGTCTCCACCGCTCCCGGCGAGTGCGCCCGCATTGCCCGGGAGGCCTGCGAGACCGGGGAGGAGCTGCGCCTCTACGCCTGCGGCGGCGACGGCACCCTGAATGAAGTGGTTGCCGGTGCGGCAGGCCATGACAATGCCGCCGTCACCGTATTTTCCGGCGGCAGCGGCAACGATTTTGTAAAGCTCTTTGACGATCCCAAGGCCTTTTTCGACCTGCACCGGCTGATGGATGCGGACGAAGCTACCTTTGACCTCATCGACTGCAACGGCGACATCGCCCTGAACATCTGCTCCGTGGGCCTGGATGCCCGCATCGGTACCGATGTATCCCGGTATAAGCGGATCCCCCTGCTCCACGGCTTCCGGGCTTATGCCGCTTCCACTGTGGTGAATGTGGTGAAGGGCATTGCCGAGCATTACATCGTGGAAGTAAACGGCAAGCGCTTTGACGAGGAGCAGACCTTTGTTTGCGTCTGCAACGGCCGCTTCTACGGCGGCGGCTTCAACCCCGTCCCCGAGGCAGACCCCTCCGACGGCCTGCTGGATGTGCTGCTGGTGAAAAAGGTGAGCCGGGCACAGGTCCCCGGCATCATCGGAAAATACAAGGCAGGCCGTTACACCGAGCTGCCCCATCTGGTGCGGCACCTGAAGACCAGTGCCATCAAGATCATCTGCGATCGGCCCACCGCCATCAACCTAGACGGCGAGCTGCGGACCGCTCAGGTGGTGGAAATGAAGGTGGCAAAGGAAAAGATCCGCTTCTTCTACCCCAAGGGCCTCAGCTGGGCTGTAAAGGAACTGCAGACCGTGAAATAAAAAACCCTAGGGAACGGCCTGTGTGCCAATGTCATTAAGTTAGGAAATCCAATGTAGGGTTGAGATATATCTCAACCGGGCACCCACGAAAACTGAGTGTAAATATCCAAACGCTCAATGCTCGAAACTGCCCGGTGCGGATATATCCGCACCCTACAATTTTGCGCACCGCGTAGATCTGCGGTGCGCATTTTTATTCTTCCACAATTTCCGCATCCGGTGCATTTTTTCGGACGCTTTCGATGCCGTTGAGGCAGCCGGCCTTGGCGGTGTAGCGGTCGGAAACGGCGATGATCTCGCCGTTGCGGGCCCTCAGCCGGAAGCGGTAAGCACCGGCCTTGTCCTGATACAGTTCAAATTTGGGATTGGTCAGGGGCTTCCGGTCCTTGTCCGTCAAGTCCTCAAATTTGGCGGCGGCAGCATTTTTTCGGACACTTTCCAGTCCCTTGCGGCAGGCAGCAGCCGTGGTATAGACCTCCGAGGTCAGAATACTCTGGCCGTTGGCGGCGTAAAGATCAAATTTCAGCCCGGAATGGACCGCCCGGATCACAAATTTTCCCATATTCCGAATCCTCCTTATTCCATACGCCATTGTAGGGCGGGGTCATGACCCCGCCGATCAGGTTGGGCGAGTGCCTTGCTATGGATGTTCTGTAAATCTATCAAATCAGAAACCACCAAACCCGGTTGTCACTGCAAGCGGGTCGGCGGGGTCATGACCCCG
>JAFSCK010000068.1 GCA_017436785.1 Oscillospiraceae bacterium | reverse complement strand
CTTCGATCAGCCGTTTGACCGTAGCCATGGTGAATTCTTTACTGGCATTCTCCATACCATCAGTTGTGATCACGAACATCGTGTGCTCTGGCACATTATCTTCGCCCATAATGGTATGTACATGACTGATATGCTGAATGGCGCTGCCCACGGCATCCAGTAGAGCTGTCGTGCCTCTTACATAATAATCCTTGTTGGTCATCGGTGCAATTTTCTGAATATCTGTACGATCATGAATCGTCTCCACCTTGCTGTCAAACAGGATGGTAGTTACCATTGCCTCACCGGACTCCTGTTTCTGCTTTTCAATCATAGAATTGAAGCCGCCAATGGTATCCGCCTCCAGGCCAGACATGGAACCGCTGCGATCCAGAATAAAAACCAGTTCAGTTGCATGCTTTTTCATATATGTATTCTCCCTTCCAATTATTGAACAATGACATCTTTATTAGGATGGCTCTCCGGTATCTTACAACCGGGAAGCTATTACCTGAATGATTAGGCCATACCGCTGCCATTGCAAGTTGGGCACCAAAAATCTCCATCGCACTTCCAACAATCACCTGTGCCATTGCAGGAAGAGCAGGTGAACTTTTCACGTCCATTACATCTGCTGCAAACGCCGTCTCCACCACAGCTATAACAACGAGTTCCACTTAAGAATTCGCCCATTCCATAGCAGGAACCACACTCGCCAAGGCCATAACAGCCAGTGCAAGTAACTGTACCCATAATACAGTTATAATTTCCGCACATACCAGTACCGGTACAGGCCGTACAGAATCCAGTGCCATAGCAGGTATAACAGTCACCATCCCGAGGAGTCGGTACAGGCTGAGGAACAGGATTCATCGGGGTAATCGGATTGGATCTCTCATTTTCACATTCTTCACAATACTTGCCACTTCCACTGCACGCAGTACAAGCACCATCCAAGTCACACTCTACGTAACCCGCAGTGCAGTTGTCGCATGCAATTTCAGTACCATCGCAAGTACCACAAATTCCGGATCCGTCACAGTAGAAGCAAGCTCTGTCGCCCAGCGGTCTTTTGGTTCCTTTTCCATCGCAGGAAGTACACCGGCCAGAACCCTGACAAGAATAGCAAATACTGTCAGGTACATACATGCTATTGCTGAAGCAAATACCTAAACCATCACAGCGAGAGCATTCACCCTCACCATCGCAGCGAACACACTCAGAAAGCTTGTAGGCATAACCATCGCCCTCACAATTGGAGCAAATGCCCCCAGTACATCTGGTGCAGGAAGGGTCACCATCACATTCACTGCAAATATGGTGTCCAGAAGAATCACACACATCGCACTCACCGGTACCGTCGCACAGAATGCAATCTTCCAGTTTGGCATTACATTCATCACAGCGATTATTGGTGATGTTCAACCAAGATAAGAAACCATTGTTGGAAGTTGTTGCAGCTTCCACCTGCAAAATAATGCCGCAATCTCCGCCAGCAATTCCAATCATAATACTTGCCATCAGAATCAGTGCAAATAGTCTTTTCATAATCAACATCCTTTCTAAAGTCCTCCCAATGTTTAATTTCCTTGGCCCAAACTTTTCATCGAAGCCAGACTCACAATAGATTAGAATACACTAATCTGCATTCATCCGTATTTCTCTTTCATCTGATGCTCCTAAAAATTGAGCCATAAGGTATTTACCTTATGGCTCAATTTTACTCTATATAGTAATCATTTGTGTCGCTTGAAAAATGACATTTTAAAAAGTACTTCTGACACTTATTCTTCGTAAAGGCCTTTGTGGTGCATTAGAAAGGTCAAAATCAATAACGTTTCTATTATACCAGCGGCATACCTTTTTGAGTATTATACTCCCGGAAAATAAAAGGCAAAGCTTCGGTATCTTATCTGCTCAGCAGTATTATCAAATACTGCCATAATGATTTCCTCCAAGCAATTTGCAAAACAGATTTCATCGTCTTTATTATATTCTATGAGCACCTGATAGAATAGCTTAGCCACAAGCTCAGGGTCATTGCCAAAATTCCCACAGCCCCAGGCTCCCAGAACCAGTCGGGTATAACCCTCTTCGACAGCGGTACGAATCATGCTGTAAATTCTGTTTCTCAGGATGTTTTCAAGATTAGGAAGTTCTTCCGGTTCCATTCGTGAGGCGATTGGTGCCGACACCGTCATGACTGCGATTGGGAAAGGATCCTCCCGGAGGGAAAGATCAGGATTGCGGATAACCACAGTGTTGGGAGAATACAGAATCGTATCCGTTTGGGCCTGGGTTCCGCAATCCAGATTGGTCTGGTAAAAGGGCCAGGCTTCCTCTGTTTCCAGAGAGCAAAGCAGTGTGGTTTTCACACACAGGTGTTCCTCCTGGGTCCCGGGTTTTGAACGGATTCCGCCGCCGGGGCGGTAGGGATTGGCAAAGTTCAGCACCAGAACAGGCTTTTCCGTTTCCTTTCGACGCTGATGCAGCTCAAAGGCAGCTTCCAGTGCGTCCTGGTTCCGAAGGGTGATTTTTGCGGGCTTCGTTCCGGAAACATCCTGCTTTGGAAACTGTGCGATCTGCTCAGCAGAATACAGCTTCGTTTCTCTGATCTCACGGAAGCTGACCGGCAGTTTCACTTCCCGCTCCTCAACCAGGTAGAAGCCGTCTTCTGCCGCCTTCATTGTCTCCCGAAGGATCCTTACCCGTTTACCCATATAGCTGCCTCCTTCATCAGCTCCATCACCTTTGGATGGAGCATTTCTTCTGCACCGGGTTCTCCGTTGCGGAACTTTTCCCGTACCGCTGTAGAGCTGATCCCGTCCTTTTCCATAGGAGAAGGAATGATGGCAAACCGTTCCTTCCGTTCCCAGGCAATTTCATTTGTCATCAGGATGGGTGTGGTGTCCTCTCTGTCCCGGTCAACCACTGCAAAATGGAAGTTCTCCAGAAATTCTTCCAGCCGCCTGGAACGAAGGAACATAGCCAGATTATCCGAGCCGGTCAGATAATAAAGTTCTGCTTCCGGATACATTTCCCGGAAATGCTTCATGGTTTCCATGGCGTGCCATTTGGGATGGCGGCATTCCACATCGCTCACTTCCAGCCGGGGGGCCTCCTGCGCCATGGCCTTCAGCATGGCAGTGCGGTGCTCTTCACTGAGGACCTCCGCCGGGAAGCCTGCCTTGCGCATCTTGTAGCGCAGGGCCTTGGCCGGTGTGGGAATATAGAATCCTTTTCCGGCATCCAGTGCCTCCACTGCCGCCAGCATGGTTTTATGGTGGGCAATGGTGGGCGGGTTGAAGGACCCGCTCATAATCACAATGGTTTTTTCCATAGTTTCCTCCTGAACAGTGGAGGAAACCCCATTATCCAACCAGGCCGCTTTCCACAAGCTTTCTGCAGATTTCCTCGCACTTATTTACATCAAATTTATCGTCCGTCCGGATACCGGTTTCCATATCGATCCAGAAGTCATAATCACAGATTATGGTCAGATCCTCCACTACGGAAACCACGTTTTCCGGGTTGATACCACCGGCATAGCCAAATGGTTCGGTCTCCGGCAGCATCCATTCTGTTTCGGCAATGCCCCTGCCACCGGATGCATCCTGGAATCCTACCACATTGGGCAGATGCCTGTAGCAGTTAAACAGGTCTTCCGTACCCTCATGAAGCTGGATGATGATCTGCTTGTCCTCCGGGAAGGTCAGTTCCCGGGAGAAGCGCTTGGTCTTCGGGATATTCAGCTGGATCCGGTCAAACAGATCCATATACCCTTTCAGTTCCTTATAAACCACGTTCCAGTCTCCGTTTTTGACCAGGTCATGTGCAATCTGTCCGCACAAATGCACCGCCATGGGAAGTCCGGCATTTTTATAGTTTTTCAGAATCATCTTATTCGGGTACCGGCCGACACCCTTCTGATTCGCCTGCATGGAATACAGAAACACAAATTCCACAAAGGGGTATTTCTCATAAAGCCGCTTTAAATCCTGCACCTTCGTCTGCTGGTCGATGCCGGAAAAGGTTACTCGTTTTAACATCGGTTATCTCTCCTTATCATGTCCATTACACACGGGTGGAGAAGCTCCTCCAGGCCCGGTTCGTTGTTTCTTACTTTCTCACGGATCAGCGTAGAGCTGATATTCTCAATTCCCTCCGGTGGGGTAACATAGCAGAATCTGTCCCTGCGTTCCCAGGCCGCCGGGATCTCCTGTAAAATGTCATCCAGGTCACCGTCACCCCGGTCTACCACGGCATAACGGTATTTTTCCAGAAATTCCACCAGCCGGAATGCTCTGGCATAGTTTTCCAGGTTGTCGGAGCCGATGAGGAAAAACAGCTCCGCCTCCGGGTACTGCTGCTGGATATAGCCCATGGTCTCCTGGGCATACCAATGCTTGGGGTTCTGAAATTCCACATCCGTTACTTCCAGCCGGGGATCTTCTTCTGCCATGGCAGAAAGCATTTCCATGCGTATTCCTTCCGAGAATACTTCCTCCGGGAAGCCTGCCCTGCGCATTTTACGGCGCAGGGACTTATCTGCCGTTGGGACAAAGAAGCCTTTTTCTGCCCCTAACTGATCCAGCGCAGATTGCATCATCTTCAGATGGGCGATGGTGGGAGGGTTGAAAGCCCCCCCATCACGACAATTCTCATACGATCACCGCTCCTTCAGTTCCTCCCGAACCTTCATCAGGATCTTACCCAGATGGTTCTGACCTTCACCGGTCTTGGCATCCACGCCCCAACATGTATCATGCCAGGTGTTGCCCTCTTCCAGATAAGCATCACCAGTTCCGATGAGCCGCCACTTCATATCCTCGTTCTGGGTAAACTTGGCACGGACGATTTCTTCCATGATGCCAACCTTCACTTCCTCCCAATCAGGACGAAGCTGTACCTGACGGCCTGCCTTCTTGGATTTTGCGGGACGCATTTCGGTAAAGGGCTGCTTCTCTTCCTCCGTCATGCACTTCTGTGCCTGAAAGGCAGCCTCATTGCTACCATAGGTCAGACCCTTATATGTAACAGGGACTTCCCAGAAATTACTCAGGAAAGCATATTCTCCCCGGAAATGATTGATTTTCATGATTCTGCCTCCTTTGATTTTTGTTGCAGGAGTCCGGTATTGGCCGGACTCCAATAATGGTTACTGGTCCAATTCGATGATCAGTTTCTGTGCTTTGCAGATAATTTCCTCCCGGTCTGCCCGGCGGAAACGGCCCACAGCATACTGCTTTACCACATCGTAGCTTGCGTGTGCAGAGGCCACAACTGCCAGGAAAGCACTACGGAAATCATCCTCATACAGGCCATGCTTCACAGGGAAGCTGTAGCGGTAGGAAAGCTCATTATCCGATGCGTCATACTGGAGCGCACCATAGCGTCTGTTATAGTTCTCTGCTGCCAGCTTTACGCACAGAGGATAGACAAATTCCGGTTCTGCCTGGAAGGGATATACCGCATCGATCCGACAGACCTTGGGGTCCTCTTCCAGATAGACCTTCATATTCAGCTTTTTGCCATCGGTGGTCAGGCCTAGTTCGAACGCATAGACACCCTGCTGGGGAACATATTCCCGGTAATGAATCTCCATATCCTCAAAGACACTGCGGATCAGTGCCATATTTTCCCGAGTATCCTCATCCCAATCATATTTATCCGTCTCTGCCGCCTGCTTT
>JAFSCK010000067.1 GCA_017436785.1 Oscillospiraceae bacterium | reverse complement strand
TCTTACTTTTCAGCGATACCCCAAAATAGAAATCATGCCCCCGGTACGTTTTACGTACCGGGGGCACACTCTCAATTAAATTACTCCCTTTGCAGGGTTCAAAGCTCTACCCAGTCCTTGATTTTTCAACCCACTTCTTCTGAAGACATACCATCCTGACATCCACATCCGTCAGCCTATTAACCACGTCTTTTCAACGGCAGAAGGTGCTGCAAATAAGAATCAAAGAAATTCCCGGAACGGGTAGAATCGTTCTGTTTATTCCGGTGCAGGGGTTCTTCTGAGGCATTTAGAAACAGAATCCGACCAGGTATACATTTACGAACCGTATCGTCTTTCTTTTCGCCTCACTGGATCGGTTGAATTCCGGGATCAAGCTGCATGGTTTGGTAAGCGAGATATGCCGTTTCTTCCAGCGCCGCAGCATTATTTACGGCATCCAGCACTGTCTTTCCCCAAGCGTATGCACTATGGCTTACGACTAATGCAGCCGGAGTCCTCAGTGGATCAATGCTGCGCATATGAAAAGTGTTTCCCAAGTCAGAAGCCGAAGCAGCACAGGGGATTTCTACATGAAATAAGTCTTTATGGAAGGTACCTAACACCGGAATGTCCATGCCGATCTGTGCAAATATGGTAGCATACCTCGCGTGAGGTCTGACAATGCCTCCCAGTTTCGGAAATGCCTGATAGAGCGCAATATGGGTCTGAATGTCTGAAGAGAGTGTACTACTCCCTTCCAGTATAGTCCCGTGCATATTCACAACAAAGGCATCTCTGGCGGATTTCATCACAATCATACCGGATTCCCGGTCAATGGCAGATACACTTCCTCTGTCATATTTATCAAGACCATATCTACCTAGTTCCTGATAAGCGATCAGAACCTGTGATTTCAGTTGTTCCAACATAATTCAGCACTCCAGCATTTCCAGTGTACAGGTCTGAGCAATGCTCTGACGGATTGCAGCACGGACAGGCAGCACTGCAGCAGGAGAAACAGACAATTCATCTATTCCAATTGCCAGGAAGGTAGGCAGCATACTGATGTCAGCACCCAGTTCTCCGCAGATTCCAATCCAGATGCCAGCCTTGTGGGCAGCATCTGCAGCCATCTTAATGGCTCTGAGAAGTGCGGGATGATGGGGATCATAAAACTTGCCCAAATCGTTTGCCTGACGGTCGCAGGCCAGGGTATACTGGGTCAGATCGTTAGTTCCAACAGAGAAGAAATCTACCAGTTTAGCCAATTCTTCTGCCACAAAAACAGAGGATGGAGTCTCGATCATGATGCCCAGCTCTGTATCAGGATTATAAGGAATCCCCTCGGTCTCCAGCTCTTTCATAACGCTCTGACAGGCGCGCTTACATTCCTTGACTTCCCAGACAGAAGTGATCATAGGGAACATAATGGCAATTTTGCCAAAAACGGATGCCCGGTACAGAGCCCGCAGCTGGGTGCGGAATACTTCAGGACGGTTGAGACAAATCCGGATGGCGCGCACACCAAGCGCAGGATTCTCTTCCTTCTTCATACCGAAGTAATCCACCTGTTTGTCAGCGCCGATGTCCAGTGTGCGGATAACTACCCGCTTGCCGTTCATTGCGGCAGCTACTGCACGGTAAGCTTCAAACTGTTCATCTTCGGAGGGATAGTCGGAAGCACTTAAGTACAGAAATTCGCTGCGGAACAGACCGATACCCTGACCATCGTTAGCCAAAACAGCAGACACATCTTCCGGAGAACCGATATTGCAATACAGCAGCATCTTCTTCCCGTCCAGTGTCACATCTTCCTGTCCCTTCATGGTGGCAAGTATTTCTTTCATTTCCTGCTGTTTGTTATACTTCTCCCGGATCTGTGCATGGGTCAGCTCGTCCGGATCGAGAACTACACTGCCTGTCTCACCGTCCAGGTAAGCCACACGTCCGGCATATTCTGCTTTCAGAGCGTCGCCAAGACCGCAAATGGCTGGAATTCCCATGGTACGGGCAAGAATAGCAGTATGGGAATTGGAAGATCCGCCTTGCGTTACAAAACCCAGAATTTTGGATTTGTCCAGCTGGATGGTCTCGGACGGTGCCAGATCATCAGCTGCCAGAATAATCGGTTCCTCAGAGTCAATGCCGCCTTCCACAATCCCCATCAGATTATTCAGAATCCGCTGGGAGACATCCCGGATGTCTGCAGCACGGGCCTGCATATAGGCATCATCCATGGCAGCGAACATAGCCGCAAACTGCTCTCCGGCCATCTGAACAGCATATTCCGCATTACAGCCCTCTTCCTCCAGACAGGAGAGAATACATTCCACATAGTCTTCATCTTCTACGAACATGGCATGAGTGTCAAAGAGGATGGCAATTTCTTCACCGGCATCTTCTCTTGCTTTTTCAGCCAGAATGTTCAGCTGCTGCACAGTGGCTTCCTGAGCCTGAGCAAGCCGCTGTTTCTCGGCCTCCACATCCTCAACCTGCCGCATCGCTACAGTAGTGTCCGGGCGCTGGAAGAAATACAGCTTTCCTTTAATAACACCCTTGGAAACACCTTTTCCCTGCATTAAGATCATGCTGATTTCTCCTTTTTACAGCACATCCTCGAAGTACTGGTACAATACATCGAGCAACTCCACTTCAGAGGGACCATCCGTCGTTACAGTTACCGCATCCCCCTTGCGGATGCCCATGGTGGCAACCTTCATAGGGCGGGAAATATTGGCGCTGCGGGTACCCATTTCCAAAATGGCCGTGGTGTCAGGATAACATCTTGCCAGTTCTGCCAGACGACCGGCAGGGCCAAAATGCATTGCAAAATCCGCCTGGATCACGTAAGTAAACTTCTGCATGATGAAACTCCCTCCATTACAGGTTGTTATTTACAAACTGGGACATGGCAATGATGGCGGTGTCTTCGCTGGCACCCTCAGCGGTAATGGTGATCTCAGCACCCTGCTTGACACCCAGGCCCATGAGCTTCATCAGAGAGGTGGCCTTGGCTTCCTTGCCGTTGTAGGAGAAGACAATGCTGGTGTCAGCATATTCCTTTGCCAGTTTTGCAATCAGGCCTGCGGGGCGGGCATGGATGCCAAGGGGATCGTGAATCGTATATTCAAACTGCTTCATAGTTAGTTCCTCCTAAAAATTATTGAATATTCATCAGGTCAGTACCATTCTGGATAGTACCGGAAGTCAGAATACGAATGGATTTGTAATCATCGGTATTGCAAATAATCATAGGAGTGGTCAGGGGGTAGCCCTCAGCCTTGATTGCCTCCATATCAAAGGAGACCAGCAGATCACCTTTCTTAACCTGCTGCTCAGGGGCAACATGGGCTTCAAAATACTTGCCGCCCAGCTTTACTGTATCAATACCGATGTGCATCAGGACTTCAACACCATCATCCGTGGTCATACCCACTGCGTGCTTGGTCTCGAAAACAGATTCGATCACGCCATCTGCCGGAGCAAACAGCTTGCCCTCTACAGGTTCAATGGCAACACCGTCACCCATTGCACCGGATGCAAAGGCCTCGTCTTCCACCTTACACAGGGCCAGGACGGTGCCATTCATGTGGGCAGAAAGAATAGAAGCCTTGGCTTCTTTGGCGGGAGCCGCAGGTGCTTCTGCAACATGAGCAGCAGCTACAGCACCTGGGTTATCCGATTCAGGGGACTCCATGAAATCCACCAGATTTGACTTAATGACCGCAACCTGGGGACCATAAATAACCTGAATGCCATTACCTTTATGGATGACACCGGACGCACCGGAAGCCTTCAGAGTCTTATCATCAACCTTCTTTTCGTCCACAACGGTGACACGCAGACGGGTAGCGCAGCAATCCACATCGGAAATGTTCTTCTTTCCGCCCAGGCCCTGAAGAATCAGAGAGGAAACGGGGTCAGAAGAAACCGCCTTGGAACCGTCGGGACCGATGCCGGTCTTCTCCTTGTAGTCGGAACGGGTAAACAGTTTGGGTTCCACATCGTCAGACTCTCTGCCGGGGGTAGCCAGATCCATCTTGGTGATCATGATGCGGAAAGTGAAATAGTACAGGAAGAAGTAAACAACGCCAACAATGACAATCCAGATCCAATTGGTTCTGGCGTTGCCCTGCAGAATACCGAACAGGGTCAGGTCGATCAGGCCACCGGAGAAAGTCATACCGACACCAACGTTGAAGATGTGCATCAGCATATAGCTGAGACCTGCATAAATGCAGTGAACAACATACATCAGAGGCGCGACGAACAAGAAGGTGAACTCCAGAGGTTCGGTGATACCAGTCAGCATGGAGGTCAGAGCAGCGGACAGCAGCAGGCCGCCAACAACCTTCTTCTTTTCGGGACGGGCAGTGTGGTACATAGCCAGAGCAGCGCCTACCAGACCAAAGATCATGAAGGGGAACTTACCAGACATGAAGCGGGTCGCGGAAACAGAGAAAACGGTGGTAGCCTTGGAAGCCAGTTCCGCAAAGAAAATATTCTGTGCACCCTGAACAACAGCACCGTCGATCATGGCAGTTCCGCCCATGGCAGTCTGCCAGAAGGGCATATAGAAGACATGATGCAGACCGAAGGGGATCAGAGCACGCTCGGCGATACCGTAGATCCAGGTACCGATATATCCGGAGTTGACAACCAGATTGCCCAACAGTGTAATACCCTGCTGAACAATGGGCCACAGATAGAACATGGCAATACCAACCACCAGATAAACAGCAGTGGTCACAATGGGAACAAAACGGGTGCCGCCGAAGAAGCTCAGAACAGTGGGCAGCTCAATCTTATAGAACTTGTTATGCAGAGCAGCAACGCCCAGACCGACGATGATACCGCCGAACACGCCCATCTGCAGAGTGGTAATGCCCAGAGCCGTGGTGGTAGAGTTAGCTGCCATGGCTTCCACGCCTCCGTTGGCATTGATCATAGCACTGATGGCAGTGTTCATAACCAGATAGCCAATGGCACCGGACAAAGCAGCAACTTCCTTTTCTTTCTTTGCCATGCCGATGGCAACACCCATGGCAAACAGCAGAGCCAGATTAGCAAAAACTGCGTTACCACACTGGTTCATGATGTCCAGGATGGTATACAGGATGGAACCGGGATAGATTACGGACGTCAGGCCATAGGCTTCCAGCATGGTGGCATTGGTGAAAGAAGAACCTACACCCAGCAGAAGACCTGCAACAGGCAGCAGTGCGATGGGCAGCATAAAGGAGCGGCCAACACGCTGCAAAACGCCAAAAATTTTATCTTTCATTGTGATCCTCCAGAAAAAATGTTTTTGTAGAGATATATATAAAAACCCATACCAAGGGCGTAATATGCATCTTACGTCCTTGATATGGGTTTAGCTCACATCATTATCGTGTGATAACTATCCCTGCCCTCTGATGATTCAGAGGGGGATATCCAATTATTCAGCACCCAGGTTAATCCGTTTTAGATGGATTGTCAGATAGATCAGTTCTTCATCGGAAAGATTCTTCTGATAGGTATTCTTAATGTAATCCGCAACACACTGGGCACATTTATAATGTTCTTTACAGTTTTTCATGATCAGCTGCCGGAACACTTCATCGCGTTCACCCTGGGCATCTTCCATCATTTTTCCCTGGAACAGTCTCTGGGCGAAATAGCGCAGATGTACAACAAAACGGTTAAAATCCAGTGATACCCGGTCAAATTCTTTCTTGTAGAAATACTCCACCACAGAGATGGTGCCCTCAATGAGTTTCGTGATGTCGTACATCTCGCTCATGTTTGTGTTCAGCTCGGCATTTACAATATGCAGCGCAAGAAATGCTGCTTCATCCTCATGAAGTATGACTCCCAACTGCTCCCGAATCACGCCGAGACAGTACTGTCCCAAATGATATTCTGTCGGGTAGTAGCACATGATGGAACCCTTGAGCGGATTGCTGAACTCCACACCTTGTGCCTTTCGGAGAATGGCGAAGCTGATATGGTCTGCCATGGTGATCAACAGCGATTCATTCAGCTTTTGGGGTATTTGAGAGGTAATATGCTTTATGAGTTCCTCTGTCAGGGAAAGATGCTCAATGGGAATCTTCTCAACCAATTCCCGCAGTTTTCTCTGTCCGGTTTTCTCCTCCATACGGTAAGTGCGCTCTATCCGCGAGATGTCAATGACCTCACCCCGATGGCGTTGAAAACCAATTCCCCGACCGGTAACGATCAGTTCATTACCTCTATCGTCCACAGCACAAAGGATATTATTGTTAATGATTTTCTTGATCTTCATTTTCACGCTCACCCCAATTTTGCGTAAAAAAATAACCAGCTCCATCCAATACCCCAACCCTGAGATACCAAATAGAGTTGGTCAAGCCCGCATTACCGGTAACATTCCAACAATTTCTATTAAATATTAGCATGTAATATTATTCTTGTCAATTGTCGAAATGTCAAATGTGAACTTTTTGTGACTTTGCATAATTTCAAAACT
>JAFSCK010000066.1 GCA_017436785.1 Oscillospiraceae bacterium | reverse complement strand
TGCCTTCTGCCTGTGTGCTGTATCGTGAATAATGATAATAGATTTGTACTTTGGTATAAGGGTTCCTTCTGCGGCGTGCAGGAGGTCGACCCGAAGAATACAAAAAGTTATATTGAGATTTTTACAGAATGACAGTATGACAAATTCTAATTTGCCGAACAGACAGGGATGCACTGCTGTATAGTGCGAACACTAGGAAAAGCCAAGCTGAATTATCAGCTTGGCTTTCTCTGCTTTACGGACACCCTCCAAATGTTTGGAGGGTGTTTTTGTGAAATGTCAATTCCCTTTCAGCTTATCCCACAGGGCTTCTTCCAGACCTGCCAGAATGCCGCCTACGGCAAGATAGATCCAATGGACCTGTCCGCGGATGACATCCATCAGAATCTCATGGAAGCCGGTGGTCAGGGAGATGGTCAGCAGCACCGCCAGATTGGCGATCCACAGCAGAATGAATTTGATGGGTAATTTATAAGGAAACATTGCGATTTTCCTTTCTCTTTTTGAAAAATTTGGTGATCCAGCCCCAGATCACGCCCTGCAGCCAGAAGATGCCCACAACAGCTGCCAGCAAAGGCAGGGTGCCCAGTGCCATTTGGTTGGTATTGCGATAGCTGTCCAGCTGCAGCAGGCCGAAATGGAGCGCGCCGAATATACAGAGGGTCAGATCCAGCAGGAAAATGACGCTCCAAACGAGGATGCGGGGCAGGGTCTTGGTCTGTTCCGGGAACAGCGTGGTCAAAATGCTGCTGTAAGCCCGGTTTTGCTGATCCTGATAGGGTTTCCATGCCATATAATGATCTCCTAAATTGCATTATGTACTGTTGGGCGGGATCATGACCCCGCCCCAGCGTGTCGAAAAACCATGTCATTGCGAGCCAGTGCACACACTGGCGTGGCAATCTCCCGGTTTTTGAATTTCTTAAGTCTATAATCGCAGGATTTTCCCTCTATTTAGGGGATTGCCACGTCGTCCCTTTGGGACTCCCCGTAATGACATCTATATTTAGGCCTTTTTAGACAGTCTGCGGCGGGGTCATGACCCCGCCCTACAGCTTCATGTAAAGGACACCAGTTCCTCACCCTGCCAAGTAATGGTCCAGTTGGTGTCTTCCTTCAGCTGGGGGTAGGCTTCCTCTTTGACCTGTAATTCCAGTTCTGCGCCTTCCTCTGTACGGAAGGTCACCAGATACAGCCAAGGGCTTTCCTGAAAATTGGTGATGCTGTTGGTACGCTGTACCGTCCGGGACAGGACGGCTGCCTTTGCGGTCTGTTCGGGATCGTCACAATTCAATTTCTTCACATCCCGCATGCCAAATAAGGCCTTGGAGATGCTGTTTCCCATAGTACAAGGACAAATTCCACTCATCGTGATACCTCCATATCCGGTTCAAAGCTGCTGAGATTTTCCCGGCACCATGTAAGCTGTCCCGTGAGCCCCTCAGTCAGTATATCATAATCTTGTTTCCGTACATATAACTCCAGCTCCTCGCCGTCGGAAAGACGGAAGGTCACCAGATAGTTCCAATTGTTGGAGTGGCGGCTTGCTACCTTCGCCAGCTCCACCCGGCGGGAAACTACCATGGCTGGCCCGGTCAGGGTCTTGCCGCCGGTATTGGAAAAAAGCAGAATGGCGAAGCAGACCAGAAGCAGCCCGCCGATGAACAGGTATTCCGTCATGTTCAGACCTCCACATCCGGTTCAAAGTCCGTCATATTCTGCTTGTGCCAGCTAAGCAGACCGGTCATGCCTTCTTTTAAAAGGTGATATTCATTCTCAAAGGTGTGCAGCTCGATCTTCTCGCCATCAGATAGGCGGAAAGTCACCAGATAATTCCACTGGCTGTTTACATACCATGTTTTGGCATTCCGCTGGGCATTGCGATAGTTTCCCTCGGATACTCGCTTGGATACCACCGTGGCGTGGCCTGTCAAAACATGACCGCTGGTGGTATCGATGATCTGTTTGATAAAGCGTCCGATCACAAGCAGGGCCAAAGCACCATAAAGGATATATTCAGCCTCCATGGTTAACCCTCCTTATGCTGCTTGACGCACTGGGTCAGCAGGTACTCAATGTGGGCGTTAACGGTGCGGTGCTCCTCCTCTGCCCATTGGGCAAGGTCCTCATAAAGCTGGCTGACTTCCAGACTGGTAAAGTACCGGCCCTGCCAAGTCAGTTTGCCGGACATGCCCTCCCGGAGGGCACCATACTCTACATCGTGGGTGTATAGCTCCAGAATGGAGCCGTCATTGAGCTGGAACGTTACCAGATAGTTATAACCCATACCGGAGGAACGCCCGGTCTGATTGGCACCGGTCTCTACCCGCCGGGACAGCAGCCGGGCATGGGCGGTCTGCTCTGGCTCCTTGGATTTTTTCTCCCGGAAAGGAAGCACCCGCAGCCATAGGATAAATAAGCCGAAGACGAGCAGCAGAAGCAACTCAGCGAATAGAAATAAAGATTCTTTCATAGAAGTCCCTCCTTAAATAAGAAACGTAGGGCGTGGTCATTATTCCTTTAAAAAATCCAGCTCCAAGGGCTTGTCCAGCTCGTCAGATACATAGCCGCCGTTTTTCTTTCGCTGCTTGACGCATTCTGTCAGCAGATACTCGATCTGGCCGTTGACGCTGCGGAAATCATCCTCGGCCCATGCGGCGATGGCGTTGTAGAGCTTGGGGGACAGGCGCAGGGGGACCTGCTTTTTCTGATTATCGGGGGCCAGTCTCAGGGGCCCTTCCTTTTTCTGCGCGGCTGCCATCGTTAATACAGGGAGCCGGAGTTGACGATGGGCTGGGCATCCTTATTTCCGCAGAGGACCACCAGCAGATTGGAGACCATGGCGGCCTTCCGCTCCTCGTCAAGATCCACAATGTGATTCTCATTCAGCCGTTCCAGTGCCATTTCCACCATGCCAACGGCACCGTCTACAATGAGCTTCCGGGCATCCACAATGGCGCTGGCCTGCTGCCGCTGGAGCATGACGGCGGCGATTTCGGGAGCGTAGGCCAGATAGGTGATCCGGGCATCCACGATCTCAAGACCTGCATCCTCTACCCGGGACTGGATCTCTTTTTTGATCCGGGCCACGACGATTTCGGTGGAACCCCGGAGGCTGCCGTCATCGGCAATGCCGTCGCCGGTGGTATCCACGTTGGGGGCGGAGTCGTAGGGATACATCTGGACGATGTTGCGCAGGGCACTGTCGCACTGCAGGGACAAAAATGCCTTGTAGTTGTCCACGTTAAAGGCGGCTTTGGCAGTATCCACGACCCGCCACATGACGGCAATGCTGATCTCTACGGGGTTGCCGAGGCAGTCGTTGATCTTCTGGCGGTTGTTGCTGAGGGTCATGATCTTCAGGGACATTTTGTTGCCCATGAGTTCCCCGGGGCGGGTGGATTTTACATCACCGCTCTGGTTCAGCACGGTGCCTGCGGCAGGATTCACGGCGGAGCAGAAGGGGTTGACCCAGTAGAAGCCCTCACCCTTCAAGGTGCCGATGTACTTGCCAAACAGGGTCAGCACCAGTGCCTCCTGGGGCTTTAACACTTTCAGGCCGGACAGGCAGATGATGGCAGCGGCAGCCAGCAGCAGAAGCAGCACCCCGGGGATGGCCAGCCAGCCAACATAGGGTGTATTTACCAGCATGTAAACACCTGCCACGATCCCGCCGAAGCCTGTTGCCATGAAAATCAGCAGCATGGCCATACCGTTGCGGTTTTTGTTCAGTACCTTCTCTGTCATAAAAATAACCTCCTTTGGTAAGTTTTTCTTCTATCTAAATGATATCAAAAAGATATCAAAATGTCAATGGGAAACCGAAAGAAAAACCGCCGGGATTTCCCGGCGGTCAAGTTAGCAGGTCTGATATTTGTTTTCGCAGTCATTTCCTTCGTCACAATTTCTGGGGGAGAACTCCAGCGCAGGGAAGGGGATGCGGCTGAACATCTCGCAGGGATCTTCTCCACCGCCGGGAGCGTCGCAGCATTCCTTGCAGGGGATGGCGTAATCCAGTACCGGCACCACCAGCTGGGCATCCCGCTCCAGACGGACGATGGAGAACTGACCCAGCGTCACATACAGCTGCCGCTGCCCGCCGGAGATCACCAATCCTTCATCAAAGAGGGCCTTGATGGCATCCGGCACCTGCACATTCAAGGTATCACACCCGCAGGGGTCCGTCTCCCGAACCTTGGAAGCCAATACCATGGGGTCTAAGACCTCCACCACGGCTGTGGGCAGATTGGCGAAGAGGGTGGAGGGACTGTCGTAGGCACCGAAACGGGTGTTGCTGCGGTAGATGTGGGCCCGGCTGTCTTCGCCGCAGAGGACGGCCCGTTTGGTGAAGACGGCAAGGCCATACAGGGTGGTGGGGCGGGTACTGCCTACGATGGCATCGGCCAGAATGCGGTAGTAGAAGGTCAGATCGATGCAGTAGTGGTTCCGGTCGAAGGCCACCGGCTCTACATCGATGTAAGTGGTGATCAGCTCCGCACTGCGCACTCTTACGTTGGCGGCGGTGTCCAGAATGGTCTGAGAGTTGGTGGTTAAGTACACTCGCAGGTCCTCGATACAATCTTTGTCCCGACAGGAATCCGTGATCTTGCGTGTATGGATGGACATGCACTGGTTCAGATCCTTTAAATCACAGCGCTGTGTCCCGGATGTTTGCTCTGACATTGGAATACCTCCTGAATTGAAGATAAGCAATCGCTTATAGGACAGTTTATGCGCCAGTTCTAAGGAAGTGCAGAAATAAATGTAGGGCGGGAATACATTTCCACCGAGAGTACCCGAGAATTGAGCAGGAAAATCAGATGCTCAAGAATAGGCAACTGCCCGGCGGGGATATATCCCCGCCCTACATTTTTATTGAAATTATACGAATTTATAAACGGTCTCGCTGCGGAAGGCTTTCCCGGCCTTTACGATGGGCTGGGGCCAGCCGCTATGGTGGAGGCAGTCGGGGTAGAACTGGGTCTCCAGTGCCACGCCGGTGCGTTTGCCATAGTAGATGCCATTCTTGCCCTGCTCATCGAGGAAGTTGCCGGCATAGAACTGAATGCCTGGGCAGTCGGTATGGACTTCCATGGTACGGCCGGAAATGGGGTCGTAGAGGACGGCGCAGGGATTGCAATAAACCTCCCAGTTGTGGTCATAGCCGCCCTGCAGCTTAAGCGGTTCATAATCGGCGCCGATATCCTGCCGGATAGCCTTGGGCGTGCGGAAGTCCATGGGGGTGCCCTCTACGCTGCGCAGTTCACCGGTGGGGATGTTTTCGGCATCATCGGGATTGAAGAATCGGCCGGGGATGGTCAGGACCTGATCCATGGCGGTGTCCGTCTTTTCGTGGCCTGCCAGATTGAAGTAGCTGTGGTTGGTGAAGTTGAAGACGGTATCCTGATCGCTGACGGCTTCGTAGACGATGTGCAGGCCGCCAGCTTCATCCAGAGAATAGGTGACACGGATGGTGGCGTTTCCGGGGAAGCCCTGATCGCCGTGGGGGCTGTGCAGCTCCAGTGTCACGGCTGCGGCAGTGACTTCTACAGCCTTCCACAGCCGCTGGAAGAAAAAGTCGGGGCCGGAGTGGAGATTGTTATTGCCCTCATTTTTAGGCATCTGATACAGTTTGCCGTTCAGTTCAAAGGCAGCGCCCTTCAGGCGGTTGGCATTGCGGCCCACGGTGGCACCCAAGGCAGCACCATTGGCGGTGCGGTAGCCGTTGCAGTCATTGTAGCCGAGGACTACGTCAGACAGAGCACCGTTTTTGTCCGGAACCAGCAGGCGGACAAGGGATGCGCCGTAGTCGGTGACAGCTGCGGTGATGCCACCGCAGGAGATGGTGTACAGAGAGGCTTCCTCGCCGGAGGGCAAAATGCCGAAAGTTTCTTTCATGAAAAAGGCTCCTTTCATTTTTCTTTGGGAAAAAGGCGGAATTATGTAAAGATTGCTTAGAGAAATTATACTATATTCCCAGCGGTAAAGCAAACCTTTCTTGAAGGATATGCGCACTTTTTCCAACTTTCCCTTTGGGGAGGTCTGTGGTTGGACGGCAGCGGAAACCGTAACTTTTTGACGGAGAAATGACGGATACTGTATTTTGTGGGTAGGGCTTGACAAAACCACAATATCTTGTATAATAGCTCGTGCAAGTCGAACGTCAAGAGGTTACAGATTCCAAGGAGGAAGCCCAATGAAGATCATTAAGCGCAACGGCGCAGAGGCCGTATTTGACATTGAAAAGATCGTGATGGCCGTTACCAAGGCCAATGAAGCAGTAGAAGAGCAGGTTCGTATGACGCCCCTGCAGATCCAGCGTATTTCTCAGAGTGTCCAGATCTCCTGCGAGGAGATGGGCCGCAGCCCCTCTGTGGAGGAGATACAGGATCTGGTGGAAAAGGCCATCATGGCCCACGGTGCCTTTGAGGTTGCCAAGGAATATATTACCTATCGCTATATCCGTTCTCTGGCCCGGCAGTCCAATACCACTGACGACCGGATCCTGAGCCTTATCGAATGCAACAACGAGGAGGTCAAGCAGGAGAACGCCAACAAGAATCCCACCATCAACGCAGTCCAGCGTGACTATATGGCCGGTGAGGTGTCCAAGGACATCACCCGCCGTATCCTGCTGCCCCAGGAGATCGTGGCAGCCCACGAGGCCGGCATCATCCATTTCCATGACTCCGATTACTATGCCCAGCATATGCACAACTGCGATCTGGTGAATCTGGAGGACATGCTGCAGAACGGTACCGTTATTTCCGGTACCCTCATTGAAAAGCCCCATTCCTTCTCCACCGCCTGCAACATCGCCACCCAGATCATTGCGCAGGTGGCATCCAACCAGTACGGCGGCCAGTCCATTTCCTTGACCCATCTGGCACCTTTTGTTCAGGTGAGCCGTGAGAAGATCCGCAAGACTGTGGAAAAGGAAATGAAGATCTTTGGTGTGCAGGCATCTGAGGAGGCCATTTCTCAGGTGGTAGAAGACCGCTTGAGAGAAGAGGTCCGCCGCGGCGTCCAGACCATCCAGTATCAGGTGGTGACCCTGATGACCACCAACGGTCAGGCACCCTTCATTACCGTATTTATGTACCTGAATGAGGCAAGGTCCGAGCAGGAAAAGAAGGATCTGGCCATGATTATCGAGGAGACGCTGCATCAGCGCTATGAGGGCGTTAAGAATGAAAAGGGTGTCTGGATCACGCCCGCATTCCCCAAGCTGATCTATGTTCTGGAGGAGGATAACGTCCGGGAGGGCACCCCCTACTGGTATCTGACCAAGCTGGCTGCCCAGTGTACCGCCAAGCGGATGGTCCCCGACTACATCTCTGAAAAGAAGATGCTGGAACTGAAGGTGGATAAGAATGGCGAGGGCCACTGCTATACCTGCATGGGCTGCCGCTCCTTCCTGACCCCCTATGTGGATCCTGAGACCAACAAACCCAAGTATTATGGCCGCTTTAATCAGGGCGTTATCACCATCAACCTGGTAGACGTTGCCCTGTCCTCCGGCCGGGACATGGACAAGTTCTGGAAGATCTTTGACGAGCGTCTGGAACTGTGCCATCAGGGCCTGCTGTGCCGCCATGAGCGGCTGAAGGGAACTCTGTCCGATGCTGCTCCCATTCTGTGGCAGTATGGTGCACTGGCAAGACTGCCTAAGGGCGAGCCCATCGACAAGCTGCTCTACGGCGGCTATTCCACCATTTCTCTGGGCTACGCAGGCCTGTACGAATGTGTCAAGTACATGACCGGCAAGTCCCACACCGATGCCGAGGCTAAGCCCTTCGCATTGAAGGTGATGCAGCACATGAACGATGCCTGCAAGGGCTGGAAGGCCATGCACAACATCGACTTCTCCCTTTACGGCACCCCGCTGGAATCCACTACCTATAAATTTGCCAAGTGCCTGCAGAACCGTTTCGGTATGATTCCCGGCATCACGGACAAGAGCTACATCACCAACTCTTACCATGTCCATGTGTCCGAACCCATCGACGCCTTCACCAAGCTGCAGTTTGAGTCTGAGTTCCAGCAGCTGTCTCCCGGCGGTGCCATCTCCTATGTGGAGGTGCCCAACATGCAGCAGAACATTGATGCTGTGCTGGAAGTCATGCAGTTCATCTATGACAACATCATGTATGCTGAGCTGAATACCAAGTCCGATTTCTGTCAGGAATGCGGCTTTGACGGTGAGATCGAGATCAAGGAAGATAAGGACGGCAAGCTGGTCTGGGTCTGCCCCAACTGCGGCAATACCGATCAGAACAAAATGAACGTTGCCCGCCGCACCTGCGGCTACATCGGCACCCAGTTCTGGAATCAGGGCCGTACGCAGGAGATCAAGGACCGGGTTTTACACCTGTAAAAAAATCAAAAAGACGCATCGCTAGATCAATGTCATTAAGTTAAGAAAGCCGATGTAGGGTTGAGATATATCTCAACCGGGAATCCCCGAAAACTGAGCGTAAACATCAAACGCCCAATGATCGAAACTGCCCGGTGCGGATATATCCGCACCCTACGATCCCATTGACTGAATGACATTGAGCGGAAGATGCGTCTTTTGTTGTAGAGGAGATTCGCGTATTGCCCTCCTTATATTTGGGGACTAGGCAAAGACTGAAAACTGTGATATACTATATCAAACCACCCCTGGAGGAATTCCCATGAGAAAAGCCTGGACTTATCTGCGTGAAAAGGCAGCGGGCTCTGTCGGTGGTTACGAAAGTTAACATAACAAAAGCGGCCTGTTTTGGGCCGCTTTTCCTTATTTTTTAGGGAGGTGGCAAGTTTTGACGCGAAAAATGGTGGGAATGCTTCTGTCGCTGTGCCTGCTGGTGACCCTTTCTGTGCCTGTGCAGGGAAGATCGGTGCTGGACGGCTATAAGGAAAAGCTGATCCAATATTATTACCATTACGGCAGCCTTGCCGATGATGTGATCTGGGATATCCTGCGGCAGATGGAGGACCTTGATCCGGCAGAGGCGGCCGTTTGGCGAAGGCTGATGGCGGATTGGGCTTATGTCAATTCTGCGGAATTTGCCAGTCAGGATATTCTGCCCGATGGTTTGCCGGAGGATGATTCCCTGTGCATCGTGGTGCTGGGTTATGCGCTGGCGGAGGATGGTTCCATGCAGGAGGAGCTGATCGACCGGCTGGTGGTGGCATTGGGCTCGGCCCTGAAATATCCCAATGCCTACATTGCACTCACCGGCGGTCAGACCTCGGAGGTAAAGGGGGCAACGGAGGCAGGGCAGATGGCGGCGTGGCTCCAGAAAAAGGGGATTTCTCAGGACCGGATCCTAGTGGATAAGAAGGCCCTCAGTACCAATGCCAATGCAGAGAATGTATATGCCATGCTGAACAAATCCTATCCGCAGGTGGACACCGTGGCGGTCATCACCAGCGACTATCATCTTTCTTGGGGCAGCGCTTTGCTGGCGGCAGTGGCCAACTACGAGGCGGGCTACCACGGGGGAAATCCCATTGAAGTAGCCGCAGGAGCGGTATGCAAGACCGGTAAGACTTGGGATACCCTCCAATTGCAGGCATGGGGCATTATGGACATCACCGGTACGAAATTTGATCCCAACGAAGCGGCTCCGGTGCTATACGCGGTGGAGCGCCCTGCGGAGACTCAGCCCCAGACCGAAGTGACCGAAGCACCGGGTGAGAAGCTCCATCTGCCGTGGCAGCAGGATGAGAAGACTACGGAAGCAGAAGAACCGCAGTCTGAGAAAAAGGAAAATCTCTGGATCCCCATTGTGGTTGCTGCGGTGACAGCTGCTTACGTTCTGACACCCAAAAAACCTAAGAAAAAGCGGGAAAAGCCGGAGTGGAAGTGGGAATAAAACGATAGGGCGGGGATATATCCCCGCCCTACGATTCCTTGTTATAATAGATCCTACGGTTTTCTTCTGCACCGGGAGGCTCCAGTCCTCCGATGGCGAAGAGGCCGTAGAGGTCGCCGCAGCGCTGTTCCAGTGCGCGGTAGGGATGGTCAACCATCTCTCCTGCGTTCCGGTACACCGCTGCTTTTTTTGCGTCCTTCAGAAGGGCGCGGCCCCGGTCGTTGAAGGCCAGTACCCGGGTGTAGGGCACCTCTGCTTCCAGCATTTCCTTGGAAATGCCGAGGAAGGCGCACATCATCATCCGGTCAATGCGGCTTCTGGTGTAGCGCTTGGATTTGGTGGCGGCAAGGATGTCTTCCAAATTGGCTTCCCGGCGGCAGGCGTGCATGAACTTCCGCCACAGGCCTTCGCTGCCATAGGGCAGGGCTTCAAACTCTGCATCGGTCATGGTGCGAAGCTTTGCCAGCACAGCCCGTTCTCCCGCAGCGAGGGAATGGAGCGGTGCCGCTTCAAAAATGGGCCGTACCTGCTTGGGGACACAGTATTTCCAGTTGCTCTGGTGGAGCATCAGGTTCCGGACGGCAGTGGCGGAGGGATTGTCTGCATCGGCGATCTCCGCATGGTAGCTGCCCTCCCGGCGGATGGGGAAGGGGAGCATGGCAGAGCCTTGGTCCACGATGGCTTTGCAGTATTCCACAGCAAGAATATCATTGGGCTGGCTTAACAGCATTCCGGAAAGCCCCATTTTTTCCAATGCAGCCTGCCGGGCAGCAGGGAAGGATTTTCCGGTGTCCAATTCGGAACGCAGCAGAGGAGGAAATTCTTTGCTCAGGAGGGCCTTTGCAGTCTCCATCAAAGCATCAGCGTCAGGGGTTTCTGCGCCGAAGCAGAGATAATCGCACATGGCGGAAAGCACCCGGACACCGCCTGCGGCAAAGCCCTCGGCGGAGGAAAGGGCGGTGGTGACGGGCAGCTCCAGCACCAGATCCGCACCGCTGACAATGGCGGCTTTGGCCCGGTGGGATTTGTCGATAATGGCGGGAACGCCCCGCTGGACGAAGCTGCCGCTCATGGCGCAGACGATGGCGGTTTCCGGACCAAAGACCTCCCGAATGCGGCGAATCTGCTTGGCATGGCCTAAGTGCAGAGGGTTGTATTCGCAAATGATACCAACGGTCATGAAAAAATTCCCTCCTTTTTATAAAAATTTTCCAAACAGGGGTTGAGAATTTGGGAAAAATGAAATATAATACATTTAGCTATGGTTATCATATCATAAGTCCCCAAATAATAAAATAACTATTTTTTAGGAGGCAGATTCCAATGAACATTCTTGTTATCAATGCCGGCTCTTCCAGCCTGAAGTATCAGCTGATGAACCCCGAGACCGGCGACGTGTCCGCTAAGGGCCTGTGCGAGCGTATCGGCATCGACGGCCGTCTGACCCACAACGCAAACGGCACCAAGACCGTGAAGGAAATTGCTATGCCCACCCACGGCGAAGCCATCGCAGCTGTTATGGACGCTCTGGTTGACGCTGAGATCGGTGTCATCAAGTCCGTTGCTGAGATCGACGCTGTCGGTCACCGCGTTGTTCACGGCGGCAACAAGTTTGCTGATTCCTGCATCATTGATGAAGCTGTCATCAAGGGCATCGAAGAGTGCATCCCTCTGGGCCCCCTGCATAACCCCGCTAACCTGCTGGGCATTACTGCCTGCCAGAAGCTGATGCCCACCACTCCTCAGGTGGCTGTCTTCGATACCGCTTTCCATATGACCATGCCCGCAGAGGCCTACCGCTACGCCATCCCCACCGAGTACTATGAGAACGATTCCCTGCGCCGCTACGGCTTCCACGGCACTTCTCACAAGTACGTCACCAACCGCGCCATCGCTCTGACCGGCAAGGCTGATCTGAAGGTCGTCAACTGCCATCTGGGCAACGGCTCCTCCCTGTCCGCTGTAAAGGACGGCAAGTGCCAGGATACCTCCATGGGTCTGACTCCTCTGGCCGGTGTTCCCATGGGCACCCGTTCCGGCGATCTGGACGCAGGTGTTGTGCAGTTCATCGCCAACAAGTACGGTAAGACCGTGGATCAGGTCCTGAACGAGCTGAACAAGAAGTCCGGCGTTCTGGCCATCTCCGGCGTTTCCTCCGACTTCCGTGACATCGAAGAGCAGGCCACTGCCGGCAACGCTGACTGCGAGCTGGCTCTGGAGAAGTTTGCTTACGAGGTTCGTAAGTACATCGGCTCCTACGCTGCTGTTCTGGGCGGTCTGGACTGCCTGGTGTTCACCGCTGGTGTCGGCGAGAACTCTGCTACCATGCGCGCCCGCATCTGCAAGAATCTGGAATATCTGGGCATCAAGATCGACGCCGAGAAGAACAAGATCCGCGGCTGCGAGAACAAGATCTCCACTGACGACTCCGCTGTTCAGGTTTGGGTCATCCCCACCAACGAAGAGCTGATGATCGCTCAGGATACCGCTGCACTGGTCAAGTAATTCTACCCAAACGCAAGAGCCGCCGCATATGCGGCGGCTCTTTTCCAAATGAGAATTATGTAGGGCGGGGTCATGACCCCGCCGACACAGTTATGTGTTGGCAGCAGTCCTTACGATCCGCCGGTGAAAGCCGGAACCTGATCGGCGCGGTCATAACCGCGCCCTACAATAGAAAGGAATAATGATGATGAGTTCTGTAACCGAGCGCTTCCTGCGCTATGTGTCTTTCGACACGATGTCCGATGAAACCTCCCCTACCTGCCCTTCTACCGCCAAGCAGAAGCTGCTGGGCGCGGCCATCGTGGAGGAAATGAAGGAAATGGGTATTTCTGATGCCTTCATGGATGCGCATGGCTATGTCTACGGCACCGTTCCCGGGGATCCCAGCCTGCCCACCATCGGCCTCATCGCCCACATGGACACCTCTCCCGATGCCTCCGGCGCGGATATCAAGGCAAAGATCGTGGAATATAACGGCGGAGATGTGTGTCTGAACGAGGAAAAGGGAATCTTCCTGAAGGTCAGCGACTACGAAAGTCTGAAAAACCACGTTGGCAAGCACCTGATCGTTACCGACGGCACCACCCTGCTGGGAGCAGACGACAAGGCTGGCATTGCGGAGATCATGACCGCTGCCGAGCACCTGCTGACCCTAAACGGCAAGCACGCTACTTTGAAGATCGGCTTTACCCCCGACGAGGAGATCGGCCGCGGCGCGGACCTGTTCGACGTGAAGGGCTTCGCTGCCGACTATGCCTACACCGCCGACGGCGGTCCTATTGGCGAGATCGAGTACGAAAACTTCAACGGTGCCAGTGCCAAGGCAGTGATCCATGGCCTGAACATCCATCCCGGTTCTGCCAAGAATAAGATGGTGAACTCCCAGTATATTGCCATGGAGTTTGTGTCCCTGCTGCCTGTCCACCAGCGTCCCGAATCTACCGAGGGCTATGAGGGCTTCATCCATCTGACCGATATGAAGGGCGAGGTGGAGCTGTCTGAACTGTGCTTCATCGTCCGGGATCATGACATGACCAAATTCGAGGAAAAGAAAGCAGTCATGCGCTCTGCCGCTGACTTCATCAATGCCAAGTATGGTGAAGGCACACTGGACCTCCAGATCAAGGACAGCTATTTTAACATGCGTAAGCACATTGAGCCCGTGATGTACGTGGTGGACCGGGCAAAGGCTGCCATGGAAAAGGTAGGCATGAAGGCTGTGGAGGTCCCCATTCGCGGCGGCACCGACGGCGCCCGTCTAAGCTATGAGGGCCTGCCCTGTCCCAATCTCTGCACCGGCGGCGAAAACTACCATGGCCGCTTTGAGTTTATCCCTGTGGAGGATATGGAAAAGTGCGTGGAGATGCTCATTGAGATCATGACCGGCGCAAAGTAATACAGAAAACGAAAATGTCATCCTGAGCACTACGCCGGGATGACATTTTTTATAAATTTGAAAGAAAACCCTAAGAAATTCTTAAACTTCCCCGGATTTACTTTCTCCCAGAAGTTTGCTAAAATGTTACAAAACGGTAAAAGGAGAGAGAAATATGGCGGGAAAGTTTGAAGCGCCCCGGAGGAAGGGGCGGGGGCTGTGGCTCATTGTGCCGCTGCTGCTTTTGCTGCTGGCGATGGGATGTCTGGCGATGACGCTGAGGGTTGGACGGGAAGAACCAACGGAAGGGACCTTGCCTTCCTTTACTGTGCCGGTGGAGGTCACGCAGCTGCCGTCTGCGGAAACCACGGAGGCTACGGAGCCTCCGGTGGAGATAACGGCGAATGCGGCCATTGCGGTACAGGGGGACCTGCTGATGCACGCCACCTTCTTCCAGCAAAAATATAACCCAGCCTGCCGGCTGGGGACGGGAGAATATGATTTTTCCTCCATTTTCCGGTATCTTTCTCCCTACACCGAGAATGCGGATTATGCGGTGGCCAATTTGGAAACCACACTGGGCGGTGACGAATTTCCCTATCAGGGAAATCCTACCTTCAACTGCCCGGACCCAATTCTGGATGCGGTGAAGGCGGCGGGCTACGACCTGCTGCTGACGGCCAACAACCACAGCTATGATACCCTGATGACTGGCATTGACCGCACGCTGGAAAAGAGCCGGGAGGCGGGATTGGATACCCTTGGCACCCGGCTGAATGCGGAAGAGGACCGCTTTACGGTGAAAGAGATCAACGGCATCAAAATCGGCATGGTCTGTTATACCTACACCATGACTATGAGCGGCGGAAAACCCAAGCTTAATGACAATGCGCCGGTAGCCAAGCCGGAGCAGATCAATTATTTCTCCTACAATAACCTTTCCGGCTTTTATGACGAGGTCGGGGCGATCATGGAGGAAATGAAAGCGCAGGGAGCGGAGGCTACCATGCTGTATATCCACTGGGGCACGGAGTATGAGGTTGAAGAAAACCAGACCCAGCGGAAAATTGCCCAGAAAATGTGCGACCTTGGCTTCGATGTCATCGTGGGGGGTCATCCCCATGTGGTGCAGCCCATGGCCCTGCTGGAAAGCACTGTGGATCCGGCGCATAAGACCGTGTGCATCTATTCGCTGGGCAATGCGGTATCCAACCAGCGGCGGCAGCTCATGCGGCTGAAGACCGGGCATACCGAGGATGGCGCATTGTTTACTGTCACCTTTGAAAAGTGGTCCGATGGCACGGTTGCGGTGGCAGATTGCAACGTTTTGCCCACATGGGTGAACCTGTACGAGAACAGCGATGGGAAAAACGAGTATAACATCCTGCCGCTGGATGCGCAGAAGCGGGAACAGTGGGCAGAAATATTTGACGTTTCCGAGGAAGTTTGTCAGGAATTGCAAAATTCCTATGACCGCACCATGGCTATCGTGGGAGATGGATTGGAGACCTGCCGGGAATATCTTGCACAGCGACCTTAAAACCTGTAGGGCGGGGATACATCCCCGCCCTACAGGTTTTAATATTTTCTGTCGTAGTAAATTTTGAAAAGCATACAGGTGACACTGCACAGCAGGACGCAGGCCAGAATGGTGATGCTGACGGTGGCGTTGAAATAGCCGGTGACGATGACGGCGATCAGTCCAGCGATCAGAAATACGGACATGGCGGCGCTGCGGGCGTTGTGGAACAGTTGGGTCTGCCGCTCGTCGTGCATCTGGATGTAGAGCTTTTTGAGTTTCTTCTCGTCCTTCATGGCCAGCAGGTTTCGGATGAGACCGAAGAGCATCAGGGCCAGAACGCCCATGGCGGCACCGCTGATGAAGCCCCGCCACTGGGAGTGCCAATGGCTGTCTCCGGCGGTGGGGATCAAGGTGATCAGCTCCGCTTCCGCGGCAAAGCCGAGGATAGAGAAAATGGTGAGAATGATGATGCAGATGGACAGAAGGATGTTTTGCTTTTTCAGTTTTTCTCTATAATTTTCCATGATACATACCTCAATATTTCTTTCGGATGATATTCCAGCAGATCCAGTAAAGCAGGGTCATGCCGCATAGAAACCATGCAAAAAGTAACGCTAGGTCCTGCTTCCCCAATAGGGACAGGATAATGGCCAGATCACCTGCAATAAACACAGAGATAGAAAATGCCCAGCTTTTTGCACGTTCGCTCATCATCAGATTTCTTTCGTCAGTTTCTGCCAGTTCCTTTTGGCGAAGGGCTTGCTCATCCTTCATAGCCTGCCGGTACTGGACGGTACGAATGATGCCCATGAGGACGAAGGCGATACCAAGGGAGAGCGGATAGGTATTTTCCGGCTGCCGGATGCACCAGAAGAGGATGAAAAGTGCGCCGATCCCCGCCCAGCCTAAATGGACATAGAGCCTTTGCTTCAGTTTCTTTTTATAATCCATAATTCAATCCTCCAAATCAGAGAAATCAAACACTTCCTCAATGGTCAGCCCGAAGTAGCGGGCGATCTTATAGGCCAGAGGAAGGGATGCTGTGTATTTGCCAACTTCGATGGAGGTGATGGTCTGCCGCGTGGTACCCACGGCCTCTGCCAGCTCCTCCTGGGAGAGCTTCTGCTGCTTGCGGAGCTCGCGGATCTTTGTTTTCATAGGGGACTCCTTTTCTTTCTTCCTATGCGTCCATAGAAAGAAAATGCTAAGTTAACTTTGCATAATTAGCATAGCACGCTTTGCATAAAATGTCAAGTGTGCTTTGCGAAAAAGTAGAGAGTATTCAGAGAGGCTGCTCTTAGAAAAATCCCCGGAATGGCATTTGCCATTCCGGGGATATTACAAGATCGAAATTACTCAGCAAAGTCAGCCTCTTCGGCAACGGGCTCGTGCTCAGCCACGACGACCTCGGGAGCGGGCTCTTCTTCTACCACGGGGATCTCCTCAGCGGCGGGCTCTTCTGCGGGAGCTTCCTCGGAAGTTTCTGCTTCAAACTCTTCCACGATCTCCGCTTCCTCACAGCTGGGGCATTTGGGCATGGCGTTCCACAGCTTCTTGGCCCAAGCCACGATCTGCTCACCATAGGTTGCAATAATGTAGACGGCACCGGCGATGGTAGCCAGAGCGGTCAGGACCTTCAGAATATTCTTCATAATAGTTGACCTCCGAATTTTATTTTTCTTCTCCTATCCAGTATAACCAAAATGCAGGGAAAATGCAATATCTTTTTGGCGGGAAAATCACACATAGCCGTACATGCCCCGGATACTGACCTCGCCGGAGTTGACGGATTCGATATGTCCATCGGCAAAACGGACCACCAAAGCGCCCTTTTCGTCCACATCCAGCGCGGTTCCGTGGCGAATTTCCTCTCCCCGAACCAGAGAAATGTCCTGCCCAACGGTGATGCAGTCCCGGCGGTATTGGGAAAGAATGGCTTCCTGTTGGGTCAGGAGCTGAGCGTCCATGGTATGGAGGGCATCCAGCATAGCGGCGGCTACCTTGGCCCGGTCGATTTCTTGCCCGGTGACCATGGTGAGAGAACCGGCGATGTGCTGGATATCGGGTGCGAAGTCTTCGGGACTTTGGCAGCAGTTGATGCCGATGCCGAGAATGGCATAGTCCACGCGGCCTTTGGTATTCAGACCCAACTCTGTCAGAATGCCGCCCAGCTTTCGCTTGCCATAGACTAAGTCATTGGTCCACTTGATGCCGGGACGGAAGCCGGCAGCAGCCTCCACCGCATCGCACATGGCGGCTGCCACGGCGCAGGTCAGGTGCATCAGCTGTGTGGGGGCGCAGTCCGGGCGAAGCAGGATGCTCAGGTAGATACCCACGCCGCCGGGAGAATGGAAGCTGCGGCCCATGCGGCCGTGTCCGCCGGTCTGGCGGTCGGCGATGATGGCAGTGCCGTGGGGGGCACCTTCCTTGACCATGGCTTTCAGCAGGTCATTGGTGGAGGAAACCTCCGGGAAGAAATGGAAGCGGTCCTTCCAAGGATAGGTGGGGGAGAGATGATAAAATATACTTTCTTTCATATGGCTGATCCTATCAGATGTGGGTGATGGCGGCGATATACTCCGGGGCGGTACCACAGCAGCCGCCGAGGATGGTTGCGCCGTTCTCTCTGCATTGCTGCATAATGGCGGCAAATTCCTCCGGCGTCTGAGAATAATGGGCGATGCCGTCAGGACCGATGGTGGGCACGCCTGCGTTGGGCTTGCAGATAAGCGGCCCCTTCACGGAGCGGCGCAGCTTGGAAATGAGGTAGGGGGTCATCATGTCCGCCGCAACGCAGTTGAAGCCTACGGCAGCGGCACCGGCTTCCTCTAATTCCCGGAGGATCTTGCCGGAATCGGCACCGGAGAACAGGGAACCGTCGCCCTGCATGGTAAAGGTGTACATCTGGGCACCGGCACCCTCCAGCTCGGCGGCACAGAGGATGGCCTCTGCTTCCTGTGGGTACAGCAAAGTCTCGCCTACTAGCAGGTCTGCGCCGCCCTCGATCAGGCCCCGGATCTGACGGCGGTAATTTTCCACCAGCAGGTCAAAGGAGGCTTCGTCCCAGCTGTCGCAGAAGGTAGCAAGGGTAGTGATGTCACCGGCAATGAGACAGCCGGGGGCTGCGGAGCGGGAAAGTGCCACCAGTGCCTCGTTGAGCTTCTCCGTCTGGTTTTCCAGTCCTACAGCCTTCAGGGCGATGGGCTGGGCCTGAAAGGTAGGGGCGTAGATAATTTGGGAGCCGGCTTCTGCATAGGCACGCTGGAGGGCCACCAGCGGCTCGGGATGTTCCAAGATCCACTGTTCTGCGCAGCAGCCCTTGGGCATACCGGCGTTGCGGAGATTGGAGCCGGTGGCACCGTCTAAAATGTGGATACCGCCCGCGATTTTTTGTTGGAATTGTTCTTTGGTGAGCATAGGAAAGCACCTCATATAGCTGTCATTGCGAGGAGGACGAAGTCCGACGTGGCAATCTCCTGAAAATTGCGGAAATCTGGGGGAGATTGCCACACCAGCCTGCGGGCTGGTTCGCAATGACAGGGATTTTGAAAGATGTGCTAATTATAAACCAATTTTGAATTGATTGCAACAAACATTGACCTTTTGGGCAAAATCTGTTACGATAGGGAAAATTAAGAAAAAAGGAGAATTTGATAAAATGAAAAAGTCTGTGCTGCGTGAATACGCAAAACTGATCGTTGCCTGCGGCGTCAATGTTCAGAAGGGTCAGGAGGTCCTGATCTATGCCGACTTGGACCAGCCCGAGTTCGTTCAGATGGTGGTAGAGGAGGCCTACAAGCGTAAGGCCAAGCAGGTTACCGTGGAGTGGCGTTTCCAGCCTCTGGAAAAGATCCATGTCCGTTACCAGTCTGTGAAGACCTTGGGCACCGTTACCGAGTGGCAGAAGGCCAAGCAGGAATATATGTGTGAAACCATTCCCTGCCGCATCCACATCATGTCTGAGGACCCCGATGGCCTGAAGGGCATCAATATGACCAAGGTTTCCAAGGCCCGTCAGTTGTCTTACCCCATCATCAAGCCCTACCGGGACCGCCGGGAGAACAAGGAGCAGTGGTGCATCGCCGCTGTTCCCGGCAAGGCATGGGCCAAGAAGGTCTTCCCCGAGCTGCGTCCCGCTGCCGCCATGGAGAAGCTGTGGGAGGTTATCCTCTCCTGCTCCCGGGTCACTGAGGACCCCATCAAGGCTTGGGCGGAGCATAACGCCGATATGAAGGCCCGCTGCGACTACCTGAACAGCCTGAACATCCGCTCTCTGCACTACACCGCCGACAACGGCACCGACCTGACCGTGGGCCTCATCGAGGACAGCTGCTGGCGGGGCGGCGGCGACACCAGCCTGCAGGGTATTTACTTCAATCCCAACATTCCCACCGAGGAATGCTTCATCTCTCCCAAGCGGGGCGAGGCAGAGGGCATCGTCTATTCCAGCAAGCCTCTGGCATACCGGGGCCAGCTGATCGAGAATTTCTTCTTCCGCTTTGAAGGCGGCAAGGTGGTGGAGTGCGGTGCAGAAAAGGGTGCAGATGTCCTGCAGACCATCGTGGATATGGACGAGGGTGCAGCATACCTCGGCGAGTGCGCACTAGTGCCCCAGAAGAGCCCTATCAACGAAAGCGGCATCCTGTTCTACAACACCCTGTTTGACGAGAACGCTGCCTGCCATCTGGCTATCGGCATGGGCTTTGCCGATACCATCAAGGACTTCCAGAATAAGACGCTGGAGGAGTGCCGGGAGCTGGGCATCAACGATTCCATGGTTCACGAGGACTTCATGATCGGCTGCGACTCCATGAACATCGACGCTACCTGCGCTGACGGCAGCGTGGTTGCCATCTTCCGAAACGGCAACTGGGCATTCTGATAGAATTTGCGTGTCATTGCGAGGAGCGCAGCGACGTGGCAATCCCTATCGATGGAGGAGATTGCACCCCAAGGGTATTTCCTCGCTTCGCTCGGGCACCACGTCGGGCGTTGCCCTCCTCGCAATGACATATTATGCTTCATAAGGGGGAAATCCTGTGACAGAACGGGAAAAAATCCATTCCGGCGATATTTATTATCCCAGCGATGAGGACATCATGGCGGAGCAGCTTTCACTTCTGGACCTGATGGATGAATACAACGCAACGCCCCGCCGCCTTCAGAAGGAGCGCGGCGAGATGCTGAAAAAGCTCTTTGCGGAGGTTGGCGAAAATTGCTATATTGAATCTCCCTACTTTGCCAACTGGGGCGGCCATCATGTCCATCTGGGAAGCAATGTCTATGCCAATGCGGGGCTGAAACTGGTGGATGACACCCACATTTATATTGGCGACTGCACCATGCTGGGACCCAATGTGGTGCTGGCCACGGCAGGGCATCCCATTGACCCGGAGCTGCGCAGCCGGGGCCTGCAATACAATATGCCGGTACGCATCGGCCGGAACTGCTGGCTGGGTGCGGGTGTCATCGTCATGCCCGGCGTTACCATCGGGGATAATACGGTCATCGGCGCGGGCAGCATCGTGACGAAGGACATCCCCGCCAATGTGGTGGCGGTGGGCAATCCCTGCCGGGTGCTTCGCCCCATCGGGGAGCACGACCGGGAATATTACTGGCGGGATAAGAAGATCGATCCAAAGTTGTTTGAACAAAAATAACGGTAGGGCGGGGGCGTGTCCCCGCTCTATAAATACAATGGAATGTAAAATATAATTGACATTTTGTGAAAAGTTTTGTAAGATATATTTGACAAAAGAAAGGAGTGGTTGTTTATGACCGCGGGTTCTGTATTATTATGGTTCTTTGGTATTTTGGCGGCACTGGTGGGGCTTTGCGCTATCGTCAGTTTCTTTCAGAGGCATTTTGAAAGCGAAAAATTTGACGAGCGGCAGCAGCAGGTGCGGGGAAAGGCCAACGGCTTGGCTTTTGGCTTCGGCTATGTCTATTTTCTGGTGCTGTTTGCTGCCATGAAACTGGGCTGGAAACTGCCGCTGGATGCAGCCTCGCTTGTGATTCTGGGCCTTCTGATGCAGGCGATGATTTTACATATCTATGCCATGTTCCACCATGCCCAGCTGCCCCTTGGGAAAAAGCATTGGACCTCTGTACTGGCGTACGGCATTTTGGGGTGTTCTCACCTGCATTTGTTCCGCAGCAATCAGGAAACCCTGCGAATCGCTGAGATCGCAGCGGAGCAGGGTGTGAATATGCTGGGGGTTGGCATAGAATCGGCAAGGGAGGATGTCTATCTGATGCTGGTTTTCTCTGCTGTTTTCTTTTCGCTGGCGGCCATGCACCTGATCCGCATTGTCTGGCCGGAAAAGGAGTAATATGGGAAAAAACTATGCCATGAAGCAGGCGAGAGCTGCGGCGGGACTTTCCCAGCAGGAGCTGGCGGACAAGCTGGGGGTCTCCCGACAGACCATCAACGCCATCGAAAAGGGGGATTATAACCCTACCATCCGGCTGTGCATCGGCGTCTGCCGCATTTTGGGACTGACGCTGAATGATCTATTTTGGGAGGAAGCGTAGTTTTTTGCATAGGGGCGATGTCCACATCGCCCCGAAAGCACTACTGCCCATGGGAAAAGGGCCGATGTAGGCATCGGCCCCTACGGATAGCGTCAGGAATAACGATATTTTTAAAATTTTCTGAAAAAAGTGCTTGCATTCTGCGCCCGTCTGTGTTATGATATCCGGGCGATTAAAGATTGCTATGGGTTACTATGCCCTTTAACTGATACGAAAGAGGTGAACGAAATGAAGGAAGGTATCCATCCCAAGTACGAACAGACCACCATCCGCTGCGCTTGCGGCAATGTCTTTACTACCGGTTCTACCAAGAAGGACATTCGTGTTGAGATCTGCTCCAAGTGCCACCCTTTCTATACCGGCAAGCAGAAGCTGGTTGACACCGGTGGACGTGTTGATCGCTTCAACAAGCGTTTTGGCCTGAAG